>JAIKXN010000247.1 GCA_024684055.1 Lachnospiraceae bacterium | reverse complement strand
TATCCCTGCAGGTACAGGTATGAAGCGTTATCGTGATGTACAGCTCGATGTTCCCAATCTCTATAAGAGAACAATCGAGAATTACATCGAAGAAACCGATACAGAAGAAGCAGAAGAGATTATTACCGACGAAGAGTAATTCATAAAACGATAATTTAAACAGGCCTCAGTTTTTACTGAGGTCTGTTTTTTAATTGAAATAAACAATATTCCTATGTATAATAAAAAAAGGGCGTATGGGTAAAAAAACGACTAATTTTCTATATGTATCGGAGAGGACAACATTGTATATCAATAAAAAAGATTCCATTCGGAACAAAGTTCCCTTTAACAAATTAAAAACATTGACTTTTGCAGGTAAGTGCCTGGCGTTTTTCGCATGTGCGTTTTTGATATTCATGTTTGTGAATATAGAGGTTCATGCAGAAGAGACAGCGGGTGTTGTTCGTATCAGGGCAACGTATGTATATGAGTCTGAAAAGGATTCCTATAACGGCGCGGAACTGCAGAAGGAATTTTATGGCAGCGGTGTTCTGGTGACATCGGAAGGAGAAAGCGGTCAGTATATAATCACTTCTTATGACATTGCAGCAGAGATCGATAATTCCAAGGAATACAAATTCGAGATCGTTTTAAATAACGGCATAACCGTGGGGGCTTCAATCCAAAGCAGAAGCGAAGAACTCGGAGTGTCTGTTTTGAAGGTCGATGGGAAATATGTCAGCGAAGGCCTTGTTTTATATGATGGCGAACCGTCACTTTCCTATCCGGATCTGATCACGATTATCGGCTATTCCAACGACAATCTTCAAAAACACTATTCAGGTCAGGTTATGCAGACTTCCAATAATCAGGGTAATTACTACATTTACTTTAACTGGCCTATCGATGAAGAGATGTATGGAGCTCCGATCTTAAATGAGGAAGGATATGTCGAAGGAATCTGCATCAACAGAGAACCTATCGGAGAAGGTTCCAAGGGAACCGCAGTTTCAATGACTTCGGTTTCAAAGGTTTTCAAGGAACTTGGCATTTCATATAAGTCATACAGCAAAGAAAAGGAAGAAGCGGCAGCCAAAGCAAAGAAAACGAAGATCATCCTGATCATAGTCGGCTCGGTTGTCGGAACGATAGGACTGGCAGTTTTCCTGATCCTCTTCTTAACCCGCAAGAAACGTGCAGCAAAGAGAGAACAGAAACGTCTTGATTTTACGGTAACGGAACCTGCACCGGATTTCAGTGAGTCCAAAATGTTACGGCCCGATTACAAGATGCTTCTTGCTGTATCGGGCGGAGCTGAGACAAAAGACGAGGATGAGGGCGGTACCACTATTCTTCAGAGCAAACCGGTAGAGAATACGCTGTATGTTCTTGAAAGAGTAAAGACGCAGGAAAGAACCAATGTGTCGTCGCCGCAGCTTGTTGTGGGTAAGGATGCGTCCCAGACGGATTACCATATCGAAGGAAACGGAGCCATCAGCCGTGTACACGCATTGCTCGTTTTTGAGAACGGAAGGTTATATATTTCGGACAAGAACACGACGAACGGAACTTTTATTAATGATAAGAGGCTGAAACCTTATGAGAGCACTCCTGTTAATCCGGGAGACAAGATATGCTTTGCGAATGAGGAATTCAGAATTTATATAGGGTGAGCGCAATGAAGGAAAAAGTAATAATTCAGTTTATATGCGGTGATTTTCAAAAAGACCTGGAAGTACCTCTTGATATAACGGCGGATGAATTTATTTATGCAATTCAGAATATTGTCAAGGTTGAGGATTTTCTGACTTCTGAGAATCCGATAGCACTGATAAAAGGTGACCAGACACTTGAGGAGATTGGCATTCGTAACGGAAGCATTATTTACGGCAGAAGGAAATCATAATGAAGTATAAGATAGCGATACTCGGCGATAATATTTTCAGTGAAGTAAAACTTAATGACAAATGGGAAAAAGGCATCTATATAGGTACCACAAATACCAGCCACATGCGTTTCCATAAGAAAATGTTCCCTGTGGATTTCGAAATAAAGGTCTTTGCACAGAACGGTCAGTGGCAGGCTGAATGCAGCGAGAATGTATGCCTTCAGAACGAGATGGGACAGAATTCCAAAGTGTATTTTGACGTTTTGGAAAGATGGAAAGTTATCAATGTCAAGACGGAGGACTATTTGTTCTCCATTGAGTTTGATATTGATTTTGAAAAGAAATGTGAAGATTTCTATACGAAAATCTGCTGTGAAAATGCAGATCTTATCCGTGTAGGTGCATCTGACCAGTGCAATATACGCATAGATGATCCGGTTCTTGGCAGGGACAGTTTCACCATAGCCAAAGAAAACGGTACATATATCCTGCACTCCGAGAACAGCCGATACGGAGTCCTTTTGAACGGAACCAAGTGCAGGGAAGAAAAGAAAATCATTTCCGACAGGGATATCATCAGTATTAACGGTTTTGATTTTTACTGGCATGAAGGTGCACTTTTCACCGGCAGCAATCTTGAACTGATTTCGAAATTTGAGACGGTAACAAAGAAGCCTCAGAGCAATCATCTTCATTATCCCAATTTTGTCCGCAGTGCAAGACAGCAATTTGTTGTTCCGGAGAAAGAGATCAAACTTCTTGCTCCCAGTGCCAAACCGGTGCTGGATAAAAGGAACATTGTTACATCTTTGCTTCCTTCTCTGATCTCCGTCGGCATGATGGTTCTTATGAGAGCCGCCATGGGCGGTAGAAATGTCATGTACATATTCATGTGTGTCGGTATGGGTCTCACGGGCATAATAACCTCGATCATTTCCTTGAGGGAAGGAAAGATTAAATACAGAAAAGATCTGGTCAGCAGAGAAAACGATTATAACAGATACATAGCAGATCAGGAGAAAAAGATACAGGAACTGCAGGAAAAAGAACGTATCATTTCCAAGCGTCAGTATCCCGGAATCGATGAAAGGATAAGAGAAGTAGAGGATTTTGATCAGAGACTTTTTGAAAAGCAAAAGGAAAATAAGGATTTCTTATATGTTCAGTTGGGCGTAGGCGCTGCCGAGTCCAAGGTTGCTGTTGAAAGCAAGGAACAGGATACACGTCAGGTGAACGATCCTCTGATGGACTATCCTCAGCTCTTCCATGACAAATATCAGTTTGTTGCGGATATGCCGATCATGCTGGATCTGGCAGAAAATCGAACTGTAGGATTTATAGGCAAAAGAACGCAGTTATATCAGATGATGAAGAATCTGATCCTTCAGATGTGCATAGAACATTATTACCAGGATCTGAAAACCGTCTTTATTATGGAAGAAGATGACGTGGAAAATTTCCGTTGGGCAAGATGGTTCAGAAATGCATATGACGAAAAGAGCGGACTTCGTTATTTTGCATATGATAAAAACAGTAACAAGGTTATTCTTGAGTATCTGTACAGTTTTTTAAATGAGCGTTCCAAAAGAAAAGAAGCAGAGAATAAAGAAGACAGTACCTATGTGATCTTTGTATACAGATCGGAGATCATCGAAGGACATCCGATAAACCTTTTTGTTGAGAAAGCGAAGGATTTAAACTGCGTATTTCTTTTCTTTGACGAGTATGTTGAATATGTCAATCGCTTCTGTAAGAAAAGGGTATTTCTGAGTGAAAAAGAGATGGCCGGTTATATTCAGGATATTGATGACGGTGAGAAAGTGGACATCTTTGAATATAATCGTGTTCCGATCGAAACGGCAGCAGCGGTTGCTCAGAAAATGGCCAGTGTTAATGTTGAAGAAGTCAGTTTGGAAGCTGCGCTTACCAAGAATATATCTATGTATCAGCTTTTGGATATCGGAAATGTCAGAGAACTGGATCTGAGTTCAAGATGGGCTAACAGTCGTATTTACAATACTATGGCAGCACCTCTTGGCGTAAAGAGCGGAAATGAGATCGTTTATCTGGATCTTCACGAGAAATTCCACGGACCGCACGGCCTGGTGGCAGGTACTACAGGTTCCGGTAAATCCGAGATTCTGCAGACTTATATTCTGTCCATGGCAACATTGTTCCATCCTTATGAGGTCGGCTTTATAATCATCGACTTCAAAGGCGGCGGTATGGTTAACCAGTTCAGAAATCTTCCTCACCTGAACGGTGCCATTACCAACATTGACGGTAAAGAGATTGACAGATCCCTGTCCTCCATCAAGGCAGAATTACAGAAACGTCAGAGATATTTTGCTTTGCACGATGTTAACCATATCGATGACTACATTCGTCTGTTCAAAAGCGGCAAAGCCAAAGAGCCGCTTCCTCATCTGATACTGATCGTAGATGAATTTGCGGAATTAAAGAGCGAACAGCCTGAATTCATGAAAGAACTGATCTCGGCTGCACGTATCGGCCGAAGCCTTGGTGTTCATCTGATACTGGCAACTCAGAAACCTTCGGGTGTCGTTAACGATCAGATCTGGAGTAACTCTAAATTCAAACTTTGCTTGAAGGTTCAGGATAAGAGCGACAGTAATGAAGTTTTGAAATCCCCTCTTGCTGCAGAAATTCGTGAACCCGGACGTGCATATCTTCAGGTCGGCAACAATGAAATATTCCAGCTGTTCCAGTCTGCATACAGCGGTGCACCCGTACCCAACGGTGCTATGGGCAAAGTTAAGAAATTCAAGATCAACAGTGTGGAACTGAGCGGTCAGCGAATGGTAGTATTCGAACAGAAACAGCAGGCAGAAGAAGGCGGAAAGAACCAGCTTGATGCAATTGTTGAGTACATAGCTGATTATTGCAAAGTTAATAAAATTGAAAGACTTCCGAATATATGCATGCCTCCTCTTTCGGATAATATTGAATACAATCTGGTTCCTTATGAGAATAAATCCACTGATGTCTGCATTCCGCTCGGTATTTACGATGCTCCTCAGAGACAGGCTCAGGAACTTATGGATGTCAACCTTACTCAGAGTCATGTAATGATCATCGGTTCATCCCAGATGGGTAAGACAAATATGCTTACCTGTATTATTCGTGGCCTGGCAGAAAGATATTCATCAGATGAGGTTGAGATTTATCTGTTGGATTACGCATCGATGATACTTAAGAATTTTGAAAAACTTAAACATGTCGGTGATGTGGTTACTTCTTCGGATGATGATAAAGCCAAGGATCTTCTTGCTAAACTGGTTGCAGAGATTCAGCGAAGAAAAGATATTCTGTCGGAAATGGGCTTAAGTTCATATTCTGCATACCGTGAATCCGGGCAGACAGAACTTAATCAGAAGGTAATAATCCTTGATAACATTATGGTATTCAGGGAATTAAATAACAATCTGGAAGACAGTATGCTGAAACTTGCACGAGACGGAGCGGCAGTCGGTATCTGTTTGATCGTTACGGCGCAGCAGACCAACGGACTTGGATACAGATATATGTCCAACTTCTCAAATCGTTTCTGTTTCTATTGCAACGATTCATCCGAGTATTCGTCTGTATTTGAAAGATGCAGACAGAAACTTGATCAGAAACCGGGACGCTGTTTCTTTACTATCGATAAAGAAATATATGAAGGTCAGATCTATGTTCCGTTCCCTGCTCAGAAGGAGATCGAACGTGTTACAAAGATCCGTGAGTTTATCGGAATGATCAACGAGAATGATAAGGGAAAGGGTGCGGAAAAACTGCCCACCTTACCGGATGAAGTAAGCCTTAGCGATCTTTGGGATAAAAGTGAAACAGAGTGGGAACCTTATATGTTCCCGCTTGGATACAATTTCGACAATTACGGCGTTGATGTACTCCAGCTTAGTGATTTCCCGATATTGGGACTTGTCGGCGGAAAGGCGGAGGTTAAAGTTTCATTCCTTAAGGTGATCCTGGAGGAACTGCTTTCCAAACAGGCCAAGGCGCCGGCAGATATTTATATATTTGATGATTCCGAGGGAAGCTTTGCTGCATATAAGGACAGAATAACATATTATTCTTCGGATGCGACTACGGTTATTGAATGTGTTAAAAAAATATGCAGGAGTGCATTGGACAACCCCGGAAATTCTAAGTACAGCTGTCTTATATTAAATTCCGACCAGGTTGTTTCATTCTTGAGTGAAGATGATGAAACTTACAATTTGATATGTGAATGCTTGAGCAGCGAAGCTGTTTCAGGCGTAAGTTTTATTCTTCCTCGTGTTAAAAATGAAAGCTTGTATCTGGCGAAAGACAGACTTGTCAAGCTGTTAAATGATGCCAACAATATGCTTGTATTTGAAAAACTCTCCGAGGCACAGGTAATCGAATGGAGGATCAAAAACAAACAGAAACGCGGCGACAGGGAATTAAAGCCGCAGGAAGCATGGTTTGTGAGCGGAGATTATTGTGCAATGTATAAGATTCCGCTTTCAAAATAATTTTTCTCAGATAACTTTTAAATCGCGCCTGGAGGCGCAAAGAAGGGAGCAGATATGTCAAAACAGGATATTCAGGATGCAATAAAAGATTTAAACAGGGAAAGAGACAGGAATATGGAAACCTTCGACAGTGTAAACAGACTGTATGAAAATATGGAAGATGATATTATTCTGTCAAAAAAACAGGATGAAAGATTTCTTACCGAATCAAAAAGTATTCCCAAAGACATTGAAGAGATTTATGAAGAAAGAAGAAAACTCTATATTGATTTTTTGAAGAATAAAGATGAACTTCAGGCAGATTTGAACAGTGAGAAAGAGAAGTATATGAAGAATTATGACGAACAGCTTGAAGGCCTGAACAAACAGCTTGAAGAATATGATGAGGAAAAAGATGAAGATTCGGAAGAAAAGGATGAAGATTCACAGGAAAAAGATGAATGATCCTGACTGAATGAGCCAAGCCCGTCGGATGCTTTCCGGTGGGCTTTTTTATAACAGGAATCATTAACGTTTTACTTGACAATTATGCTTGTTTTGCAATAAAATCATATAAAGAGTAATAGTCATATTGATCGGAAGATTAAAAGGACAGATGTGTGACGAAGGGGATTAAAAGTCACGGAGTGTATGTTTTGTAAGTGGGGATTACTTTACTTTGAATAAAGACCACTTTCAAATAGATAAACTTAATTTTTTCTAAAGGAGGACAAAATGGACGCATTAACAAATGGATTGGAAGAGTTTACAATTCCCGAAGCTACTACTGAGACTAAGGGTGCTGATGAAGCAAGCGTTAAAACAGCATGCAATCAGTTAAACGATCAGGCTACAGCAATTACTGTTTTTGCAAATAATCTCGAAGCACAGATGCAGGATATGCTTATTGACTGGCAAGGTGATGCTGCAGACAAATTCAAGAGTACAATTCCTGTATTCATGGAAAGCTTTAGAAAAATTGCTCCCTGCTTACAGAGTATTTCCGAATGGGCTAGTACCACTACTTCGAATTATTCTTCAGCAGATACAGCATTCGAACAGGCACTTGGTCAGATTTATGGAGGTAAATAGTAATGGCAATTCTCGGTGGAAAGAAAGTACAGTTAAACAGTGGTTCAGCTGCTACTAAAGCTGAACAGTTAAACAGTCTTGCAAAACAGATTGCATCAAAGATTTATGAAGTTGACGGTTCTATTACAAATCTTGTAAAAGTAGGTATTGAAGGTACAGCTGTTGCTACAGCTGCAACTACTTACAAAGCAAACAGAGATGTGATCAGTGTATTCGTTGCTCAGCTTGCAAATACAGCAGTTACAATGAAAACTTACGCAGATGCTGTTTCAAATATCAACTTAAAGTCAGAGGATGCTGCTAGCAGCGTATCCAAATAATTATAATATTATTTGAGTAGGAATTAAGTGAACGGGCTTGCGGTGAGATTTTGACCCTTACGGGCTCGAATCTCATCCGCACAGCCCGTTATTTTTTGGATGTCCGGATGGTTTTGCCCCGGATTAATTATGAATGTAATAATAAACGTTAAAATACGTATGATAATATAAAGCGGTTAGAGGTACAAATAAAATGAAGATGTATATAAAAAAAGACAATAAAACAGTCAGAATGGCTGTTGCCTTTATTGCCGTATTGCTTGCTTTTATTGTTTTAATGGTTCCTGTTTCGGCAAAAGCAGAAGACGAGGAACCTGATCTGAACTTTGTATCGGATTCTGTTGTAAAAGTAAGCAATTATTATCATGACAGCCGAGATGGAGATATTCTTCTTGGAGAAGGATATGGCATTCTTGTCGGAAATGAGGAGAAGATATCTACAGTTCTTGTTAATTCTTCTGTCGTATATGTCAGTGATGAGAAAAAAGCTGAATTGATGGCAACATATGATAAGAAAGAAGAAAAAGAACTGGATTTTTTTATACGTGTTCAAATTACTGCCGATATTTCAACTGCAGCAACCGTACATGTCTTTGCCGATAATCTGAATATTGCGGTTCTTGATATGGAACAGTCTATATATGACCGAAAACCGATTTTGTTTGACCTGGATGATGATGTAAAAGTTCAGGACAGTGTGTATACGGTGTCTTCGGATAATCAGTGGAAAGGAACCCTGATTAACTATATTGGTGTAAACGGAATATTGAAAATCAGCCATGATATTCCGGTTACCCCCGATAATTGCGGTGCTCCATTAGTGAACAGAAAAGGTGAACTGATCGGAATGCTTTGCTATTCCAACGATTCGGCACATTCTTATGCATTGGATCGTACAGAGATTGCCAACGTATTGAAACTTATCGGCATGGATTATGCAGTTGCAGATCATAACGATTATACAGTTGATACGACTGCACTTCAAAATGCGATAAGTATAGTTGAAAAAATGGATATGGATATATATACTCCGGATTCTGTGCTTCAGGCCGAGCAGACTTTGAACAGCGCACATGAGATAGTGGCTGACGAAAACAGAACTCAGGAGCAGGTTGATCAAATTCTGAAGGATGTAATTGCAATTCCCGACAGCCTTGAGGTTGATAATTCCCTCAGCAGCGGTGAAATTGTACTTATTATTGCTACTTCGGTTCTCTCTCTTGCGGTAATAGCTTTGACGGTGATTTTAATTCTGTCAAAGGTAAAGAAAAATGATCACCAAAATAGAGCGGAGTCTAAGACGACTCGGGATTATTATACAGTAAATGAAGCAAGAGATAAGAAGAAAGAAACCATAGTTTCGGGGAAAAAGGAAGCTGATTATTCTCAATCGACGCAAAAACCATATGCTCAGCAGAGCATTCCGAACTTTGCACAGTCGTCATCCCCTGCATCAGCCGAAACAGAGTGTTTTAATCCGGATGAAACCACGGTTCTTAAAAGTATGGATTATGGTAATTCGAATTCATGCGATTTTGCTCTTGTCGGTAATAACGGAGAACGTATTACTATTGACAAATCCGAACTGACTGTCGGTAAAAGCAGTTCGAATGCCGATTATGTCATCTCGAAGCCTTCGGTAAGCCGTGCACATGCTAAATTGATTTATAGGGACAACAGTTTGTTTTTAAAGGATTTAAAGTCTACGAACGGTACTTTTATTAACGGGGAAAAACTGGATCCGGACAAAGAGTATCTTCTCCAAAAAGGAATGGAAGTCAAGTTCGCCGGAGAAATATACAAAGTAGAGTAATGAATGGAGTGTATCCATGTTTGAGACGGAAAAGATAACGTGCCAATTGAGCGGAAGCGACAAATCGGAACGTACTGTTGCGACTCTTGAAGAAGAGAATGCCACACAGGATCTTGCTCAGGCAGATATAACCGAAAAACTGTCCGAAACCCCAACGGCAATTTTATATCAGGCAGCTTCGTTGGAACCTGTTCCTTTACGCACGAAAGGCAATAATTTTATCACGGGATTCGCAACGGATATCGGCACCAAAAAGGATGTTAATCAGGACAATTGTTATATCGGTATCAAGACAACTCGCAATCAGAAAGCCTGTCTGATGGTAATATGCGATGGTGTCGGAGGTCTTTCGGAAGGCGAAATAGCCAGCCGTTCTGTCACATCCATGTTTGATAGATGGTTCAATAATAAAGAATCGGATATTATTTTCAATAATTTTGAGGCACTGAAACAGAAGTGGTCCGAAATGATTCGAGAGATTAATCAAGGCTTGTTGGATTACGGACGACGAAAACAGATTCAGCTTGGTACAACACTGACAGCAGTGCTTATATTTGATGGAATGTATTATGCTGTACACATCGGAGACAGCCGATTTTATATTATCAGTGATGAGGTTAATCAGATATCTGAAGATCAAACAGTGAACGGAACCCATATGCTTTTGCAATGCGTCGGAGCAACCTTGAATCCGATTCCTGCATTTTACAGTGGAGAGGTTATACCTGACAGCACGGTTTTGCTTTGTTCGGACGGCTTTGTTCACAAACTGGAAGAAAGAGAGATGCTAAAGATTCTTAACAGTCGGATTTGCAATTCAGAAAAGGCTATTAAAGAGCATCTGACGGAACTAATAAAACTGGATATTTCGCGGGGAGAAAAAGATAACATTACGGCTCTTTTGTCGAAAGTTCAGGAGAAGAAGAGAATGTGGGAAAAACTGAGATAGGGTTTACATTTTAAGGACGGTAATATAATATTATTTTATGAGACGGTATTCTAAGAAAGGAAGGTTACAAATATGTCAGGTGGAGTATCGATTAATGTTGAAAATTTTAATGAACTGGGACAAGAGATTAAAAACTCGGGAGAAGCGTTGGCGTTTACCCGCCAATATCAGGGCGATAATGCGGACAATTCAAGATTAACGGTTACCGGTCTGATGAATTCCATTCATGCGGATGATTCTGCGAATATTAGCGGCGACGGTGGACTTAAAGGTAGAATGTCAAATATTGGTACGATTATGATACAGTATGCTGATGAAGTTAAGGTTATAGACACTAATGCACAGCAGGCAGCGGGGAATTAAGAAAGAGGGTTAATATATGAGTTATTGGAATAAGTCTTTACATCGTGGAACATTAGCAACAAGAACTACTAACTTGTTAGCAGATTTATCAAGTGAAAAGGAAAAGCTGTTAGCTGCAAATACGGCATTTGGCAATTTGGCTTGTCAGGTAAAATCGAATAGTCCCTCTGTTAGTGTTATTCGCAGTGTAGCATTTAAATATACGAATGTAATAGATGGATTCATTGCGGCAACGGAGTATGATATTTCGGATTGTTTTAAACTGCTTGGATATATTACTTTGGAAACAGAAGATTTAATTTTTGGCGAATTACACGGAAATTGGGAGGTTGCCAAAGAGAGGCGAGATAAGAAACAAACCGAATTAGATACTTATAAAAGAAACAGTACTTATACTACTACCTTTACAACCTATATAATGGGGGAAGAAGTAGTAATCACGGAAAACCACTATCCTAATCCGTTTACGGTATGGTTGTATCAACAAGCGATAGATAGTTACCAGAAAGAAATGGATAAATATCAGAAAAAGTTGGATCGTTTGGGCGAATTTGAGGACAAAAGCGGTGCATTGTTTGCCAATTCTGTCGATTTCAGAACAAATGCTGTAAAAGCATTGTCTGATTTAAAAGACTGCGTTTCTTCAGACGGTACGTTTAAGGATATTAGTAACACCCCGGCACTCAATAAGTTAGATGAATTACATGAACAAAAGCAGAACGAATACCTTAAAAAGTGGCTTGATAAGAATGGCAACCCGGACTGGGATGCTATTGAAGAGTTCTTGTATAAGGATCCTTCCACTTTGACGATGGATGAAAAGCTGGCATTCTGCAAATTAATGGATCAAATGTCTGATGAAGAGATGTCAGAATTAATGAACCTTACTACCAGAGAGGTTTATGATAGTCAGACGTGGACCAGTTCTATTGAGTTCAGCCCTGTTATGGAGGAGGTTGCAGATTTAAATGCCGCATTATGGTGTGCCAAATATAGATTGGCAGGATATCATCGTACAGGTTTTGATGAAGAAGCGATGAATAGAGCCATTGCGATTAAATATGCGGTTAAAAAGTTAAAAGAAATGGCTCCTATAGAGACCACATATATTGATCCCAATATGCCGACATATAAACATCTGGCAGTATACGTAGATGGTTCAAATGTTTATATTATACCGCGAATAACTTATGATGATTGCTATGTTTACTCGGACGATTTGAAAGATGGAGCAAAGAAGATTTTTGAACACATTATTGCAGGAGATATAAAGTTTTGGAATAATTATTTAGCGGATTATACACTCATTAGAGTTAATAATGAAACCAATTCGATTGAACAGTTATGTAATTCAGTAGAGACTATTCTCGCAGAACTCGGTGGTGACTATAATCCATGGGACAATGTAGCAAAAGAGGGATTTTTCTATGCACTTGGTAAATTCCTGGACGTTGTGGAAATGGGTTTTGTATCTGATATTATAGATTTTGCTTATTTTTGCAAAGACATTAAGGATGAATATGATAATGCCATAGCAGGCCAACAGGGAATAAAACAGTTGGAGTGGATTTCAATCTGTAATGGATTTTGTATTACATATTTCACGGGGGCAACTGCTAATGATCAGTTAATGGGGGCTGAAAATATACAGTTCAATACAAATGAATTGTGGATCAGGATTGCGGCATATAATGAAGCTACCGGAAGCAATATTGATATCGATTGGGTATTAAATTTTGGAAGTTGCACTCCTGAACAGAAAAAAGCATTAGCTGATTATTTAAATTGGTATAATAATCGTCAGTCCGGAAATGATGATCAACCCGGATCGTTGGAATACTACAGGGATCAGATTGAGGCGACGTATATTAAGATGCTTCCCGAAATTAAAAATCCTGTTAATTTCAATGATTTAACTCCTGCTCAGCTTGAGGACGTGGAGAAACGTTTGAAAGATCCAAACCATGTTTTAGATAAGGACTTGTGGAATTAACAGTTTTGAATCGAGTAAAGATATTTCGGAGTTTTAGCGGGGACATATATGAATATATTATTGCGTAAAAAGAAAATCGAACTGATAGTAGTTATAGTTACATTTGGTTTTATAGTAGGCTGCGGACCCAAAGCATCTGAAAAAGCGACACATGTTGAAAGTGCAAGTCTTTCAACCATAAGACAAGAAATATATGACGATTGTCTGGATAATAAGGATTATGATGGAGCCAAGGAAGTTTTGGACACGTATTTACATTTGATGGCTTTCTATTGTAAACCTTATACCGAAGTGAATTATGATGATGTAAAAAACAGAAAATATGAAAACATCGAATATGATATCGGAGAACTACAGATTGCTTTAGCCGCATATAATGAATATAATGATGAATCAGCGATGGATCTTGAAGTTGACTGGATATGTCAGTATAACCTGTCCACGCAAGAACAGCAAGACGCAATAGAAGCCTATGTGGAATGGTTCCATACAGCACAGAATGGGAATTATGAGGGAACAATAGAAAAATATGATGATGAGGTGGGAGCTGCGTATATAAAAATTTTATTAAATTTCGACCTTGACACGACTGTTGGACATACCAGTTTAACTCCCGCCCAATTCCGGGAAGTGCAGAAATATATGAAAGACCCGAATTATCAGGTAGACACATCATTGTGGAAATAACTTTTCGGCTTGAGTAAGAATACCTTACAAAATTGAATCGACCGTATGAACAAATGCAACAAAAACAGTTTGACATTTGAATACGGTAAAAGTATAATATAAAAGCGCGCATTTTTGTGCGTCTTTTATAGTGTGCGAAAAATCGCGTAAAATAAGATAAGGAGGAAAATCTAATGCCGACAATTAATCAGTTAGTACGTAAGGGAAGAAAGACATCCGAAAAGAAGTCTAAAGCACCTGCTTTGCAGTCAAGCTTTAACTCACTTCACAAAAAGAGTGTCGAAGCACCTTCTCCTCAGAAGAGAGGCGTATGTACCGCTGTTAAGACTGCAACACCTAAGAAGCCTAACTCAGCTCTTCGTAAGATTGCCAGA
>JAIKXN010000183.1 GCA_024684055.1 Lachnospiraceae bacterium | reverse complement strand
GTAGAGCATTACAAACAGAAACTTGACGGAACGTATGCTGCAAAAGCAAGTGAAACTGAATCGCTTACAGGAACGACTAATACAAAAGTTACTCCTGCCGTTAAAGAATATAAGGGCTTTACTGCACCTGAACTTCAGACTGTAAAGATCACTGCAGACGGAACACTTGTTGTTAAGTATTATTACACAAGAAACAGCTATAAACTTACATGGGACTTCGCAGGCGGTTCAGCCAAAGGAAGTTATACCAAGGGCAATGTAAAGTATGGCACAAAGATTACGGCGCCTGTTCCTACCAGAGACGGTTATGTATTCACAGGATGGGATAAAACATTAGCTTCAACAATGCCTGCAAACGATGTAACCTACAAAGCTAAATGGAGAAAACTTACACAGGAAGAGAATGTTAAGAATTTCGTAGAAAGATTTTATACCATAATTCTCGACAGACCTGCCGAGGCAGCCGGACTTAACGACTGGACGAACAGACTGATCGGTAAGACGGCAACAGGTGCTGATGTAGCTGCAGGCTTCATTAACAGCGGTGAATTCCAAAAGAAGAAAATGACCGACGAAGAATATGTAACAAAGTTATATCGTGCATTCTTTGACAGAGAGCCTGATAAGGACGGTTATAACAACTGGCTTAGAGAACTCAAGAGCGGAAAGACAAGGGATGACGTACTTAGAGGATTTATAAATTCACCTGAGTTTAACAACCTTTGCAAGAAGTACGGAATTAACACCGGAAGCTATTGATTTAACCTTTGAAAGAAAATTGGATTTGATGCAGGAAGTTATTTATTTAAACTTTGCCGGAAGTAGGGCATAATTAAATAAATTCAATTACAGTTTTTTATGGTGTTGGATAAAAAGTAAAAGAATAAAATGAGGAGGATAAAAAATGAAGAATGTATCTAAAAAAATTCTAAGGATTATTATGATGGCATTTTTGATGATTGTCTTAATGACTGCCATCGGAATACCAATTAAGGCGAAAGCTGCTCTGCCTATACATTTCATCCATTCCGGTCATTCAAGTCATTTCGGATGGGATGCAATAAGCAGTGATACGGCGTTAATTAACCTTGGAAAAAATGGTGGAAGCGGTTATCTTACTGCTAATATTGAACTTTCAAATAATGCTTTGGAAATTTGCAGCGGGAAGGAAGTATCTCTTTGTCTTAACGGTTACAGTATCACTCAAAAGAACAGTACAAGCAGTATGCCCGTAATTATTGTAGGTGAGAACGCATCATTATATTTATATGATGAAACCGGCAACAGCGGTAAAATCACACACAAAACCAATTGTTTCGGAGAAGGAGTTCGTGTTCATTCAGGAAAATTTGCAATGGACGGAGGAGATATCAGGAATAATACATCCAAAGGAAAAGGTGGAGGTATTTATCTTGAGGGTAATTCAGAATTTACTATGACCGAGGGACGCCTTACGAGCAATAGAGCATTCGAAGATGGAGGAGCCATATATATTTATGATGATATCCCAATTACCATTTCCGGCGGAACCATAGAAAATAATGTTGCCGGAGCTGGTGGCGGAGCTATAGCAGTCAGAGGTGGCGATTCGTGTTTTACGATGAACGGAGGAAGTATTATAGGTAATACTTCGGACGGAGAAGGCGGAGCGCTGTCTTTTTGGTACGGTAACTTCATAATGAACGGAGGATATATTTCAGATAATACTTCTAAATATTCCGGTGGTGGAATCTTTGCTTACAACGTAAATATGATTATAACTGATGGATTCATAAGTGATAACACTTCCGAAAACGCCGGTGGCGGATTATGTCTTCAGGAGGGCGAATTTAAAATGACCGGAGGAACTATTTCCGGTAACAGTTCAGGGGCTTCCGGTGGTGGTTTGTCAACGGATAATGTATATGTAGAAATTACCGGAGGAAAGATATCCGATAATACAGCGGAATTTAACGGCGGCGGAATATTTACATATGAAAACACACTTAAAGTTACCGACGGAATAATATCCGGTAATAAAGTAAATGGCAGTGGCGGCGGCATTTGTACAGAAGATTCATATCTTATTATGACAGGAGGCGAGGTTTCAAATAACATCGCAACATCAGGGGCCGCAATGTATTTATCAACATATGAAAGTGATTATTGCGGATTTACTATAGATGGAGGAATAATCAAACAAAATCGTGCGTCGCAGGTGTGTGACGGAATAATGGTTTACCAAAAAGGCATAATCATAGATGGAATATGTGAAGATGATATAGATTATGACAGTGAAACTATCTGTTATGTTAAATTTAATCCGAATAAAGGAAAAGGAAAGGCTTATACGCAGTATTACCAATTAGATTCCAATTCAAAATTTACTGCAAACAGATTTACCAGAAGCGGATATAAGTTCCATAGCTGGAATACAAAAGCTAACGGCAGCGGAACTTCTTATGCGGATAAAGCTGCTGCAAAAGGAAAGCCTTTAGTACTTTACGCTCAGTGGAAACCTAATAAATATACAGTACAATTCGATGCAAACGGCGGAAGCGGAACGATGGCATCGCAGAGTATTAAATATAATACTTCAACTGCACTTAATAAGAATACATTTACCAAAAAAGGATATGCGTTTGCAGGATGGAATACCAAGGCTGACGGAAAAGGAACTTCTTATGCAGACGCCGCAAAAGTCAAACTGACAGTCTTAAATACCAATAAGATTACGCTTTATGCTCAGTGGAAACAGACTACAGCTTCTTATAAAGTTGAACATTACAGACAGAAACTTGACGGTACTTATCCTGCAAAGGCTAACGAAACAGAAGAACTTACAGGAAAGGCAAACGCAAATGTAACACCTTTGGTAAAGACATATAAAGGTTTCACGGCACCTGCAACTCAGACGAAAAAGATTAAAGCAGACGGCACGCTTGTAGTAAAATATTATTACACAAGAAACAGCTATAAGCTTACATGGGATTTCGCAGGCGGATCGGCCAAGGGAAGCTATACAAATGGAACAGTAAAGTATGGCGCCAAGATTACTGCACCGACACCTGTAAGAGACGGTTATGAATTCACCGGATGGGACAAAACGGTTGCTTCAAAGATGCCCGCAAATGATTTGACCTACAAGGCTAAATGGAGAAAGCTCTCTCAGGAAGAACAGGTAAGAAAATTCGTAGAAAGATTCTACGTTACAATTCTTGACAGACCTGCTGAGGCAGCCGGACTTAACGACTGGACGAACAGACTTATCAGCAAACAGGCGACGGGTGCGGATGTAGCTGCAGGCTTCATCAACAGCGAAGAGTTCCAGAAGAAAATGACTGATGAAGAATATGTAACGAAGTTGTATCGTGCATTCTTTGACAGAGAACCTGACAAGGACGGCTACAACGGATGGCTTCGTGAACTCAAGAATGGAAAGACAAGAGATGATGTACTTAGAGGATTTATAAATTCACCTGAGTTTAACAATCTTTGTAAGAAGTACGGAATTAATACAGGCAGTTATTAATTCAAAACATAATTAGTGCAATAAAAAGCAGGTTCGGATAATGTCCGGACCTGCTTTTTTCAAAGGACAAAGTGAGAGGTATTATGATTCAACTGAAAAAAGTTTATTTCTGATATATATGTTGGTTTAACAATATAATTAATGTTATAATATTTTCAAATGCGGGAATAAGAATATGATTCGGATAATTAATGTTTTATTGGGAGGAGAAAAATGAATACAAAAACGAAGAGAAATTTTTTGAGTTTTTTGACGACACTGATGTTTCTGGCTTTGGTGTCAGTTTTTTGTATGCCCATGATGGCAAATGCTGCGGCAGTACATAATGCTCACAACGGGCATAAGAACCATACCGGATGGACGGCGATAAGCAATGGAGAAGATTTGAAGACTCTGCTGGAAAATGGTGGAAGCGGATATCTTACCTGCGATATAAAACTTAATGATTTTGGTCTTAAAACCAGTTCCCGGGAGATTGATCTTTGCCTTAACGGCTACAAAATTATTGAAGTAATCTCTGAAGAGTCTATGATGTATGAATATTATTATGACATATTTACTTTAGATAATGGCTCAACTTTCAATTTGTATGATGAAAGTGGCAACAGCGGGGAATTAACACATTCTTCCGGTCTGGGCGGCGCTTTTTTTGTTGAGGACGGATCCTTTAACATGAACGGTGGAAACATTACAAAAAATAACTCTGTATTCGGCTCCGGTGTAAATGTTAGAAAAGGTACATTTACTATGAACGGAGGAAAGATATCAGGTAATACTTCCGTACATGGAGGTGGAGTTTATATTAACTACGATGGAACTTTTGTGCTGAACGACGGTATTATTTCTAATAACAGCAACAAAGAAGGAGGGTCAGGCGCAGGAGTATCTTCCCGCGGAAAATTCACAATGAACGGAGGAACTATCTCAGGAAATACTTCGGATAGCAGGGGAGGCGGAGTATGTTCCGACGGAAAATTCATAATGAACGGTGGAAGCATTTCAAAAAATACCGGTTCACTGGGAGGTGGAGTTTGTACGGACGGTACATTTACAATGAAGGACGGAAAAATTACAAATAATACCTCTACACGTGAGGGCGGCGGAGTATATGCTGACGACATGATTACAATAACGGGCGGACAAATAAAAGGCAATAAAGCAAAGTACGGTGGTACCGGAGTAGCTATTTTTTCAAGAGGATTAATAACAAGCGGAATTGTTACGGACACAATACTTATGGACAATGGGGTTCATTCTGTAACGTATAATCCCAACCAAGGAACCGGAGATGAGATCACACAGTACTGGAGTGATACCTCTGTAGACAAAAATATCAGAGCAAATAAGTTTAAGCGAAGCGGTTATTCTTTCTATAACTGGAATACAAAAGCGGACGGAAGCGGAACGTCTTATGCGGACAAAGCA
>JAIKXN010000151.1 GCA_024684055.1 Lachnospiraceae bacterium | reverse complement strand
TCAATTCCCAACTTAATCAGTTTATTTTTTAATTCTTTTTTTGTTACCATATTTTTCCAAAACTTCTTTAGTGCAAAAAAACAACCTAAAACAAGAGGAGAAAACCATATTTCAACTATTATTGTCTTGTTTATTCGTCCTAGTAGCAACCAGTAAAACAGCCAATATAATAATTGCGACCCTGGTGACAATGCCCAAATACCGGTTACCGCCTGATGTAATTTGCGATAAAACATTTATCAGAGAATGAGTCATTGCGCATATCCAAAGATTCTTTGTTTTTACGTACAACGCAGACAAAATAAAACTGTTTATAAGAAGTCCCAGCAAAAATTGGATTGCATCAGCCTTAGTTTCGTCCAAATAAAAGAATAAGAAATGCCATGCCGCCCATGCAACAAAAGTAATGATAGTTGCAAAAATATAATGAAACCTTTCCTGCAGTAGTGGCTGAAACAGATATCTCCATCCAATCTCTTCCAATCCGCCAAATGCTATATGTTTAATGAACATAATAAACGGAAGATACCATACACTTACAGTTATTGTTCCGCCCAATGCAACGGGAAGAAAATCTAATACTATAAATGCAAGCAGCCAAAGGTAATTTACAGGATTTTGCCTAACTCTAAAGAAATCGCATGCCACATTTTTCAGACTCGAATTACGATATTTGATTGATATTACAGTCCCCCATAATGCTGATGAAATACCGCCAATTGCTATTGCTATCCACCCTATGGGGGTAGAGTATCCTACCGTAAATCCTAGTGCTCTTAATATAAAAACAGCTATGCATACAGTTAAAATTTGTCCCAATGCTCCGACTAAATACATTGTCAAAGCTTTTGTTCTGCTCATTCGTTACCCCTTCAAAGAACCCTGCAAGGCTCCGATTTGTCATACTCATTTATATTTAAAGATAAAAAATTATCCGACTTCATCTATTTCATAAATATATCTGAATTCCAAAAGCTGTTCCGAATCCTTCTCCTGCCCTTCAAGTTCCTCTTTGAGGGAGTTGTTTTCATCAATGATAAAGTAAATGATCCTGCATCCATACTCTTCAATTTATCGAACAGTCCCATACAATCCTCAAAGTGAAATATATTTAAGAAACAATCCAGACCTTTCTCTTATTCTTCAGTTTTCTTCAGTCTGTAAAATCTGCTCGGTCTGTGTGCTTCCCCGGATGTGATAAAATCGGTTTCTTCGATAAGAGGTGCTATTTTTTTTCTGAAATTCGCTTTGTATAAAGGCTTTCCGAGAAGTATTTCGTAAACTTTCTGTAACTTCGGAAGCGTGAATTCCTCTTCGACAAGATGGAACGCAATTCCCGTGTATTCAACCTTGTTTGCAAGTCTCTGTCTTGCATATGCTATTATGCGTTTGTGATCGAAAGCGACTTTTGTATCCGATGAAAGCAGATCTTCAACATCGACCAGTCTTGCGCTTAAAGTTCTCTCGCCCGCGTGATAGTTCATTTTCTCAATCGGAACCAAAGCCATATAAGCCACAGATACGATTCGCATTCTCGGGTCTCTGTCAACTTCGCCGAATGTGTAAAGCTGCTCAAAATAAATATCCTTAAGTCCCGTTTCTTCCTCAATTCCTCTTTCTGCAGCTTCGTCGAGAGTTTCTTTTATCCCGACAAAGACCCCCGGCAAAGCTGACATTTTTGCAAAGGGGTCTTCGCTTCTTTCTACCATCAGAAGTTTTAACCTGTCGTCTTCAATCGTGAAGACCAAAAGGTCGACAGCCAGTGACAGTTTCTCGTATTGTGATGAATCGTAACCTTCCATATGTTCTCTCTTCTATACTACCAGGTGACCGACTCTGTCAGCCAGACCGATTTTTATTTCCATTCCCGCATTAAATTCAATTGCATCGTCGAGAATTCCGTCCGAAAAAACAACTCCGTCTTCAGCCATTTCCGAAACAAGCGTAAGATTACGATTTCTTTCAATCCTTCCGTAAACAAGTTCGGCCTGTGTGTTTCTGCTGGGGTAGGGTTCCCTGACCTGAAAAATAAGTTCACCGGTGTCCCATCCCATCTCGACTTCGGGAACAAATCCGAGGTTAAACGCCTTGGCCATTCCTCTGAATTCAGCCATGATCGACTTGTGCCAGCCGGTCATTCCGAGTCCTGTCGAAACAATTATTCCCGACGAAGACTGATTCTCGACCACATTATTATAACATATATGGTATCTGGCTGATGTATGATTTTTGATTCCGACAAAGAAATCGTTAACAGCGTACATCACCTGACCATCCTTTGCTTCGGCTTTCGCCATGGTAATTCTTTTTG
The DNA here is from genome assembly GCA_024684055.1 of Lachnospiraceae bacterium. Classification (GTDB taxonomy): domain Bacteria; phylum Bacillota; class Clostridia; order Lachnospirales; family Lachnospiraceae; genus UBA3766. The sequence continues at coordinate 4,828 of JAIKXN010000151.1, read as the reverse complement.
CGTCAAAGTTCTCGTTGATCACATTCGGGATTATCCTCGGAAGGTCTCCGACTTCGAAAGGCAGGAGGTTTCCTTCCCACCTTTTCGCATCGGGGTTTACGCCTATTAAAGGCTGCCCGTCAAGATATTTCATGACATTTGCGACCAGACCGTCACGTCCCAACGCTATCACGATATCTTTTTCGCCGAAGATCATATTGGGAATATACTCCCTGTCGATTTCCTGAACTCTTGCATAACCGCTTATAACATCGATAGCATCTTTAAGAGCTGCGTAATAATTCTCATGCTCTTTTTCGTAATCGCCAAAGTCTGCTCCGAGATGTTCAACATAGAATTTCGCCTGTTCGACGGTATTGTATCTTTTCTTGAGATCCTCAAGACGTGTTTTGGTTTTTATAAGAATTATTTTATTCATTCCTCTTTGCATATTTACCGCCTTCTTTCGAAATTCGAGCTGCATTAATTCTCATTAACTTTACCGATGATCGTCTGAAGCAGATCCGGTGTCATGTTGAGTGTACCGATCTTGCCGGCGTTCTCGCCAAGTTCCATAAAAGCTTTTGCCATAAGTGCCTGAGGATCCATGTTCGCAAGGGCACATGCCTCGATCAAAGCTACATTTACATTCTCGTATGCCTTCATCATTGCAGCCACTGCAAATGCCTTTTCTTCCGCACGTTTCTTCTCATTCTCGACTTCGAGATCGACAAGATCTTTGTTGCGGTTTTCAACCTTGATCATTTCCTCGATTTCATACTGCTTCATCTTTATCTTGCGTTCTTTTTCCTTTTCCTCAAGCGCCAGGCTGCTTTCAAGTTCTCTGGCTGTGATTTCCTGTTCTCTTTCCTGCTGCTCGAGTCTCATTTCGAGTTCTGTTTCAAGGAGTCGTCTCTTGATTTCCTGTTCTTTTTCTTTCTTTTCCTTTTCTTTTTCAGCCACCTTAATCTCAGTATTCAGTTCGTTCTCCTTGATTATCCTCTCCTGCTCTATCGCAGCATTCCTTCTTAAATAGATCGCATCGTCCTGCTCCTTTAAGATCTGCTCTCTCGCTGCCGCTTCAAGAGCTTTTCTCGTATCGGGCTTTGCGACGATACCCTCAATGTTTACAGAAAGAACGTTTACTCCGAGAGTTGCGACTGCTTCGTCATTCTTCAAACCTTCGATAATAAGCTCAGCCATTTCATCAGCACCCTTGATAAGATTTCTTACGTCCTCTTTTCCTGTCTCTCTGATGACAACGGTTCTGATTATGTTGCAGATTCTTTTCCTGAAAAGTTCAAGTGCCGCCACCTTTTTGGCTTCGTAAGCACGATCGTAAGTAAAGTCTGCCATCAGGTAAGCCTGCGGGTAGTTGCTGATCATGAAAGTAAATCCGCCCTGTACGCAAACAGTCTGATAGTCGGCTGTTACCAGCTCATCAAATGCGAATGTTCCGTCAAAAGCCATCGCCGGGATTACCATGATGTCCGTGTGGATATCGTTGTAGAAAACTGTAAGTCCCTGTCCGCTCTTAACATTCTTTCCTTTCTTAACAACAGTAACAAATTCGGTGGGTTTAAATTTCTTTAATCTCAATCCCATAATGTACTCCTTTCCGACGTTCATTCGTCTCCTGTTTAGTTAGTATCTTTTTGCTACTTTCTGATTGTATGATAGTATTGTTTTGCTACTATGTCAACCCTTTTTTGATTTTTTTGAAAATTATGTTAGAATGAAGATAATCTGTGAGATTTCAATGATTTTTTAAGAACATATTTGTTTAATGATTTTGAATTCAGTTATTCTAAATGCTTTCACTTTTTTCATTGAACATGTTTCTGTCAGGGGAATGATTTTATATGAGTAAAAATTTTAAGAAAAATATAATAATACTTCTTTTTATGCTCACGATTCCGGCCTTTTCTTTCGGCTGCAAAAAATCGGCATCCGAAGCGTCCGGTGTAGCAACCGAAACTGAGATAATAGAATACGCATCCGGCAACTACGGAGATAATATCCTGCTGGATTCGCATTATACCAACAATCCGGAACCAATGAGAGTCTGCACATTTCAGGATTGCAGACACGGTTTTACTTATACCGTTACTTCGAAGCGTGAAATTAATCAGCTCACTCTGATTCCGTTTTACCTGACACAATACGATAGCGATTTTGAAGAAGCTTTATACTCAGATCTTGAAAGTTCACTGAAACCCATACTTGAATCCAAAGGTTTAAGTATGTTTGATTATAAAGATGAATCTGAATTTGAGAATTCGGAAAGAAGTTTTTCTGTCCGTCAGAGAGTTTTGTTGACGACAAACAGGAAAGTCGGTTCAGACACAGAACTGATTAAGGATGCTCTCAAATCTTACGTGCTTCCGTATGGATTCAGCGATTATGATTTTGTATCCTATATTATTTACGATCCCGACGAACCCGCTTATGACGCTGCGGCAGTTCCGGTTGAAATACCTGAATATACCAATGTCGATTATAAGGGAATTCCTGAATATACGCTTGATTATTTCGGACTATGTGCAATGTACCTTCCTGAAGATGCCGATATAGCAGGAGGCAAACCGTTAAGTTCTAAAAGTTATGAAGACATCAAAGATTTTCTTTTTTATCTGCGCTGCAATTCCGGTTACTCAGGCGGAAACTACGATCCCGATACTCAGGAAGAATTAAGTCACTATGTAAAATATACTTATGATTCATGGTCTTATATGCTTTCCGAAGTATACTGTGAGAACAATCCCGAAGAAGTTAAAGCAATGCTTGAGAACGGCTTTGACGGAAAAAAGAGCGTATATTACAATCCCGAAGATGACAGTATTTATGCCGAATCTCATAACGTCTCTCTTTTTGAATATTTTGAAAAAACAAAAAAGGTCACGCAGAAAGCGGACCGTTTTGTTATAACTTATGATGTTTTTTCGTCTTCCGATTACGCTTCCGGACCCGTAAAGACGGTCGACGTAACCATCGAGACAGCCGACAACGATTACGGGTACAGATTGTGCGAAATCGAAGTCAAATAGTTTTTAATCTTCGTTGTATTCAAGGACCACCGTATCTTTCTGATAATACGATGCCATGCACTGATTTTCCCAGTATTCGGGATTGTCATTAATATCGCTTATGTAAAGATAGAATGGTTTGGATGTATGCTCTTTTAAAACCGCGTTCCTGATTTCCGGGTTTTCAAGAATGGCAAGTCTTTCCATGCTCTCCGCCCAGTAAGCCTGCGCAAATCCGTATCTGACATACTCGTATGCGGTGTATGTGGGAATTGTTCCGAGGTCTTTTAAGAATGCCGGCTGCAAAGTAAGAATAAGAAGCACCGGTACTAAAAGAATAAGCGGAACTCTTTTTTTATTTTCTGAATCTTTTCCTTTATTACCCGATTTTTTGAAATTGAAATTCTTGGTAATCCAGCCGATAAAGTATCCCTCGTTAACTATGAGGAGTATCTGCCACATCATCTTAATGACGTTCTGTGTTCTGGACAGTCCTTCGCTTCCGAGCGAATAGTAACTGGAAGTAAATCCGGTCGCAACGATGCATACGGAATACATGAAAACAAAGTACGGAAATCTGAAAGAAAATGAAGTGTTTTCAACGCATTTTTTAAGGATCGGAATCAAAAGAATAAGAACGGCAATCGTGTATACGTCAATCCATTTGAGTGTGAAGTCAAACACACCCTTGAAGGAAAGAAGTATCGACTGTAATGCCGGGTAACCCTCATACATTCCGCCTCTGACGCTGTTTCCGGGAGCTGCCACATTTATTATCACGCATACGATCAGCACGATCAAAGAAGGCAGTAAAAGAAGCGCCCTTTTTTTCTTTGTTACAAACAGAATTACCGTAAGAGTAATAAGCGTTACCGGCGCGGTAACTACCGTCGAATAATTCGAGCCGCCGACTTCCACGGCGCATAAAACACTCACTATAGAAAGCGCGATCATCAATACCTTCTTGTCGGTGAGACAGATAAGGATGTAAAACGACGCCATAAAAAAGAATATGCTCTCGGCAAAGATATAATGCACCGCGGCATTGTACCAGTAGAGGGCTCCGGGTACAGTGTAGAGTCTTTCTATAAGCAAAAGGGAAAGTATGGCTCCCATGATAACGGAAACCGATTTCTTCGTGCAGTTACAAACTTTGTTAACAACAGTGTACGAAAGAAGAAACGATGACAATGTGATCATCGTGATCATAATCGCGGGCACAAGTTTATAAAATCTGTAATTAAATATATATGGTGAAAATGACATAAGAAAGATACTTGAAAAAGTACCCTGCCATGTTTGATATCCCGATTTTACGGATACTAAAGCACCCTTAAAGGCTTCGATCACGGAGCCCGTTCTCGCAAATGCCACGTGCGCTTCATCCCCGTAGGAAAAATCATCGGCTTTCATGAAATTGTATTTTCCGAGATAAATGATTGGAATCATCATGAGTACAAAAAATGCAACCAGGATGACAGCGACATATTTATCGTCTATTCCAAAAAACGGATTAAACTTTCCGCTTTTTTCTTTTTCGGTTTTCAATATCAAAACTCCTGAATCTATTCTTCAAATCGGAATATTCTTCCAATTGAGTTTATTAACAAAAATCCGATCGGCTTTAGGTATGATCAACATATTTTCTCTTAATTCGACCGGCTTTAGTATTAGCGATCATCCCTTAATCTGATTTCTGTTTTTTAGTATAATGTGAGTTTAATAACTCCTCTTTCGAATGCGGGTTTAACGGTAAGCTGAATCGTATCGCTGCTCATGTAATCCTTGTGATCGAAATGTACATGTCCCGCAAGCACTGCTTT
>JAIKXN010000150.1 GCA_024684055.1 Lachnospiraceae bacterium | reverse complement strand
AGAAATAAATTCAAATTATTCTAAAGAAAACATTATAGCTTTAAAGGAAAAGTACAAAAATGAACGTTTGGTTCAGAATATTGAAGAGTACAATAAAATCAATGATAAGAAAGTAAAAAGAATTACCGGGCAATTTTATACTTGGAATTTCAAACTGGCTTTACTAGCTGTAATGTGTACGTTGATTATAGTAAATGTATTTATTGGAGAGCCAGCTTTTACTGCCGAGGAAATGGATCCGCAATGGTACATATGCATGTTAATGGTTCTGTCTCGTTTATATAACAATATCTTTAATATTTGTGCGGTGATTTTACTGTGGATAGAATTACGCGAAAGGAAAGAAGATTTTAATTTTGCAGATAGGTTGTCTAAAATCAAATAATTCTGCTGGCTGATTTGCATATGAGCAAGCCATAGAATAAGTATTAAAAGGTATCAGAGTTTGTTTGAGTGGCGCTTAATTTAAGATAATGAAGGAGATAAAGTGGGGTTATTAAATATATTATTCGGCACAAATGATGTAAGACTCAGGGACGCTTATAACAGAGCATGGTGGGAAGCAGACAGGGGTTATGTGAATCCGCGTAAATACTCGTATCTGGACAGAGAATTGAGAGCCTACGCCCAGGATAACAATATTACGTATGAAGAAGCGTTCCTTTTTGCAAAAACAGGTCGTAAAACATGGAAGAGTGTTGATACTGTGACATTTCTTGATGAAGAGAAAAACTTCGAACCGGAAGAAGAGGAATCTTCGTATCTAGATTATTTTGAAGATGAGGATCAGCTTCTTTTAGAATATTTGGATGCAAATCCTGATGAAGAAGATGAATTAAACGATCTTGATAAAGAACACGACAGATGTCTTGAAAATCTCTGTAAGACAATAACTGAAATTAAAATTTTAGATATTCAAATAAAAGAAAATCGGGAAGAAATCGATCCGTTTGATCTTTTGAAGAAAAATGCCAAACTTTTTGCCCGAAAAAAAGAATTGGAATACGAAAAGGAGATTCAGGAATACAATTTGTTTGTGGATCGTGAAAGAGAGAGTCTTGCTTGTGAGGCCTATTTTAATTATAGAAATCAGCTGATTGAAAAAGCTAAAAAAGATGCTCACTGGCTCAAGTGGCGAGATAAATAATTCACGGTTTTATGGAAAGAACCCACTCACATTTGAGTGGGTTCGACTTATTTGAGTAAAAAAAATAAATACATTTAACTTATCGTATTTTGGAAACTTATTAAAGCGATTTTTGTCAATTAGTAAGCAGCAATACTTTTTATTGAAAATAATATTAGATAAACACTCGGTTTTATTTTCTCTAATAGAGGAATTAAACAGGGATAATGCACTGGATAGATCATATATTTGTTGCAAAACATGATTGATAATATTAAAAAGAGGGCAAAGACTCAAGTACTCATTTCTAAAAGATTTGGATATGCTATTGGATTTGGGATTAAGGGCTGACAATATTTGCGATAAGGTTGTTCCTTTTTGAATGATAAGATAAACGGGAGGAGAACAAATGAAAAAAGATACCATAGGGATCATTATTTTTCTCATATGCGTGTTTATACTTTATGGAATAGTAGCAGTTCCTGAAGTGATTAAGGAAAATAGTGTAAATAAGTGTTCCATATGCCATAAAAATGAAAAAATGGAGGGAATGAGATATTGCAGTTCTTGCTATGCGAATGCATACAGCAAGGTTTCCTCGCAGTATAATTCCGGAACGGTAAATACAAAAAGTTCATATGAAAAGAAAACTTCCGCTACTGATTCTTCAACCGGTTATACAAGCAGTAAACAGAGTACATCAAATAATTATAAAAAAGAATCATCAAGTTCTTCAAAGAAGAATTATAAGGATTTGGAATTTGATCCTGACGATTATGACAATCCTGATGAATACGCCGATGATGCATGGGAAGTAGATTTTGATGATTACGATGATGCGTATGATTATTGGGAGGATTATTAATTTAGTAAATAAGGAGTTGAATATCAAAAAATGATTCGTTTTGATAACTGTAAATGTTAATGTGACAATATATAAAAATGTCCTATTTTATGCTATAATCATAAAGGGTTATGACATAGTGAAATGAAAGATTATTGGGGAGTATTCTTATAATGACAGTTCTTCGGCACAGGTGTAAAACCCTGTGCTTTTTGTACATAAAAAGGGATAAGCAGAACGCGCCCGGAGAATAATAAAGAAATGGTTTGAAAAACATGATATTACCATATGAAGAAAATCTTGAAATAGGATATTTGAGTCGTATCTTTGATCGCAATCGTATCTCGAATTGCTATAAATATTTCTGGTTTATAGCAATATTGGAATTGATGAACAAAGATAAGACGGAGTTTTCTTACGATGAATTAATTACTGAGATGATTACGGATGCATGGTACATGGTCATTGAATATAAATTAAGACTTGGACCATGCAATACGGTTGATAATCTTGAAGAAGTCGTTAAATATCTCTATTCAGATCTGTATGAAGAGAAAGTAAGGTCTACGGAAGGAAAAGAAAAACTCAGAACGCTTTTTAGAAATGAAACTGATAAAAAGTTTATTGATTACAAAAATAAATTAACAAATAATGTTCCTTATTGTCTTCAGTCAGTTTTTTATCCTTCGATAAAAGATCCCAACAAGAATAAGATAGATTTATTTAATCGGGAAAAAAGACTGTTATATTATTTCAGCGAATTCAATAAATTACAGACGACGATTAGTATCAATGAAGATTGGGTGGATTATCTGCTGCGGAATAAAGAAATTCTTATAGCCTGGACGAGATACAACCTGATCAATTATCTTCAGGACAGAAATCCTTCGGTTCCGGGAATAGCGGATAAGATACTTCCACCGACAGAAAGAAAGCTTACAAGGGTTACAAGATATTGGAATTCTGTGATTGCTGCAGATCCTTCACTGACAGATATCTATGCAAAGGAATTGCTTAAGGATGTTCCGATATCGATTGATCATTTCATTCCCTGGCAGTATGTTGCACATGATGAATTATGGAAATTAAGCCCGACTTCAAGAAGTGTAAACAGCCAAAAGAGCAACAATCTTCCGAATTGGGATACATATTTTAAAGAGCTGGCGCTGATTGAATACAGAGCGTATCAGTTAAGTTTTACCAATTCCCTTGTTGCCAAAGAATTC
>JAIKXN010000124.1 GCA_024684055.1 Lachnospiraceae bacterium | reverse complement strand
AGAAATATACGAATATCGTACGATGATTTCAAGTCTTGTAAAAAGGGATTTAAAGGGCAGATACAAAGGGTCGGTGCTTGGCTTTTTGTGGACCTTCATAAATCCCTTGTTTCAGTTATTGATATATACTTTTGTATTTTCCATCGTAATGCGTGCGGGAGTTGATGACTATTACATGTTCCTATTCGTGGCACTCATTCCCTGGATCTTCTTCTCCACATGTTTGGCAGGCGGAACGACCTGTATCACGGGCCAGAAGAACATGGTACAAAAGATATATTTCCCGAGAGAAGTACTTCCGATCTCTTTTGTAATAAGCCAGTTTGTAAACATGCTTTTAAGCTTCATCGTTATATTCCTCGTGATGTTTATCATGCATTACAGATTTAACCCCCTGGCACTGCTTTGCCTGATACCGGTAATGTTCACGGAATTCATCCTGGCACTCGGATTTACGTTTATCTTGTCTTCGATAACCGTTTACTTCCAGGATATGCAGTTTATCATGGGAATCCTTACGATGGCATGGCAGTTCTTATCGCCCGTAATGTATTCGGTCGACAGGATCCCGGCACAGTATCAGACGATCTATATGTACGTAAACCCCATGGCACCGATCATCATCGCGTACAGAGATATCCTCTATTACGGAAAAGTGCCCGAACTTATCACACTTCTGACGGCACTCGGCATGGGAGTATTATTATTCGCCATCGGATGGTTTACATTCGACAGAATGCAGCGCCATTTCGTAGAAGAGATGTAAAAACAACGCAAACAGGAATTCCCAAAGGAATCCGAATAAAATAAACATCCAAGAGATGTTTTGGATCAGGAAAGACAATGAAACCCGAAAATGCAATAGAAGTTCACAATATAACAAAGAAATTTAAGGTTTACCTCGATAAAGGCCGCACGTTAAAGGAGCGAACCCTCTTTTCCGGAAGAAGAAAATACGAAAACAGAGAGGTTTTAAGAGGTATCAGTTTTGAAGTAAAAAAAGGTGAAGCCATCGGTCTTATCGGACATAACGGATGTGGAAAGAGTACGACTCTTAAGATGCTCACAAAGATCATGTATCCGGATTCCGGTACCATCGAGATGAACGGAAGAGTATCATCCCTTATCGAGCTCGGTGCAGGATTCCATCCTGATATGAGCGGAAGGGAAAACATCTACATCAACGCTTCGATCTTCGGACTTACCAAAAAAGAGATTGAAGAAAGAATAGATGACATCATCGAGTTTTCCGAACTTGAAGACTTCATCGACAACCCCGTAAGAACATACTCATCAGGTATGTACATGCGTCTTGCGTTCGCGGTAGCAATCAACGTGGATGCGGACATCCTTCTTATCGACGAGATCCTTGCAGTAGGTGATGTCGCATTCCAGGCAAAATGTTTTAACAGATTAAGACAGATTAAGTCAGAGGGTACGACCATCGTTATTGTTTCGCATTCGCTTAATCAGATTGAGCAGATATGCGAGCGAAGCATCTGGATTCATGACGGCCTCATAAGACTCGAAGGAAGCCCTTACGATGTGCATCCTCAGTACATGGCCTTTATGGCAGGAAATTCCCTTGCGGAGAGTGCAGCCAAAAAGAAAGCCAAGGCTGAAAAAGAAGAAGCTGCAAAAGCCGAAGAAGCAGCAAATGCAGAGGCAACAGGTGAAGGCGAAAACATTTCAGCCGAAGAAGAAAAAAAAGACGATAAAAAAGACGATAAAAAAGACGCTAAAAGATGGGGCTCTAAAGAGATCGTCATCGATAAGATCACTGTTCTTGACAAAGAAGGAAAAGAGAGAGACGCATTCCTTAATTCCGAAGAGATCAATGTTAAGATCAGCTATACCAATAACGCGAAGCTTGAGAATTCAGTAGTGGGCGTTGCCATCTACCGTGATGACAAGGTTCACATTTACGGAACTAATACGCTTATAGATATGTCAAAGATGCTCCCGCTTAAGGACAAGGGAGTTATCACACTTAAGTTTGACAATATCCCCGTTAACGCAGGCAATTACATATTCGACCTCGCTTTCCATAAGCCTGACGGATTCGAATATGATTTCTGGAGAGATGCGTTCAGACTGCATATCAAGAACGTCAAAGCCGAGGTCGGTGAGATAAGTATCGCCCATTCATGGGAATGTGAGAATTAGAATGACTGATTACGAAAGAGATATCTATTCGAAAATATATGATATTACTGAGGAGAATCTTAAACCCTCGGGTCTTGATATGGTCACATACAAGGAAACTTTGATGGCATCCCTGGATCAGGAACCTTCCTTCGTTGACCTGTCGGTGATAAATGAAATCCCGAAAGAAAGATCAGTTCAGGCTCTTTTCTATATCCTTTTTGGAAGATGGGTCATAAACGACGAAGAAAAGACTTACTACACAGACTCGAATGATTCAGACAAAGACTTCAAGATAAAGCTCCTTTCAAAGATATACAATTCGACCGAAAGAATGCATGCAAAGCGTGTGATCGCCAACTACGTGGATTATTCGGGCGAGAGCAATCTTAAGGTCGGCAAGTTTAAAAGAAACCTTTTAAAGTTTTATGCAAATATAAAAGCAAAGATCCCGCTTGGTGTTAAAAGTAAGATCAAAAACCTGTTTCTGGGGATCAAAGCTTAAGACGAATTCAGATAAATGCAGAAGATTTATATAGAGATTACGAATCTAACAGAGGTCAAATCTCTGACGGGTATTCAGAGAGTGGAAAAAAGCGTTGCTCTTGAGATGTACAAAATGATCAGGGAGCAGCTTTGTTTTGTTGTTTTCAAGAGCGACTCTTACGGATTCGAAATGCTCGATACGGATCTTTTTATCGACTTTCTGAAGGGCGATAAGAGTGCGTTCGATAAGATGTTTTCAGGCAAGTTCCTTGTTTACGAAGAGATGAACCCCGGAGACATATTTTTCGAAGTCGATGCGGTATGGAACGGCAAATACAAAAGCAGTGTTTTATTACCGAAGCTTAAGAGATACGGCGTGAAGATAGCGTGCTACGTATACGACATCATTCCGATCACGCATCCTTCGTACAGCCACTTTAACACGAGATTCAATTTCATCAATTACATCGGCGCATATCTTCAGTATGCGGACATACTTATCGCATCCGCACAGAGCACGCTCGATGAGATAAACGAACTTTCCGACAAGCTTGGTATATCGAGAGTCAAAGGATATGTATCCTGGCTCGGATCGGATTTTAAAGCAGAAAAAAATGACGGCGAGATCCCCGAAGAAGTGATCGAAGCTGCCAAGACTAAATATATATTAAACGTCGGTACGATAGAACCGAGAAAGAATCACGATTTTCTCTTGGATGCTTTCGAGGGAGGTCTTGCCGACAAAGGCTTTAATCTTATCTTTGCGGGCAAGATCGGATGGAACGTAAAAGAGCTGGAAGAAAGGATTGAAAACCATCCTCTTAAAGATAAAAGCTTTTTCTACTTCAAAGGCTTAAACGATGCATCGATTGATTATCTTTACAAACATGCATTTTTAATAGCATTCCCTTCCAAGGCGGAAGGTTTCGGACTTCCTATCATTGAAAGCCTCCAGAGAGGAACGCCTGTACTCGCATCAGACATTCCCGTTCTTCGCGAGGTCGGCGGGGAATACTGTAAATACTTTAAGTTAAACGACATCGCTGATTTTAATGCTCAGATCGATAACCTTACGGATAATCCCAAAGAGTATGAAAGCCTTTTAACACACATAAAAGATTTCAAACCCTTTACCTGGAAAGAGACGGCTGAGAGGATCGTCGATGCATTAAATACCTTAAAGCCCGAACAAAGGAAAGCGAAAAAAGACGTAAGTCAGATGGTCATCCTTACGGCCAGGGTCGAGGATATAAAAAACACGATCCCCTACATAGAGGCATATATGCCTTTCATAAAAAAAGTTCTGCTTTGCTGTCCTGATAAAGTATCGGATGAGATGAAAGCGATACCTGTTAAGAGAATCACGATAGACACGCTTACAGACGGTGAGATCTTAAAAGGGCGGGCACTTCCGGAAGACCACGGCACGAGGAACTTTTTCCTAAGATGCCTTGCGATGGGCTCGGATAAGGTCGACAATGTTTTCATCATGAGCGATGATGACTACAGACCGCTAAAAACCATTACACCCGAAGTCTTCATAGAAGATGATTCGTATGTCGCATATTACTGCCACGAATTAAACGAATGGAAGGGCGTAGTCGGCGCCTTATCGTCATATGACCATTACATTTACAGGACGAGGGACTTCGTAAATAAACACAGATACCCGGGATTCCAGTATTCGAGCCATATGCCCCAGATCATCGAAAAGGAATTATACCAAAGGATGATCAAAGAGCACCCCGGCATCGAATCA
>JAIKXN010000111.1 GCA_024684055.1 Lachnospiraceae bacterium | reverse complement strand
CCACACGTAAGGTATTGGATAGCGAGTACCTGACACTTCCCAAGGGAGAGAGCGTAAAATCGTTTTCGAAGAACTATGGGGATTATTTTATCAAAGAAAAAGACTGCCTGATATTAAAGGGATTGTCGAATAAAAAATCCGATGAGGTTAATCTTTCTCTTGTACCATATTATCAGGCAGGTAATGAGAGATACGGTATTTACTGGTACTTAAAAGAATGCAATAATAACTGAATATGATTTTAAAGGATAAAAAAATGAGAGAAACGGTTAAAATAATTAAAGAGCAGACGGATATTTTATTCAGAAATATGTATGAGCAGATTAATAATGCCGAACTTGACTGTATGGTTGATAATGTCAACAATTCGAGATTCCTGTTTCATATGATTCATTCAATGGATAAGTACTTTATCAATCCCTTTGATTACAGTTATGATGAAGTATATAGGCTGACAGGAATTGATGAAAAATACAGCATCATATCGGAGTCCAGAGAGGGATATATAAATAATCCCGATTATGTAATCGCAAGAGAAATACTTGTTGCCTACATGGATTTTGTAAAAGAAAAAATAAATGCATATCTTGATAATCTTAACGATGAAGATTTATATAAAAAACCTGAGGGATGTAAATATACGATAATGCAAATGATACTTGCGCAGTACAGACATTCAATGTTTCACTGCGGTATGTCGGAGTTAGCCACATTTGACAACAGAGGAGACTGGCTTGAATATACAGGTCTTGCCTATATTCCGATCAGCAATCAGACATCAAATTAAAAGATAAAAACTCAATCAGGGAGGGAAAAATATGTTTAGGGAAGTAGCCAGAAAAAAACAGAGTTTACCCAAGGAAGAATGCATTGAAGTGTTAAAAAATGAACTTCGCGGTGTACTTTCAGTACTTGGAGATGACGGATATCCTTATGGTATGCCTCTGAATCATTACTACTGCGAGGAGGATGGCAAGATATATTTCCACGGAGGAAAAAGCGGTCATAAAATAGATGCAATTAAAAGATGTGACAAGGCCTCTTTCTGCGTTTATGACAGCGGATTTCGCAATCCCGGAGAGTGGGCATTAAACATCCGCAGCGTCATTGTTTTCGGCAGAATAAAGATTGTTGAAGATCAGGAAAAACTTCTTGAGATTTCAAGGCAGTTAAGTTACAAATTTACTCAGGATGAGGAATATATTCAGCATGAACTAATAAATGCAGGTCCGAGAACGCTTATGTTCGCTCTTGAACCGGAACATATGACCGGGAAGATTGTGAAAGAAGCATAGATTTTGATAGTATAAGCCATGAATGAAAGATGAGATTATGAAAGTATCAGAGACCTTATTTGATAAGTGCTTAGTATTGAAACAAATGTCAGAAAAGATGAGCGCGGCACTATGGAATTAATCTTGAATTGCCCGTAAAAGACATAATTATGGCTGATTATGACAGGAATGCGGAGATTCTTAATTAAGCAAAAGTGCAGAAAAAATATAAAGAAAATTACATTGATTTTAGTTTTTTAGGAGAACATATGGCCGAAAAATTTTTAACTTTAATGGCGGATCTGGATGATGATTCGCAGGAATTGATGTCCGGTTGGTACAAAGAACTTAAAGATGCGGGATTTACCGGAGTACAGACTCCCGGGCTTCCGTTTCATATAAGTCTTGCCACATTTTCTTTGGAAGATGAGGCTAAAGCGGTAGAAGAAATGAATAGGCTGGCAGAGAAGTTTACTTCAATTCCAGTGCATATTAGTCATATTGGAATGTTTGCCGGCGGAAGAATACTTTTTGGCGCGCCTGATATGAATCCTCCGGAATTACTGAAACTTCACGATGCTGTAAACATAAAAGATATCAGTGAATATACCTGGACACCTCATGCAACAATAATTATAGATGAGCCGGAAGTCATTAATGATGCACTCAAAATTCTTGTAAAATCTTTCAAGCCGTTTACGGCAAGAATCACCAGACTTCATTTGTGCGCATTCTGGCCGACAAGAGAAATCGCATCCGTGGAATTAAAATAGAAAAGACAGGATAATAAGGGTGAAGAAAATGAAACAGATTGTATTGGGAAAAACAGGGATTAAGACACCGCAGAATGCATTCGGAGCGCTGCCTGTTCAGAGAGTGGATATGAGCATGGCGGTTAAGCTTTTAAGAAGAGCATATGATGGCGGTATGACATTTTTTGATACGGCCAGAGCTTATTCCGACAGCGAAGAGAAGCTCGGAGAAGCGTTCGACGGTATGCGGGATAAGATTTTTATATCTTCCAAAACTCAGGCAAAAACTCCGGAAAAGTTTTGGTCGGATCTTGAGACAACGCTTAAGAATCTTCGTACCGATTATCTCGACATTTATCAGATTCATTGTGCTCCTGTCTGCTACAGACCGGGAGACGGCACAGGCATGTATGAAGCCATGGTCGAGGCGAAGAAGCAGGGAAAGATAAGGCATATAGGAATCACTGCACATCTTATCGGAGTGGCCGAGGAAATAGTTGAAAGCGGTCTTTACGAAACGCTTCAGTTTCCTTTTTCGTACCTTGCAAATGAGAGAGAAATAAAGCTTGTTGAAGATACCGAAAAAGCAGGAATGGGCTTTATAGCGATGAAAGGCCTTGCAGGCGGTCTTCTTACCGACAGCAAAGCGTGTATGGCTTTTATGAGCAAATATAATGCGCTTCCCATCTGGGGAATCCAGAGAGAAGAGGAGCTTGATGAATGGCTTTCTTTTTTTGATGAAGACGTTGAAATGACGGATGAAATTGCCACATTCATAGAAGAAGACAAAAAGACTTTACAGGGAGATTTCTGCAGAGGATGCGGATATTGCATGCCCTGCAGCGTAGGTATTCAGATCAACAACTGTGCGAGAATGTCGCAGCTTATCAGGCGTTCGCCGTCAGCCAATTTTCTGGGAGAAGAGTGGCAGGGACTGATGGGAAAAATTGAGGACTGCATTGATTGCGGATTATGTAAAAGCAAATGTCCTTACGGGCTTGATACTCCAAATCTTCTCAGGAAAAATCTGGCGGATTACAAAGACATACTGGCGGGCAGGGCAAAGATCTAAACTAAAAGACAGAAAAGAGGGGAAAATGGGGAGAAATTTTCAGGCTACACCTATACGGATTTCTTATCAGAAAAAACTTGGGATATTCACATCGTCCCTCGGAAATGCTATCGGAAAAGGAGGGAATATTCCTTTTGCCGATAATGACTTAAACTATACCATCAAACTTCAGAATGAAAGAATCAAAGAAAAAGGTCTTGAGTTTGATATGGAGGTAACCAGAAGAAATCCGGAAGAAACAACATTTTACGATGTTGCGGACTG
>JAIKXN010000092.1 GCA_024684055.1 Lachnospiraceae bacterium | reverse complement strand
TCACAGAGCTTAAATGCTTATACAAGAGGCTCAAAGATCGAAATAGAGAAGAACGGCGATGAATCCATGAAAAATATCAGGATGTTTGTATGGTGGACAAACAACGAAGACGGAGAAAGGGTTGATATTGACCTGTCTTTTAATGGATACAATAAAAATAAGGAATGCATAACCCATTTGGGATTTTCCTGTTCTGACGCCACGAAATATAACTGTCATCATTCCGGCGATATTACAGATGGAGGTTCGTATGGCGGCGACGGAGCAACCGAATATCTCGATATTGACGCAGAAGCTTTAAAAAAGAATGGGATCCGTTATCTGATGCCGGTAGTAAACTCTTATTCAGGGGGACCGTTAAAAGATATTAACTGTCAGTTTGGATGGATGGAACGAGAAGAACTCGGTAAAACCGAGCAGTTTGATATCAAAGCGGTGAAGCAAAAAACGGAAATCGGTGTCGATGCGAACTTTGCCAATATGGCAATTTTAGACCTGGAAGAAGAAAAAGTGATCTGGACGGAATCGCCGAATTATAATATCAGCTCAGGCAGAAGTGCATTTGCCGCAGTAAAGGATTTCGATATTCTGCTCGATAAATACGGACACAATGACCGTATGAGCATGTATGAAATGGTTGAAATGGCAAAAGATGCAAAAAACTGGGTAGAAGTAAATGAACCCGCTGAAGCGAATATTATTTTTTCTGTGGATCCTTACAAAGACGCTACAATAGAACAAGCGAACATCACCGCAAAAGAGCAGGATGTCTGGATAAAAACATTTATGACACCAAATGCTCCGGATGAAAGAACGAAAGAAAGAAAAATGCAGATTCAAAAAGATAACGATCAGGAAGAAAAGAAGGAAAAACCGATCGAAAAGAAATCTTTGGCTGATTTCCTTTTGGATGAAGCGAAAGTAATAAACAGTGTTTCCGGCAGAAAAAGTCCAAGCAGAAGAGCGACCAGTCCGGATATCGAAAGGTAAAGAAAATATACCGCTGCGCAGGTCATATACTGTCTGCGCAGCTTTTTCATTTGACAATTTATCGGTAGAGCGATAAAATATAAGAAAATATCGGTACACCGAGGAAAACGCGTCAATAATACCCACCACCTAAAAGGCCAATATCGTTAAGTTAAATAAAAGGAGCAAGAATTTCATGGAGTACGAAAAACTTTTTAAGATTTGGTTTTTGTTTGTCTTGACGGTTTCTATTCTGTCGACAATATGCATGGTCATAGGGTTAATGAAGGATGTTGAGATTTTAACATACATGCCACTTCTTGCACTTGCCCTTATAGCCGTTGCTTCATATATTAAGGATCTTATAGCCCGCCATACTCATCGAGATTCTTAACTTAATGACAGTGACCTAAAAGGCAGTGGGCTTCCGCCCGCGACAACGGAAAGGGTGTCATTTATGAATTTCGAAGAATACCTAAAAGGAAAAAGAATAAAAATATCGCAATTAAGCAGAAAAACGGAGATTCCTTATACTACAATAGGAGATATCGTAAAAGGACGAACAGATATTGATAATGTATCTGTAAAAATACTCCGTAAAATATCAGATGTGTTGAATTTATCAATGGAGGATACGTATCGTCTTCTGAAATCGTCATGCCCAACCCCGGAAATTGACAGTGAGTACAAATTGTCCGTAAAAAATGGACATTATTACATTTCCAAACAGGGCATTGATCATTTTTTATGTAAGAACACAAAAGTTAATGCGTTTTATATAACAGAAATTGCTGCAACATATATAAATAATATAAGAAGAAACGAGAGGATGGAATCATGGACCAGGATGCTTTAGGCTATATCATTATGAGAAAAAACGATCCTATTACATATGCCGAATTTGCTCCGGACGGAAACATGATCACGTACTCCAGGAATTTTGCAAATCGGGAATTAGCACCGATACAAGATGCCTACCAGGGGCAATGGTTGAATTTATGGTGGAAAGAACGATCTGTCCCGATAGAACAAGATAACATTGATAGATTTTTACGGGAAAACGGATATTTTGTACCGAGTAATTTTCTGATCAAAAATTTAGGATTAAGTCTTACAGACTATTATTGGCTTAAACCAATCGACTCCGATCTGACCTGGGAAACCGTAAACTTATTCGACAATGATTTTAAAGGAAATCTTTTAAATTGGGAAAGAAGCCCGATAGAAGATAAAGATAATCTTAGTGTTACGCCGCACTATTCTCCAAACGGGTCATTGCAGGGTACGATTGAAAAATCATGGGTGATCAACAACGGAGAAAGATATCTTATTAAAGGAAATCATACCAATAAATCAGCAGAAAGCATAAACGAAATTATCGCATGTGAAATCCATAAGAAACAAGACTGGAAAAACTACTGTGATTACGGGTTAATCCACATTCAGGGAAAAGAATATACGTACGGATGTTATTCAAGAGCATTTACATCACAGGAGAAAGAATTGATATCTGCATGGGCGTTGTATACAAATGAAAAGAAGCCGAACGGAGTATCAAATTATAATCACCTCCTTAATATGTGTCAAAAATACGATATGAATATGGAAGAAATAAGACGCGGCCTTGAATATCAGATTTTGACAGGATTTATCATGACGGAATTTGACAGGCATTTAAGCAATATTGCCTTCCTGCGAGACGCTGACAGTCTTAAATTCATAGGATTGGCGCCAATTTTTGATAGCGGTGGATCCATGTTCGCGGGGAAATCCATCCCGAATGATGAAAAAGAACTGATGAATATCAAAACAAATAGCTTTACGCAAAAAGAAGAGGGGTTGTTAAAACTTGTAACAGATCGAAATCTAATTGACCTTACAAAGCTGCCTCCTGCTTCCTATATAAAAGATCTGTACGAAAAAGATCCGCTAATGAGCACAAAAGAAATCAACAATATTACCTATTGGTATGAAAAAAAGATCGATA
>JAIKXN010000003.1 GCA_024684055.1 Lachnospiraceae bacterium | reverse complement strand
AACAACGATGCAAGAACCGAGGGCATGTCATACGGAATGATGATGTGTGTGCAGCTTGACAAGAAAGAAGAGTTTGACCGCATCTGGAAATGGGCCAAGACTTATATGTATATGGACTATGGAAAAAACGAAGGTTATTTTGCATGGTCATGTGCACTGGACGGTAAAAAGAATGCGGAAGGTCCCGCTCCCGACGGAGAAGAATTTTTCGCAATGGCGCTTTTCTTCGCATCACATCGTTGGGGTGACAGAGAGGGAATATTTGAATACAGCAGAGAAGCCAAAGATATTCTTCGTGCATGTCTTCATAAAGGAGAAAACAAAAGACCGGGTCATGCAATGTGGAATAAAGACAATCATCAGATTCTCTTTACTCCCGGTTCACCTTTTACGGATCCTTCGTATCATCTGCCTCACTTCTATGAGCTTTTTGCAAAATGGGCATATGAAGAAGACAGAGAATTCTGGGAAAAGGCTGCGGATGCAAGCCGTGATTATCTAAAGAGTGCTTGTCATGAAAAAACAGGTCTTTGCGCCGAATATGCAAACTTCGACGGAAGCCCCATGAGCAAAAAACTTCCGTGGGGGTATTTCGGAGATTTCTTTTCCGATGCATACAGAACTGCAGCAAACATCGGACTTGATGCAGAGTGGTTTGGAAAAGACAAAGGACAGTTTGACGCGATTATTCGAATGATGAAATTCTTCGGTACGGATCTTGAAGCTGTTCGCTGTACATATAAAGTTGACGGTACACCTGTTGAGAGACCGGTACTTCACCCGGTGGGACTTTTGGCAACCATTGCACAAAGTGCATTAACCATTCCTTACAGCGCTGATGCAGACAGTGATTTTGCAATCGCAAAACAGTGGGTTGAATGGTTTTGGAATGAACCGTTAAGAAAGGGTGAGCGAAGATATTACGATAACTGCCTTTACATATTTGCATTGCTTGCTTTATCGGGCAATTACAGAATCTGGTAGATTATTCGTCAATCGTAAACGGGGGAGAGGTTATGAAAGAGGGAACGAATTGGAGCATCGGCGGCGATGTTTCAAAAGAAAAAGATGCATCGGGAATTTCTGCCGGTGGCGTCAATCATGTTGTGTATGAAAAATACAAAGGCAAGCAGGCTCACGGTCATAAAGAATGGACACCGAGCAAGGGCGAAAAAGTAGCTTTAATATTCGTTATGATTGTGGCTTTAATTGTCATCATCGCAACATTCGCGACTTATTTTCTTCCGCTTCCGCTTGGATTTAAAATCCCGGCAATGATCTTGGGCGGAATTCTTTTTATAGTCATCGTAGGCGGATTCGTATTAATCGTCACCCTTCGTCACAACAAACAGGATCCCGTTGAGATGAAATATTACGACGTCGATTATGAAATGAATCACATAACCGGCGAAGGATATGACAATACCAGGGAAATCAGTAAAGAGGAATTTGAAAAAAAGAAATCTTAGATTATTCTGTAATCAACGGTTCGTCATCTTCTGATTTAATACCGGACCTGATGTTTTCATTTGAAATCTTTACATTTATCAAATACAAACTTTCAAATCTTTACTTTTTGACATAAAAATGCGCAAAAAAGTAAAGATTTTTTTATATTCAGAATAGAACATCCAAATCTTTACTTTTCGACACGATATTTCCTAAAAAAGTAAAGATTTTAAGATTTTTTTATTTTTTTAGATATTACAGGAACACATTGACATATATTGTCTACTCAAAGATTTACAATTCATATAAAAACACAAAGAGGTTATCTACGAAATCAAGAATGAGTTTATAAACTCGGAATCATGTGAACAAATTATTATAGTTTAGAGATTCAAAAAACAGTTAGGAGATAAAAGATGAGCGCATTAGATGTTTTGATGGGAAATAACGGTAAAAAGAATGTTAAAGAGAACATGCCTAAGGAGCAAAATGATACTCAGGATTGCATGAAGGGCATTTTATGTTTGCTTGATAGAAACGAAGACAAACAAATGAAAAGGAAAGAAATGATTATTAACAGAGGGTTGGAAGAAAAACACGATTACAAGAATATGTTCAAAAAATACACAAGGAAAGAATTCAACAAGAATGATATTCAATATAATAGAGAAAAAGAATTATTGGAAGTTGTTATTCCATCGAAGGATGTCAAGGATTATTGTAAAAAGACAGAGTTTGTATTTACTGATTTTATAATGGCCGGTCTCATTTCGCATGCACGAATGCCATATTTTAGAAAAATAGATGAGCTGAAGAATATCAGGGCAAATTCAAAAGATATCGAGTTAAATAATCAACTTGAAGAGTATATAGACTTCTTGGAATACACGTATAAGTCATTTGTATGTAATGATAACGGGAAATATGTATACAAATTGTCACCTACAGAACGTAAAGATGATGAGGAAAACTATTTATTTTCATCATACGAGGCAGCAAGAGAGTATTCATTGAAACTGAAAAATGAGAAATATGAGATTATAAGAACAAAAGTTTTTATGAATGCGACAGAGATTGAAAATGATGATTGTGATATGTTCTGCGATGAATATGCCGAGGCCCAGTATGACCAAAGAGGCGATTTGATATCCTGCTATTCAGGGGAGATTCCGGATCCATCAGATACAGACAGTGCATTTTATATTGCATATGTATATATACCATTTCCATTTAGAGACGGAGATTTCGTAGTAGATATTAACGACAATATTCTTGGAATGATTATAGGAGTGGGAAATGAAGAAGAAATGCAAAAAAGGTATGTTAAATCTGAATTTTTAAGAGATTATACAGATTATAATATTTGTGTGGAATCGTTAAGAGAAGAGAAAGATGAGTATGATTGGGCCTATGATCATTGTTCTCCTCTTAATATTGTGTATGCGAAGAATGATTTTGAAAACGCTGAACATGATTCGATTGAATTAATTATGTTACAGTTAAGAAATGTGAAAAGGGACAGATGTACACTCTTTGAACTGGAGTATACGGTAAAAAAATATCGTGAAAAAATCCGGAAGAACAGAGAAAAGGGAAAGCAGAAGAAAGAAAAGAGGAGGTTTTAACCTCCCCTTTTTGGATAAAAAATGATAATCAGAAATCAATATCATGGGATGCTAAAAGGGATGATTATATCAATACAATCAACGAGTTAAGACAAGAGAAGTAGGGCATAAAAAGGGCAGCCTGAAAAGTGTATATGCTGATTAGTCGAAAAAACGAAAAGAAGACCTAAATTTCTACATTATTGACAGTATTTTATTTCTTTGTTTGATGGACATATTTCGCCTAAATGAATTAAAATATAATAGTAGTTTTATATCGGTAAACCCGTGGAAACACGGGGACACAAAGCTTTAGAACCTGTCAAATGGTAGTCAGCTGCAAGCACTGTGAAAACGAAGGCATCTTTCTATTCGGTTAGGGTAGAGGATGCCTTTATGAACGTTTACTATTAATAAGATAATTGAATTAAGGAATTTCTGAATCTGAAAGCAAATCTGAATTTGTTTCCGGATTGCAAGTGTATAATGAAGAATTAAAGGCTCTGGTAAATGATATGAACGCAGTTGAGATATAGAAAGCAAATAATAAGTAGATCTAATTTATTAAAACAATGGATACTTATTTAAAAGCGATGTGCATTATGCACATCGCTTTTTGCTTTATAAAGAATACGATCAGTTATATCTCATTCGTGTCCCTTCTATGGTACAACTCACCTCGTTCCGAAATGGTAGAATGGTACCATCGAAGCAGTTTATAAAGTAAGAAAGGTGGTAAAAATATGGTTAAAACGAATGTATTGGTAATTGCAGTCAAGAACTTCAGAGGCAAAGAAAAACTTATAGAGTACTATTTGGTACTTCCTGATGGAGAGAGGATATATGCCTTCTCAAGAAGATACACAGACAATACTTACAAGATGTGCAGAGGCGGTGTCAGACTCAACGATCTTCTTACCAAGAAGAGCCATGACACGGCGATTATGTATCTGGTAAAGAGAATGAAATTCATGCTTCCGTATCTTAAGGAAGAATATCAAGTAGCATAAGGATATTCTCTAGTGGGATTTGCCCCGGACATGAACCACCGGGTCTCCGCCCAAGCGACCTTATTTATTAACTGATGTTCTATACTGTTCTTGTAAGGAGGACAGGGCGTATGAAGGAAAAGAAATATATTGAACTCGGAGATATGTACCGGTCTGAAGGAAAGTACGAAGAGGCGTACAAGTACTATCTGGAATCGGCGATGGGCGAGAGGAATTTGCAGGCAATGCTTAGACTCGCCGATATGTACATGGACGG
>JAIKXN010000249.1 GCA_024684055.1 Lachnospiraceae bacterium | reverse complement strand
AAACTGCAGACATATGTTCACGTCATCATTCCGCAGGTTGGAAGAAGACTTGCACCGCTTTCGATCAACCTTATTACGAGAATGATCAAGACGACAAGTCTGGTAATGATGATAGGGATCGTCGAGGTATTAAAGACCGGTCAGCAGATAATAGAAGCCAACAGAAGAAGTTCGCCGCATGCGGCATTCGGAGTATTTGCGGTGATTTTCCTTTTGTATTTTCTGGCCTGCTATCCTATAAGCTGCCTGTCGAAATATCTTGAGAAAAAGTGGGAGAACTGAGATGGAAGAAGTTTTAAAAATAGAGCATCTGCACAAAAGATTTGAAAATATAGAAGTGCTTGACGACATCAATCTGTCGGTAAAAAAAGGAGAGACCATTGTGATCATCGGTCCTTCAGGCTGCGGTAAAAGTACTTTACTCAGGAGCATTATCGGATTGGAGAGCATTGAGGATGGAAAGGTTCTTTTCGAAGGGACTTCCATAAATCCTCTGGATAAAAAAGATTTAAAAATAAGACAGAAGATCGGAATGGTTTTTCAAAGCTACGATCTTTTCCCGCATAAGACCATTCTCGAAAACGTGATCCTGGCACCTGTAAAGGTACAGAAAAGAAAGAAGGACGAAGTCATCGAAGAAGCGGAAAAGTTGCTTGAAAGAGTCGGACTGATCTCCAAAAAAGACAATTATCCGAGACAGCTTTCGGGAGGGCAGAAGCAGAGAGTAGCGATAGTAAGAGCACTCATCATGCATCCCGAAGTACTTCTTTTTGATGAGGTGACCGCGGCGCTCGATCCCGAAATGGTAAGGGAGGTGCTGGACGTAATTCTCGATCTTTCCAAACAGAAGAGGACAATGCTCATAGTTACGCATGAGATGGCATTTGCCAGGGCAGCAGCAGACAGGATTATTTTCATGGATGGCGGAAATATAGTGGAGGAATCCGTTCCGGAAGAATTCTTTAAGGAGCCAAAGACCGAAAGAGCAAAGAAATTCTTAAAGACTTTCGAATTCGAAAAGGAAAATGAATAAAAAAAGCCGCTTAAGAAGAATGCTTAAACGGCTGCAGGTATTCAGTCTTTTTTATCGATCAGATCGGAAAGTTTTTTCCCGTAAAAGAAATCGTGGACCATTTTATTGTATTCTTCCCACATGGGAAGTGTCTGACATGAAGATTTTCTCGGACATTCAATATTCTTGTCGGCGAGACAGGCTACCGAGGACATCGATCCTTCCATAAGCTCAAGGATTTCTCCTACCGAGTATTCCTCAGGCTTTCTGTTGAGTTTGTAACCGCCGCCCTTTCCGCTGGCTCCGGTTAACAGCCCGCCGGCAACCATATCTTTTACGATTATTTCGAGATATTTTTTAGAAATCTCCTGTCTCTCGGCTATATCCTTGAGCGGTATGTAACTGTTTGTTTCGTGTTCTGCAAGATCTATCATAACGCGGATCGCATATCTTCCTCTGGTTGATATCATAATAATCATTCCCTCCTGATCTGTGTTTGGATTTTTTATTCATTTTCAAATATTATTCAAAGTATTTACCTATTATACCGCTTGGTTAGTAGGCAAATCAAGAGAAAAGCAAAAAAATCCCTTAAAATCCAATCTTTTCATAAAACCTATTGACACAGTAGGCAAATAGGAATATAATGCGAAATGTCACTTGACGAATATTTCACAGAAAGAGAGAATATCACAATGATTTATGCTGATAATGCTGCTACAACCAAAATGAGCCCCAAAGCCATTGAAACCATGGTAGCGCTAATGAAAGATACATACGGAAATCCTTCGAGTCTTTACGGAGTAGGTCAGAAGGCCAAAGAAGTACTCGAGGAAGCAAGAGAGGATGTTGCAAAAGCAATCGGTGCGAATCCGAAGGAAATAATATTTACCTCCGGCGGAAGCGAAGCCGATAATCAGGCAATCATCTCCGCAGCAAGACTCGGTGCGAGGAAAGGCAAAAAACATATTATCTCTTCAGCATTCGAGCATCATGCGGTTTTGCATACGCTCGACAAACTTAAGAGTGAAGGATTCGAGATCACGCTTCTTGATGTTCACGAAAACGGACTTATCGTTCCCGAGGAAGTGGAGAATGCAATTCGCGAAGACACGGCGCTTGTAACGATAATGTTTGCAAATAATGAAATAGGAACCATTCAGCCCATCCGTGAGATCGGAGCAATATGCAGAAAGAAAGGTGTTCTTTTCCACACGGATGCAGTCCAGGCTGTCGGACATGTACATGTAAATGTGGAAGAAGACAATATCGATATGCTATCCGCATCATCCCATAAGTTCCACGGTCCCAAAGGTGTCGGTTTCTTATATGTAAAGAAAGGAATTGCAGTTACCAATCTTATCGAAGGCGGTGCACAGGAGCGCGGCAAGAGAGCCGGAACCGAAAATGTACCCGGCATAGCGGGAATGGTAACAGCTTTAAACGAAGCCATAGAACATTTGGATGAGTATTACGATTCCGTATCCGCCAAGCGTGACAGGCTTATAGCCGGATTAAAGGAAATTCCCCACTCGGCAATCAACGGAGATGAGAAGAAAAGACTTCCCGGAAACGTTAACTTCTGCTTCGAAGGAATTGAGGGTGAATCACTTTTACTTCTCCTTGATGACAAAGGAATTCAGGCTTCATCGGGCAGTGCCTGCACTTCAGGTTCACTCGATCCCAGCCACGTACTTCTTGCAATAGGAAGAGTACATGATGTTGCACACGGCTCGCTCAGACTGACCATAAA
>JAIKXN010000180.1 GCA_024684055.1 Lachnospiraceae bacterium | reverse complement strand
TTAATCTTTTCTGCATATTCAGGACGGTCTTCCTCGTCTATGTATTCCCAGTTTTCCATGTAGGCTTTTGTTACCGCAAGAGGAGTCTTTAACTCATGCGCTATGCCTCTTTTAAGTCTGCTGGATCTCATCTCATATTCGTTGCGGTTTTTATAAAGCTTTGCAAAAACAAAGGCGATAATAACTTCTATTGCCATAAGAGCGATAAAAAG
This sequence comes from Lachnospiraceae bacterium, assembly GCA_024684055.1. Lineage (GTDB taxonomy): Bacteria > Bacillota > Clostridia > Lachnospirales > Lachnospiraceae > UBA3766. The sequence goes on along the minus strand of JAIKXN010000180.1, from coordinate 13,321 downwards.
AATAACATAAGTCGTTATATGCTTTTTAACTGCAAGCTGAATGGGATGGAAAACATAAATATCATAAAGAATTCCTGCATAAGTACCATGATAGTTAAAATAATACGATGTCAGGAGATTTTCTTTTTCAGTTTCCGGCCCTTTACCGTTAAGAAACTCTTCTATAAGTCCTTCACCGATTTTCTGTGCTTCAATGTTTAATTTTTCTTTTTGTTTATTTTCCGCAAAATTTACGATCGTGCAATAAAGGTATTGTCCGTTTGCCCACTCTGAAACCGGTATTCTTTCGGATTCTCTGTAGGAAATATCACCCAGTTCGCATATTTTTCCGTTATCATTTAATTTCCCGCCGTAAATAAAGATATTGTCACATTCCGAATCTATCTCGGGATCGTATATTCTGTCAAAATCAAAAAGTTCCGGATTCAAAGTACAGATTCTTAAATCCTCATCCGAAAGAAAACTGTCTTCCGAATTTGATACCACACAATAAGTTTTGGAAGTATCGAAACTGTAATCATCCGAAAGATCCAGGCGTCCATAGTAACCCATATCGCGGCGCGGAATATCAACAATCATTCCCCAGTGCCACATGGTCACGTCTTTAATAAGAGTCTCTTCCGAATCCGTAGTCTGCGCCGGAAGAGAAAATGTAATATCATTTTTCGCGTATTTCATATGTTCTTTCATTTCGGCATTTGCGGTTACATATGTAAAAAATACGCCTCCGAGAACAAACATAACCAAAATCAGTACTTCAATTATCATTGTTATTCTAATGTAATGTTTTTTCATTTTTTTCTCCTCATCCATTTGATATAACAACAATAATTCCCGGATGTGTACTCTTTATGTACATTTAAAAGAATTTTTTTCTGATTCAAATTTAGCTTTTTTAACATATCTTCACGTCTTCGATGCACTGCCGGCAATTATTCTGCCAAAGTTTCCCGAACTGCTTTTATTATATTCAGATCTTCTTCACTAAACTCATAGTCCCCTTCAATCCTGTAAAGCACGTCGCCAAGATAAACATTCGGATTATCCATATTTGATAATCCCGAAACAGGACCTTCGTCCATTAAAGCTTCCGTTATTTTAAGTATCGCATGTATTTCTTCATAGCTTAAATTTCCGCGTCGCAAAAGCTCAGGAACATCAGCTTTTAAAAATACATTCCATGCAGAATATGCAGGCATAATATCATTGTCTGTACCATTAAACAAAAGCCATTCTTTTGTTTCGTTATCCGAAGGTTCAATATAATCCACGCAATGAATCCTTCCCCAGCCACGAACATGTTTTGCACACTCGACCGGAAGACTTCCGTTTTCTTCTATGTTGTCGGTAATGTATTCAAATAATGACATTTACTTTGTACTTTCATAATTATTAAATTTGACCTTCATCAATCACATGAAGTATTTCCAGGTAATCCCGTGCATTCATTTCTTTTCCTCATCCATTATTTAAAATTTTCAGTATAAATCCCGGACACAGAACTGCTCTTTCAATCATGGATTTCGTCATTTTCCATCTGTCCCGAACTAAACTTCATAAACTCAGTGTTTTCCGGATAATCCGTTTTTAGCTCATCTCGTTTGGCAAAGTGCTTACAGACTTTGTTCCCATTTCGCCACTTCTTCGAAAAATCTATCCTGCTCCGCTTTAAGTGCTTCCTCAGCCATCTGCTCAATAATTTGTGAGCTGATAAAACGAAGATTCTTTGCCGCCTTCTCCGTTTTAATGGCAACCTGTGTATATTCCGGACCTATGGAGAGCAGTTTTAAAGCTTCCTCTGTTTTCAGAAAACCGCTGCTTATAATTCCCAGCATATCATAAATAGTATCATTGGCTATCGGTCCTATAATCACATCAGCAGTCAGTCGATCATTGCCCCTCCGGTTATCAAAAATATACCGATACCACTCTTCATCCCGACTGAAAACATAAATATCCAGCCCGGTTTCATCCAGTTCATATACGTTTACGACAGCATTCTTTCTTGCCCATCGATATGTAAAATCCTTATCCGGTGTCAGATAAAATCCCCAGCCGAAATCGGCATTTTTCCTGCCGTAGTGAATATCCGGATTTTTTATTTCCATCTTTCCCGTATGGTACAAAATCATACTTCGTCCCCCATTTATCCGAAAGGATTCGTTAAACAATATATTATAAAGCCAAGAAAAAAGACAACTATTCCCGGAATAATCAATGCTATAAGATTTAAAGCAAACCCGACTACCCAGCGGATTTTATTTTCTTTTATGCAAAACGGCAATATTATCAAAGAATAAATAACGCCAATTAAGCCCAGGATAAAAGAAACAAAAAAACTAAAATCATAAATTATTGTCTCCACAGCCATCAAAGAAGCAGGAGAAGTCGATTCAGGACCAAATATAGTCTGAAGGACCAGCCAAATAGCAACCAATACCAAAGCTGTAATGCCATTCCCTATTGAGATATCAGATAATTTTTTACCGGCCATCGGATAACACCTCCCTACAATACAATTAACTGTTATCAAGTCGTCATCTGTTCCAGCTGTTCAAGAAGCAGTTCCTTCATCTTTACAAGAGTTGCTTCATCCGGACGGCACTCATCCGAGTACATCTTATCCATCGGGTACCACCAAACCGGACCTTTCCCGTTATTACCATAGTTATCTATGTCACCGCTTCTGCGAGGATACAGATGCCAGTGAAGATGAGCATCCCCCATACCCAGTAATTCATAATTCATTTTCTCCGGTTTAAATGCTCTGTAAACCGCTTCCGCAACAATAGTCATTTTTCCCCACACTCATAGAATATCATACTTTGCCGTCTAAAGGAAAATTTTATAACGTGCGCTAGATGGTGCTGGATGTCCGGTGGACATCCGTTTAGCGCCGACCGTCGCACGACGTCCGGTGGACGTCGGTTCTGCGACGACCGGAGTGAAACGAAGACCCGGCAGGCGAGACTTCGAACCCCGTTCGAAGGCGACTTGCCGTGCGCTAGAGGGTGCACGACATCCAGTGGATGTCGGCTTTGCGCCGACCGGAGCGGAGCGGAGACCGAACCCTAGGGAACCAAGGGTTCGAGTCTATGCGCACGCTCGAACGAAAAAAGAGAGATGCAACGCATCTCTCCTTTTCGTTCTCACGTGCGCTAGAGGATTCGAACCCCCGACCTTTTGGTCCGTAGCCAAACGCTCTATCCAGCTGAGCTAAGCGCACAAACATTTTTACAACGCAAAAGATATTGTAACCCAACACTCTTGCATTGTCAAGAATAATTACATAATGCTTAATTCCCGTAAAGTTTCCGCCCGACACATTCCCTAAAGTTAAAAGGTACTGCTTCGGGCGGAGACCAAATACATACGCATTCTATAATGCATACAAAAATTTTATTATTCTATCCTTATTTGCTTTTAAAATTACTGCTTTCCTGCCTGTTTGATCGAGAGTGATATCCTCTTCTTGGCTTCATTTACATCGAGAACAACAACCTTTACATCGTCACCGACCGAAAGAACTTCACTCGGATGTTTAATAAATCTGTTGCATATCTCGGAAATGTGTACAAGACCATCCTGATGAACTCCTATATCAACAAACGCACCGAAATCAATAACGTTTCTTACAGTTCCGTCAAGGATCATTCCGGGTTTTAAATCTTTCATATCAAGTAAATCCGTCTTGAAAATGGGTGCGGGAAGAGCTTCTCTCGGGTCTCTTCCGGGCTTTGAAAGTTCCTTGATGATATCTCTTAACGTAAGAACTCCGACACCGCATTCTTCTGCGACTTTTTCTTCGTTTTTACTCTTTACTCTCTGAGCAAGATCTGCAATCTTATTGTTCTTTACATCATCAAGCGTATAATCGCAAATCGTTAAAAGTTTGTTTGCAGCATCATAACTTTCAGGATGAACAGCCGTATTATCCAGTACATTTGCACTTTCCGGTATACGAAGAAATCCTGCACACTGTTCAAATGCCTTGGGTCCCAGTTTCGGAACTTTGTTAATTTGTTTTCTGGAAGTAAATGCTCCGTTTTCCTCTCTGTAAGCCACTATATTTTTTGCAGTAGCTGCGGTAAGGCCCGACACTCTCTGAAGAAGCGAAGGAGATGCTGTATTAATGTCTACGCCGACTGCATTTACACAGTCTTCAACAACTGCATCCAGGCTCTCTTCAAGTCTTTTCTGCGGCATATCATGCTGATACTGCCCTACACCGATTGCCTTGGGCTCAATCTTTACAAGCTCCGCAAGAGGATCTTCAAGTCTTCTGGCAATTGATACAGCCGAACGAAGATTGACGTCATACTGAGGAAATTCTTCTGCAGCAAGTTTCGATGCGGAATAAACGGATGCACCTGCTTCATTTACTATCATATAGGAAACACCGGGACATTTCTTAAGCATTTCCGCAGTCATGCTCTCTGTTTCTCTCGAAGCAGTTCCGTTTCCGATCGCTATATGTTTAACGTTCCATTTCTTAATCATTTTGGAAAGCGTATCAATACACTCGTTTTTCTGTCTTTCACCGTGTGTGGGATAAACAACCGTTGTATCAAGAACTTTTCCGGTCTCATCAATTACAGCCACCTTGCAGCCCATTCTGTATCCGGGATCAAGACCCATGGTTACTTTGCCTTTAACAGGAGGCTGCATCAAAAGAGGTTTTAAATTAAGTGCAAAATTGTGAATTGCACCTTCACTGGCAATCTCTGTAATCATTGCTCTTATCTCATTTTCCATGGATGGAGCCAGAAGTCTTTCATATCCGTCTTCTATGGCTTCTTTTAAGATACTCTTTGCAGGCGATTCTCTCTTAATAATTTCCTTCTCGATAAGAGCGATTGCTTCTCCTTCATCAAGTTCGATTTTTACCTTGAGAAATCCTTCTTTTTCACCTCGATTAACAGCAAGGACCTGATGTCCCTGAATTCTGTTAATTTGAGCAACAAAATCATAATATCCGCTGTAAACGGAGTCTTCTTCGCCTGCAGCCTTGCTTCTGACAGAGGCTTTCTTTGTATAATAATTTCTTAATGCTTTTCTGATATCAACCGAATCCGATACCATTTCGGCAAGAATGTCTTTTGCTCCGTTTATGGCATCCTCAACAGTATTTACGCCTTTTTCCTCATTAACATATTTCTTTGCTATAATTTCGGGATCTCCCATTTTGGGATCCTGCATGTAAAAAGTCAGTGCAAGAGGCTCAAGTCCCTTCTCCTTGGCGATAACGGCTCTTGTTCTTCTCTTCTGCTTGAAAGGTCTGTATATATCTTCAACTTCGGATAAAGTTTTGGAGTTTTCAATCTGCTTTCTTAATTCATCCGTAAGTTTTTCCTGCGAATCAATGCTTCTTATTACTTCTTCTTTTCTTGCTTCAAGATTCCTTAATCTCAAAAGTTTTTCTTCAAGTTCACGAAGAGATGAGTCATCCATCGCCCCGTGTGCTTCTTTTCTGTATCTTGCAATAAAAGGAATTGTGCATCCCTCATCGTAAAGTTTGATCACGTTTTCCACGTAAGTCTGATTTTTTCCAAGTTCTGTCGCTATTATTTTTGCAATGTCAGTCATGTCTACCTCTTTTTTATTACTTTTTTATTCCAAATCCGAAATTTAATTCATTTCCTGATCATTAACCCTTTGTAAATGTATTTGCATTAATCAGTCAGGTTATTCACATTTTTCCGGTCCGTACATCCTGTTTATCTTTATTGTATGCATTCAGTCGGACAGTTTATCTTTTTCAACTTTCAATTTTTACACTTTTCATATAAACAGGTGTCCCATCCAAGACGGGGCACCTGCGATTATCTGTATATTTATATCTGAAAAACTTTAGTTCTTATTTCCGAAGAAAAGGTTAACCACATTCTGAATACCTGCATAAATAAGCAGAATACCAAATGCTATTACAAATAACTTTGTAACGCTTATACCAAAGAATATAATAAGAACACCCAGTAAAATGCTTACAATTCCGAAGATTAAAGGAACATACCATGCATTGTTTTCATTCTTTTTGCTCGCAAAAGCTGTTTTGAGTTTGAAAAAACCTTCAACGATCAGATATAATCCAAACATAAATCCTACAACCATAATAAGAAGGTTCGGTACACCGAGAAGATGTGAAATAAGAAGAATGATCGCAGCAATAAGTGCAAGAGCACCGATGATCAATTGCTTAATATTCTCCTTGGTATTCTTTGCAAACGTTACAAGATTAATGGCTGCGATTATTCCGAGAATACCTGCTGCCACCCACTTGATGATGTCGTCGAGCATGTCCGTTATCTGTGATTTAAACATGATAACAACAATGCCCAATACAATAAACAATATTGCTGAAACCAACAGAAACGGTGTTCTTGATGCGGATTTTTTTTCTTTGTCTTTACTCATTTTTTGCTTCCTCCTAATACTCTCTTGTTATCCAGGTGTCTCTTTCGCCGGGAGTATACAGATCACCCCAAACCTTCTCACAAAGATTTTCACAATTCTCGATGGTAAATGTTGGATCGTTTCCTGCAAGAATTGTGTTCTTACGTTCTTCATCCGTATATTCACTTAAAGGACAGGTATAAATATTTCCATATCCTGCACGGCCGATGTTAGCCACCAAAGGCTCAATTCCGTATCTGGAAATAACTACTTCGCCTTTGCTGTTCTTTGTAAGTTCAACCTTCGCCATTCCGCCGACAGCCTGTTCGTACACACCGGCTCTGGCGGCTCTGGTACCGGTAACGTAATTACCGAGTGAGTAATAAACAAGCATCTGATCGCCATCGTTGGGATCTGTAAGCCATTCTACAGGCTGAATAACATGAGGGTGAGCACCGAGAACAAGATCGACATCTCTTTCAAGGAGCCAGTTAGCCCAGTATTTCTGATCGTTGTTTGCAAAAAGCTGATATTCTGTTCCCCAGTGCATGATCACAACAACGAAATCTGCAACTTCATGTGCCTTTTTGATATTTCTGTCCATTAAATCCGCATCAATAAGATTAACCGCAAAAGGCATATCGTCAGGCATCGGCATTCCGTTAAGACCATATGTATAGTTAAGAAGAGCAATCTTCATACCGTTCTTATCAATTACGGTAATTTCTTCCTGCTGTTCTTTGGTCTCATTTACACCAAGCACCTTAATATCGGGATATTTTTTCCAGAAATTAATGGTATTCATCAATCCCTGCTTCCATTTATCCATAGTATGGTTGGTTGCGTGAAGAATAACATTAAAGCCCGCTTTGGCTTCCGCATCACCGACTTCTTCAGCCGTGTTGAACATAGGATAGCCCGAGAATCCCATATCCTCGCCTGCGAATACGATTTCTTCGTTAACTATTCTTATATCTGCTGCCTGAATATCGGGTAAAATTCTCTGGAAAAGGTGATCGTAATTCTTGGTTCCGTCATCCATAAATCCTGACTGTGTAACATTAAGATGCATGAGCATATCGCCAACCATCATAATCTGTACCGTCTGCGAGATTTCGATGGGAACGTTCTTTTCAAGTTCAGCCCATTCTGCCGGTGTAGCCGCTGCTTCGTTGGTATTAAGTAATACAATATCCTGAATAACACCGGGTGTTTTTTCTCCGAAACTTAAATTCAGATTGCTTATAAAGTAAACAGCTGTCAGTGCTACCAGTGCAAGTATCGATACACCGACCACGCCTGCCACAACTTTATAAATCATGTTCGAACCTGAATTTTTTCTTCTTCTTTTTTTTCTGCGTCTCTTGTCAGCCATTGTTTTAATTCCCCTATTCCTGTCTAGAAAAGATGTTCAGTTAAAAACTGATATATCTCCTGATTTTTCTCTTGCCAGTTATCGCATATCGTGGCTGCCATTTTTTCACTCGGAACCGTCATTTTAATCGCAACAAGTTCCGTTTCTCTGTCTTTTGCCCACAAAAATGCTTCATACTCCCCGTACTGGTTTTTATAATAATCCGAAACTATCGAAGCTTCGCGTCTCAATTCCGTTGAATTGACTTTAAGATACTCCTGAATGTCACACTTTATTTCCGAACTAATGTCCGCAAGGAAATACTGAAGCGATTCCATTCCCTCTTCCGTGATGGAAATAAGTGTCTTGTTGTGGTTCTGTTTAACTGCCAGAAAGTTCTGATCTTCCAGTGCTTTTACATGTGACTGAATATTCAGAAAAGAAGTATATTCTTTTTCAACGAAAAATGTACTTATCTGAATAAGCGTCAGAGGTTCTGCTGCCGATTTAAGCATGTACAGAATCATCAGCTTATATAATGTTTCTGAATTGTAATTCATATAATCCCCTAATTCATTTATTCTTTACGCCGATAATAATTATCCGTTTCATAAACAAATTATCGGATATTGTTCTTTACTGCCTCACATACAACCTGTGCAACAGTGGGATGGAAAGGAGGAACAATAATGTTCTCGTCGTTTAATTCATCCTCGGGAATAAGATTTGCGATAGCTTCTGCTGCAGCTAACTTCATCTCTTCCGTAATCTGTTTTGCTCTGCCTTCGAGAGCACCTTTGAAAATGCCTGGGAATGCGATAACGTTATTTACCTGGTTAGGGAAATCCGAACGTCCTGTTCCGACTATTCTTGCACCTGCTTCTTTTGCAACATCGGGCATGATTTCGGGAACAGGATTTGCCATTGCAAAAAGGATTGCATCCTTGTTCATTGACTGAACCATTTCCTTTGTAACAATATTAGGTGCGCTTACACCTACAAATATATCTGCGTTCTTTAAGGCATCTGCCAGAGTACCTGTCTCATTGCCGAGATTGGTTACTTCGCACATTTTCTCCTGCATCCAGTTAAGACCTTCATAACTCTTGGAGATAATACCTGACTTATCACACATTATAACATTTTTGAAACCATATTTCAGCAGTAGTTTTGTGATGGCAATTCCTGCGGAACCTGCGCCGTTTACAACAACTCTGCACTCTTCTTTTTTCTTGCCCGTAACCTTAAGAGAATTGATAAGTCCGGCAAGAACAACGATTGCGGTACCATGCTGATCGTCATGGAAAACGGGGATATCAAGTGTAGCTTTAAGTCTTTCCTCGATTTCGAAACATCTGGGAGCTGAAATATCCTCAAGATTGATTCCGCCGTAATTGGGTGCAAGGTATGTAACCGTCTTGATGATTTCTTCGGTATCCTGTGTATCGATACAAATGGGAACCGCATTTACTCCGCCGAATTCCTTAAACAAAACAGCTTTTCCTTCCATAACTGGAATTCCTGCTGCCGCACCGATATTACCGAGTCCCAAAACAGCGGAGCCGTCTGAAATAACTGCTACCGTATTGGCTTTTGCGGTATATCTGTATGCTTCTTCTTTGTTCTTGGCGATTACCTTGCAGGGTTCTGCAACACCGGGTGTATATGCAAGCGCAAGTGCTTCCTTGGACTTAACTTCCACCTTGCTTTTTGTTTCAAGTTTTCCCTGCCATTCTTCATGGAGCTTTAATGCCTGTTCTGCGTTTGTCATTTCTTTATTCCTCTTTATTTCATTATTTTCCGATTTGAATTTCTTAATCACTTAAAGACCGGCTTTCATTTTCTGTTCTGTCCAAAGTCCCCATGATCAATTCTCATAAGAGCAAATCCTTTATTTTGCCAATGCAAGCAATGCTCTTAATTCATCCTTTGTAAACTCGTAATCCGAATTGCAGAAATCGCAATGAAGATTTACCGTATCTTCCTCTTCAACGATCTTCGACAGATCCTTTTTTCCTATGCTGACAAGTGCTTTGGATACTTTTGTTTTGGAACAGTTGCACTTAAAACCGGTAGGAATGATATCCACGATTTTGGGTTCGAGTCCGTCGCAGATAATCTCAATGAGTTCCTTGGGGCCGTTTCCTTCTTCAAGCAAATTCGTTACGGAAGTGATCTTCGAAAGATTCTTCTCAAGTTTTTCTATCGTCTCTTCGGAAGCTTCGGGCATAAGCTGTACTATAAAACCGCCCGCCTGCTTGACGGTATTGTCTTTGTTCATAAGTACACCGAGTCCGACGCTCGAAGGAGTCTGTTCCGAACTTGCAAAATAATAAGTAATGTCTTCTGCAATCTCTCCTGTCTGAAGTGCGGTCTGTCCGACATATGGTTCCTTTAATCCCATATCCTTGATAACATCAAGAAAACCTAATCCGACTGCACCTGCAACATCAAGTTTTCCTATATCGTTTGCGGGAAGAATAACATTCGGATTTCCCACATATCCTTTTACAAAACCCTTTGAATCTGCTGTCACGGTAATCCCTTCAATGGGGCCGTTGGAATTGATCCTTAAAGTAAGGATGTCTTTTTTTCCTTTTAACATCGATCCCATAATGGCTCCGGCTGTAAGCATCCTGCCGAGTGCCGCCGTACATACCGGCGATGTATTGTGTCTCTTTCTGGCCTCTTCAACCATGTCTTTTGTATATGCACTGAAGATTCTTATCTGTGCGTCAGCCGCCGTGGCTCTGACTATAATATCCATTGTTTTCCTCAAAATCCGTTACTGCTTATTTTCCTTTTTCCATCGCAATAACAAATACTCTTTCCGATTTTTCACTGACACTTCCGAAACCGTCAGCGTCAAAAGCATCAAGGAATACCATCCCCGCTTTATCTATGAATTCTTTCATTTCCTCGAGGGTATATCCTCTCTGATAATGATATTCTTCAAATTTTCTGTACAAAGTTTCTTTTGAATTTTCGACTTCCGTCTTCACAAAAAAAGTAACTTCATACTCGTTGATGTTGCTTTCCTCATCATAATAATTTGACCAGATAAAAGAAACATCCTCACTGCTGTCCGCTATCGTTGAATCCCCGATAACATCTCTGTATTTATGTTCCGTATTAAAATCAAAAATGAAAAGTCCCTTAGGATCGAGATAATTGTTTACCAGTTTGAAAGTATGTATTATCTCTTCATCCTCAAGAATGTAATTAATCGAATCGCATACGCTTATTATGGCATTTACGGTACCGTAAAGTTCGAATTCACGCATGTCCTGGCATATGTACATAATATCGGACACCTTACCGGTATCTTCTTTATCCGAATCCGATTTGACGGATTCTTCTGCATCATTATCCAAATCCGCATTTCCGTCATCTTCATTATTCTCTTCGGCCTTGCCTTTTTTCTCGTATTCTTCTTTTTTGGCTCTTGCGACCGATAACATCTCTTCGGAGTTGTCTATACCAATCATGTCGAATCCGGCTTTTGCAAGACGCATCGTAAAGTTTCCGGTGCCGGCTCCGAGTTCGCACAAAAGTCCTTCGTCAATTCCGTATTCCGAAAGTTTCCCACTTACAAAATCAAACCATTCGTCATACGGCACGTCTTCCATAAGCTCGTCATACCATTTTGAAAATTCAGTATAAGCTTCCATATGAAATTACCCTAAGAAATGGAATATCTGTCCGAGTGCACCGTAAGATAATATCGACATGATTATCGTGGCAAGCACCAGTCCGCAAAGTTCGGCAACAACCGCTTTGGGAAGTTTGATATCAAAAAGTGCAGCCATTAAAGAACCCATCCATGCGCCCGTTCCGGGAATGGGAATTCCGACAAAAAGCATGAGCCCGAGGAATTCACCTTTCTTAAGCGCATCGCTCTTTTTCTGTGCTCTGTTTTCAAGCCATTCCGCAAATTTGTCAATCTTAAGAAAATGAATCTGCTTCATAAGCTTAAGTATTTTCTTGATAAAAAGAAGTATAAAAGGAATGGGAACTATATTTCCGCCGATGCAGAAAATAATGGCCTTCCAGAGAGGTACTTTTAAAATGCTCGAAACAATAAGACCTCCTCTTAATTCTATAAGGGGAATCATGCTCACGATGAAACATATCCATGTGGGAGCTATATTATGATCAAGCAGTGTATTTACAAGAGCATCTCTTAATGCAGTCATATTTTTTTAACTCGCTTACGCGAAATCCTTTCATTTAATTGCCCGGTAATTTTCATTAAGACTATTACCTTTTTATATCCTTTATATTTTCGCTTTTAATTTCTTTAAAGAAACAACTGAATCCCAATGATTATTTGATTATCTCTTCAAGTGCCTTAAACAAAGCTTTCATCTCTTCATCGGTACCGATTGAAATCCTTAAATAATTGTCTATCCTGTCGATACTGAAATGACGAACCAGAATGCTTCTTTCTCTTAAAGCGGCATAAATATCATTGGCATTATATTTCGGGTGTGTTACGAAAACAAAGTTTGCTTTCGATTCGGGGAATAAAAAGCCAAGTTTTCTGAATTCCTCAACACTCCACTCTCTTGTCTTGATAACCTTTTCACAGCACTCTCTGAAATATGCTTCATCCTTTAATACGGCTGACGCAACTCTGAGTGACGGTTCGTTGAGAGTATATGAGTTGATAGAGAATTTTACGGCTTTAATCTTTGCTATAAGTTCGGGATTGGCAAATGCCATTCCTATTCGAAGTCCGGCAAGATTTCTTGACTTTGAATATGTCTGAGTAACTATGAGATTATCGTATTTGTCAATAAGTTTTACAGCAGACTCTCCGCCGAAATCAATATAAGCCTCATCCACTATTACTATTGAATCCCTGTTGAATTTAAGCACTTCTTCTATTTCAGAAAGAGGAAGTATCTTTCCTGTGGGTGCATTGGGATTTGCAATTACAATTCCGCCGTTCTCTTTTCTGTAATCGTTTATGTCTATGGAAAGGTCATCCTTTACAGGAATCAGTTCTTTCTTAAATCCGCAGAAATCAGCCCATACTTCATAAAATGAATATGTTATGTCGGCAAATAATACCGGAAGTTCTGAATGGAAGAACGTTGTAAAAAGAATAAAAATCACATCATCCGAACCGACACCCGTAAATATTTTGTCGGGCGACATATTCATGTATTCGCTTAAAGCATCTCTTAATGCATCACAGTCGGGTTTCGGATATCTCCTTAAAGAGTCATAATCCTCTGCAAGTTTTTCGAGAGCTTCCTTAGCAAGTTTCGAAGGAGGATAAGGATTCTCATTTGTATTTAATTTGATAAGATTGTTGATCTTTGGCTGCTCTCCCGGCACATAGGGAGTTACCTCTTTAACATATTCTCTCCAGTTCATTTAATTCTCCAGGTATTATTTTCTAATATGTCCGTTAAATCGGACACGTAATATTTTTATTCCACCATGTCAAGTATTTCCTGAGCTTCAGCGTCTTTTTCATCTGCATTCTGATGAAAATCATCAAGCGCTTCGTTGGTCTTATCTTTTTGCTCAGCCATTCCCTCAACCGTATCAGCGGCATCATCA
>JAIKXN010000214.1 GCA_024684055.1 Lachnospiraceae bacterium | reverse complement strand
AGAAAAACAAATAAAAAAAATCTGAAGCACCATAACGGCTTAAGCCGTTATGGTGCTTCAGATTTTTTTTATTTGTTTTTCTTTGAAGCAAAGTCGGGCATTCTTTCAATTCTTGAATTCCTGGCAAATTCGGAATTCTCTCCCTGACAATCATTGTCTTTGAACAAAATATAGGGGATGGTAGTAAATATTTCATCCATTGGACTATGAAACATTTTCTTTACGGGAACAGAGAATACGTATGGCAGTATTTCCTGATTTATGTACAAAAGAGTTTTTCTCATTACCTGATTGGGAGAGCAAATACAGATGAGTTTGTCGAAATTTTTTTCTTTGAAATATTGCGCGGCGATATAACATTCATCCGCGGAATTATATACTCCCTTCCAGTTACGCTCGGAATCATATTTTTCATTAAGATCATCTGCGAGAATTATCTCTTCCGGTATGCCAAGTTTAATTAGATATTCTCTTCCGGCATAAGCGAGGGAGTTTATCTCGGGATCGCCTTCGGTGTCTAAATGAACGCTTCCGGGTACATATATTTCAACTGTACGACCGTTTCCTGTTTCTTCTTTCCAAATTGAAAATGCTGTTTTTAGTCTGGCCTCAAATTCGGTATCAGGTGATGTACCGTCTTTTAAGGGATGCTGGGCGGCAACTTCTATCAGAGTAGTATTGCCTTTATGTGTTTTCATTTTCTTTCTTGCATTCTCGAATTTACTCACCCATAATTTCTTGGCTTCTTCGTTGTCAAAGATATTATCGTTAAGAACAGTTTCTTCATTTGTTGCAAATATGGAAGGTGTTTGTTTATTCAGGATACTATCAATTTTAGTATTTCTATCAATTGAAAATACTGTGCCTTCTTTTTCAGATATTTTCCACACTCCGTCAAAATGGGCGAATACTGTTTTTAGCAGATTCTCCTCATTGTGTTCCGAAGGATAATTTAATTCTATGCTTATCATGTCCACACTTTTTTCAGGCGGAAGAGTAAGAGTAATCCAGCCCCACATTTCGTTTTTTGAATACTTTACTCCAAGGATAGAGGTGCGAAACATTGTTCTGGAGTTTGCAACAAGTATTTCACCGATTTTATCTTCGCAGTTTTTTTCTTTGCACTTTGCATACGCACTGCTGTAAATGTGTTGAAGTGTTTCTATGACAAGTTCGAACTCTTTATGGATATCTTTTCTTTCTCCGAATTTTTCTTCTTCGACTGCTGCGACATAAGATAGAAAATCTTCGTTCGGAAAACCACACAAGAAACGAAGTTTCCCGCCTGATGCTATAAATGAAGCAAGGGTGGACTGATTTGTAACTATAAATTGTCTTCCTGTTGTGTAAAACAGGTCGAGTTCTTTAGCGCCTTTAAGTTTTTTACTCAGCTTTTCGCCAAATCCGTATCCGTTAAGAGAAATTTCGCGAATGCCCGCAGCTCTCATCTTACACAAAGTGGGTTCATTCTTTCTGCGGATCCAGCCTAGCTCGCTGTATTTTTCATCTTCTTCGGGGAAATTAATGGCGTCCACAATTCCGTTGGCAAGTGCATTCGCATCTTTCCAACCTTTAACCGAATGGGAAAATGATTCTCCGTTGAATTTTTTAATTCGATCTGATTTGCTTTCCGAATCACCTTCATATACAAAAGCAAGTGTTTTTAAATTCAGTGATTCTGCAAAAATATATTCAATCTGAGTGTAAGTTAAATCTTCAATTTCCCTGCCTGTGTTTTCGCAGAATCTTTCTCTGCAGGGAATTATCTCGGGATGTTCTTTTTCAATTTCAAGATAGAGTTTTACCCTGTTCTTTTTTATGGGTGTACCTTCGGAATCTTTCAGAATAAGAACATAGAAATCAGATTCGGTCAAATACCGGTATAAAAGTTTCAGGGTGTTTTCGTAAGCGGGAAAAAATTCCATGGCAATCGGAAAACAATTATTTGTTTCTATAAGCCGTTTAATGACTGTGTCGCGTTCGCTTTTCAGTTCTTTTGAAACCGAACTGAGAAAAATCTGGTATTTAACCATAATTAACCTCCCTATGCTTTTTTATTTTGCACAATATTTTTAGTATATGCTATATATTATATTACAGTTAATAAATTGAATTGACAACCGTTTTCCAAACCTTGAACATCTGACAAAAACCGTGTAAGATTGCGATATATGAATAACATGTTAAAGAAAAAATCTATAGCCGAAACCACAACATATATTGAAAAAGATAATGTGGGATTTTTTCAGTACAAAAAGCTGAACGAATTCCCCTGGCTTATGAATGCCTTTTCCACACGAAAGGGCGGAGTGAGTAAGGACCAGTATGCCGAGATGAATCTGAGCTTTACCGTCGGTGACGATCCGGAAATTGTAAAAGAAAACTTTAGGATTTTCGGAGATGCGATTGGTGTAAAAAGAGAGCAGATGGTTTATGCCGCGCAGACCCATACCGGTAATGTCATGAGAGTAGATTCTTCCTTCAAAGGAATGGGCATTCTGCGTGACAGAAATTTTGATAACATAGACGGCCTTGTTACGGATGATCCGGGAGTGTGTCTGGTCGGTTCATATGCGGATTGTGTTCCTTTGTATTTTGTAGATCCGGTGAAACGCTGCATAGGTCTTTCACATTCGGGCTGGCGCGGCACCGTAACTAAAATCGGGAGGAATACCATTGAACTGATGCGCAAGGAATTCGGGACTGATCCCGCCGATCTTATCTGCTGTATCGGACCCTGCATCGGAAAAGAATG
>JAIKXN010000172.1 GCA_024684055.1 Lachnospiraceae bacterium | reverse complement strand
TTTGTCATACTCCTTCATGGACAAGCGGCCACAGTCTTTTGCAGACTGATAAAAATCCTTCAAGGCATCATCATCCAGGTCATCAGCAGTATAATCCGTCAACTCTTCTTCCCATTTGGAAGAGTAATCATCATTCTTTATCAGCCGTTTTAATTCATCAGGAGACATACGCCTATTCTCTGTCCCTGTTCGAATTAGATACTTGCCATTAACTACATAGGGTCTATTATGTCCGGAAAATGACACCTTAATTATCGTTCGCTGTTCTATAGTGAGCACCTCTATAGTTGGCGCAATTCTCGGTTCAATGGCGTCGCTAATTATTCTTGATATATCCTTTTTGGTAGAATCACTAATCTGTTGTCCTCTAACAAATCCGGAATCATCTACACCAAAATACACTGTGCCTCGGCAATGTTTATTCAAAATGGCTGCCATAGCTTCTACAGCCTCATTCTTTTCTCCGTTAGTAAGCTTAAACTCAACGGTTTCACTTTCAGATCCAATAACCATCTAAAACCTCCTCTCATATACTCTGTGATTATATCATGGACACAGCAAAATGTCCATATATTTCATTCCGTATTTGTCCATATAATTTTACATGATTCCTGCTTAATCGACATATAACGGGAGCGTGTCACGCCCCCGTCACTGTCAATTAAGGTAAAGGTTATTCTAACTCTGTTTCCCTGTGTTTTTTGGGTACAACCGGGGTCCTTGGATGCTCCTTCGTTTCTTTCTTTAACTCCGCAAGTCTGCCAAGAACACTTTCCCTGGTCTTTTCTTCAACTTCCTTACGCTTGTGCATATCCCACCACTCTTATGACCTGCTTTGTCATCCATGTGTTTTCCTTTAGTCTTGGTCTTACATCCTTTTCGTAAAGTTCGTAAAAGGCTTCCAAAGTCATATCGATATCCGATGCCTGCTGAAGCTTAAACTGAGCTTCCCACTCAACAGCTTCATTACCCAGGATGAATACGATGCTTGGAGATATCACTATCCAACACCCGGTCAGACAACTCATTCACACTTTGAAGAAGTACCTGCTCAGGAATGATCTAAATAACTCTTCTTTGAATTGTTTCCATCGGCTAACATAAGGGCAAAAAGAAAAGGCCTTGCTAAGCTATTCATTAGCTTAACAAGACCTTTTTTAAGTCTTTGCTGAAACCTCACCTGCTAACCTTTTGCATTACTCATAAATAATGCTCCGTTATCAAGTGTTATCATTTTGTTATCAAATCGCTTTTTAGAAGTCTTGGAAACCGCATAAATACGGCATTTTATAGACTCCGTTAATTATTCAAGTTCTTTTATTTATAAGAAGTATAAGCTTTCAATCCGTTATCTTTTATTATTTCAGAAACACAGCCGTCTGTAATGCTCTCCTCACCATCGTCTTTTCGGTACGAAACTCCTTCCTCGCCTTCACAACCTTTTATAAACGTATGATACAGTCTGTATCCCGAATTTGTTTTCTTAAGCTTAAGAGTTCTCGGAAAACTTAATATTCCTTTAAAACCTTCTTTTACAGTTTCGGAATTCTTTGCTTTTTCCGAAAAATCTCCGAGCCAGGCAATTAAAATCGTATCTTTTGTATTCGAAAAAATCGTTCCGGCATAAAAATCAGGCCCGTAATCGACAAGCAGCGTTTCTTTCTGATTTTCATCAGCAGCAAAAGTCTTCCCGTCAAACGTTCCGACAAAATACTGCATTAACCGGTTATGAGGAACTGAATCTTCAGGCAGTTTTGAAATTTCGGAATCCGGTATGTCCATGCTCATCATAAGAACGTGCTTTTCATCTTCAAACATGCATGGGCACTCTATCATTCCGTGAACGGCATATTCGGGAAGTCTGAATTCTCCCGTTTTTTCCCAACTGATTAAATCGTTCGAATGATAAAATTCCACTGCATTTTCCACGGTAAGACAAAGAGAAAATCCACCCAGTATTTTATTTTCAAAAACCTGCGGATCTCTTGCCGGAGTATTCTCTTTTCCGGGAATAACGGGATTCCCTTCGTATTTGTAAAAATGCTCCATGTCCGGAGTATAAGCCATACACTGCATCTCTCTTTTTGTAGCAGCATCATGCGATGTATAGAAAAGAAGAACCGGAGGCTTTTTTTCGCTTCCTAATCCGGTTATATTGTCTTTGTCGATAAATGCCGAACCCGAAAAAATCATTCCCTGCTCATCAGGAAAAAGAGCAATCGGAAGTTCTTCCCAGTGCATTAAATCATTTGATTTTGCATGTCCCCAGTGCATGCTGTCCCAGTAAACATCATTCGGATTGTGCTGGAAAAACACATGATATTCACCGTTAAAATACACCGGTCCGTTCGGATCATTCATCCAGCCTTTATGCGGTGAAAAATGTACCAGGGGGAGAATAGTTTCTTTTTTCATATCTGATTATCTTCTCCACACTTACTTCAGTCCGCTGCTCCATTTGTATCCGGCTTTAATTACGGTCTCAATATGATAACCGTATTTGCCAAGAGCGGCGCGAAGCTTTTTTATATGTGTATCAACTGCCCGGTCATATCCTTCAAAATCCGCACACCATACGTAATTGAGAATCTGATCCCTGCTCAGAACCAGATCCTTATTTTCAATAAGATACATTAAAAGATCATATTCCATGGGCGCAAGTGTTATCTCGTTACCTTCCGCACTGACACGCCTTTTTGCCGACTCAATCGTGATTTCGTCCATGACAATAACGCCATTTTTTACAACCAGACCGTTATATCTGTTGATGAGAGCATTTATCTTTAAGAGAAGCATTTTCGTGGAAAAAGGCTTCGTAACATATTCATCGGCACCGATTTCATATCCTTCGATAATATCGCTTTCATCTCCGAGAGCCGTAAGAAAAATAACCGGGACATCGTATTTGTCTCTTATGAATCTGCATACTTCCCTTCCGTTTTTTCCCGGCATCATGATATCAAGGACGATACAGTCATAACGGTTATTCTCCACCATCATGCATGCTTCGTTTCCGTTATCCGTGACATCAACTTCCACTCCGTTTTTACGAAGGTACATTACCGTAATGTCTCTTAATGCTTTGTCATCTTCAGCTATCAGAATCTTACTCATACCATATCAGCCTCGAACCAGAACATGGTTTCCTTTCCGAGCATTACAGAGCCGGATTTATATCCGTGAAGTTTCATGATATTCTCGTTAATTTCAACACCCATTCCATTGCTGTTGATTTTATCAATTCTTGATTTGGAATCATTCGTGCTGTCATTCCTGAATTCAACTCTGTATTTGTTTCCGTTTATCAGAATTTCCGCTTCTGCCTTCTTATCAGCGTATTTAACCATATTGGTCAAATAGTTTCCTATTGCTATTTTTATTAGCTTAAGGTCCGCATTTATCACATATTCCTTATCCATTCTGAATGTAACCTCAAGCCCTCTCTCATCAGCGAGAGGCTTTACCCTGCCGTATACCGATTTAATAAGCGAAGCAAGTTCGATTTCTTCTTTTTGGAGTTTAACTTTTCCTGAATCAATCTTATCCATCTCAAGAAGCGTATTGATCAGATCTGCCATATCCCCGACTTCTCTATTAATCTTTTCTGCATATTCAGGACGGTCTTCCTCGTCTATGTATTCCCAGTTTTCCATGTAGGCTTTTGTTACCGCAAGAGGAGTCTTTAACTCATGCGCTATGCCTCTTTTAAGTCTGCTGGATCTCATCTCATATTCG
>JAIKXN010000163.1 GCA_024684055.1 Lachnospiraceae bacterium | reverse complement strand
TGGCTAGCGCGCCAGATTGTGGCTCTGGAGGCCGTGGGTTCGAGTCCCATTACCCACCTTATACTGGGCTATCGCCAAGCGGTAAGGCACAGGACTTTGACTCCTGCATTCGCTGGTTCGAATCCAGCTAGTCCAGCTTTTAGCGAAAACAAAAAAATATGGGCCATTAGCTCAGGTGGTAGAGCACTTGACTTTTAATCAAGTTGTCCGGGGTTCGAGTCCCCGATGGCTCACTTCTTAAAAAAAGATTCGTGCCTGACGAAGAAGGTGCGAATCTAATTTTTTCTAAAAAGGTTTTTTGTTTGAAGAACCGAATTGATTTTCAAATCGGAAAGATGAAATAACAATTTACCGGTTCGCAGGTATTAAAAGGATATTATATGGAAAACGTAAAAGAAAACAAAATGGGCGTTATGCCCATGAACAAACTTCTTATAAATATGTCGCTTCCAATGATGGCATCGATGCTTGTTCAGGCTTTGTATAATATCGTTGATTCAATATTCGTTTCACAGATTCATCAGGATGCGCTTACCGCACTGAACCTCTGCTTCCCGATACAGATGCTTGTAATGGCTTTTGGTAACGGTATGGCGATCGGTGTGAATGCTCTTGTATCAAGAGCACTCGGTGAGAAGAATAAGGAAAGGGCCGACAGGACTGCGATGAACGGTGTGCTGCTTGCATTTGTGAGTGCATTTGTTTTCCTTCTTTTCGGATTGTTTCTGGTTAAGCCGTATTTTGCGATTCAGAATACCGATACACAGCAGATTAAGGATTTCGGAATTCAGTATTTAACGATCAACTGTGTTTTTTCCGTATGTCTTTATTCGCAGATAATATTCGAAAGACTTCTTCAGTCTACGGGAAAGACGATCTTTTCCATGATCACACAGGGCGTCGGAGCGATTACCAATATCATCCTCGATCCCATTCTTATTTTCGGGCTTTTCGGAATGCCGAAACTCGGAGTCAGAGGCGCGGCGATAGCGACGGTTTTCGGACAGTGTCTTGCGGCTGTTTTAGGAATTATATTCAACCTTTTAAAGAACAAAGAGATTACCCTTAAGTTAAAGAATCTTAAGCCTGATATTAAATTAATAGGAAACATTTATTCAATAGGTCTTCCTTCCATCATTATGATGGCAATCGGTTCCGTTATGAATGCGGGAATAAATCATATTCTCCTCGGTTTTTCGGATACGGCTGATACGGTATTCGGCGCTTATTACAAACTTCAGAGTTTCTTCTTCATGCCGGTATTCGGCCTTAACGGAAGCATAGTACCTATTGTAGGCTACAATTTCGGTGCCGGAAAGAGAAAGCGACTTTTAAGTGCAGTCAAGCTCGGCATAGTTTATTCGGAAGTCCTTATGATTGCGGGAATGCTTGTATTTGAATTATTCCCCGGACAGATTCTTATGATATTCAAGCCTTCGCAGGAGATGCTTGATCTTGGAAAGATTGCGCTTCGAATAATTGGAATTCATTTCCCGATAGCTGCAGTCTGCATCATTTTGGGAACCGTATTTCAGGCACTCAATCACGGAATGTATTCCATGTGGGTATCCATTATCAGACAGCTGCTGGCACTTCTTCCCGCAGTATATCTTTTGTCACTGACGGGAAACGTCAATCTTGTATGGTTCGCATTTCCTATTGCGGAAATAGCTTCTCTGACATTTACGGTGATTTTCTATACGATGGTATATAAGAAGACGATCGTTAACATACCGGATAATGAATAGAATGAAAATGCAGAATCATTGACAAACAGATATACGTTTTATACAATTCATATTGCAGATTTGTCCAACGGATATTTTTGAGATTTTCGAATTGTCCGGGGGTAAATTTGTGAGTATGCGGATATGGCGGAATTGGCAGACGCGCCAGATTTAGGTTCTGGTGGGAGACCGTGCAGGTTCAAGTCCTGTTATCCGCATTATTTTTTAACCGTCAGAGAATGGCGGTTTTTTAAATTGTGAAAAAAATGTGAATTGTTAGCACTCTATATTGACGAGTGCTAACAACGGTGGTATAACATAATCATCAAAGATAAATAAAACCTTTCGAGAGATTGGAAGGTGAATATATAAGGAGGTATTAATTATGTATATGCCAGCATTTTTCAATGATTCATTATTTGATGATTTATTCACGGATTGTAATAACACTGCAGGAAGAAGAAACATTTCTTCCAAAGCGGCAGGCCTTATGAAGACAGATATCAAGGAGGACGGTGACAATTACGAATTGTCGATTGAACTTCCCGGATACAAGAAAGAAAACGTCAATGCGGAACTCAAGGACGGTTATCTGGTAGTCAGTGCAACGGTTGATGATACCAAGGACGAGAAAAATGACGAAGGATTTATCCGTAAGGAGAGATACTACGGCAGCATGACAAGAAGCTTTTATGTAGGCAAGGATATTAAGGAAGAAGATGTTAAGGCCAAATTTGAGAATGGTTTACTTATTCTGGATGTTCCAAAGGAAGTTAATCATCCCGAAGAAGAAAAGAAATTCATAGCTATCGAAGGATAAAAACAATAAATGTCTTTCATTCTTTCATTTGATTCTCCTCACTTTCATCCCGTTTCCGAAAGGAAACGGGATTTTTCTGTTTCAGGGGGATACACTGCAATAATATGTTTGTATTATTGATTTTTTTATGATAAAGTAGAGATTACGTGTAAAAGATAAATTAAGGATATGAGAAAATGAAATTCAGATTAATGGCAGTATTGATTATTGGAGGCATAGCTCTTACGCTTTTTGGCGGACGCGGAATCTTCGTAATGATGACACCGGCTGTCGATCTTTATGCAGAAGACTGCAACTGGGAAAATCTTCATGCCAATCAGAGAGTAGAAACCAATATCGATTTTGTGCTTGATCATTTTTACGCATTTAAAGATGATGCAAGCGAACTTTACATGTTTCCCGATTTGAAATTTTACGATGACGGAGCACAGATTGAACATTATATGGCTGTGGTAGTTTCTCAAAGCGATTACGAACAGTTCGACCGGCTTGTTGAGGATTCATGGGCATGGTGGGACGGAGAAAGCGATACGCTTGCCGCAGGCGGAACGATCCCGCGAAGCGGTTATCTTCGCAAAATGAATAAAGACGAGCGTGAAGAACTGACGAAGATATTAAAAGATTACGACTATACCGATGAAATGATCGAGAAGGTTGTTGTTCCGTATGTTTTCATGAAGAGCCAGACGCCGATTTCCAATATTATAAGCCTGGCAGGCGGCCTGCTCATGCTGGTTGCCGGAATAGCTTTTCTGGTTTTTGGCATAATCAGAAGAAAATAAATATTTTAGCGACAAATCGATTAATTTGAATTAAAATATATATGCATGTGTTTATATATATTTTTAAAAACATAAATTAGATTTTATAAAGGAGTATGTTATGAATATTTCACCACTTCAAAAAGCAAGATACGAGTATTCTCCCAAGCTTCCCGGAATGCTCAGAAACGGTATCGCAGAAATCTGCGTTAAAGAAGGTGAAGCAACTGCATCCGTAGCAGATCAGGACAAGATTAAGGCTCTTTTCCCAAACACATACGGAAAGCCTGAAGTTATTTTCCAGAAAGGTCAGAATACATCAGCTTCCAAAAAGCAGGTTGTAGGTGTTATCCTTTCAGGCGGACAGGCACCCGGAGGACACAACGTTATCAGCGGTCTTTATGATGCATTAAAGGCTACAAACAAGGACAATGTTCTTCTTGGATTCAAGGGCGGTCCTGACGGACTTCTTAAAGATGATTATGTAACATTTGATGATGCATTTATCGATGCATACAGAAATACAGGCGGTTTTGACATTATCGGTTCAGGCCGTACAAAACTTGAAACAAAAGAACAGTTCGCTATCGTAGCAGAAAATGCAAAGAAGAACGGACTTACAGCTATCGTTATCATCGGCGGTGATGATTCCAACACCAACGCAGCTACACTTGCCGAATATATGGCGGCAAACAATACAGGCGTTCAGGTTATCGGATGTCCCAAGACTATCGACGGTGACTTAAAGAACGAAGATATCGAAGCATCATTCGGTTTCGATACAGCCACAAAGACATATTCCGAACTTATCGGTAACATCGAAAGAGATGCCAACTCTGCTAAGAAGTACTGGCATTTCATCAAGGTTATGGGAAGAAGTGCTTCTCATGTTGCACTTGAATGTGCTCTTGAGACACAGCCCAACATCTGCCTTATCGGTGAGGAAGTTGCAGCTAAGAAGATGTCACTTGCTCAGATTACAAATTACATCGCAGATGCAGTAGAAAAGAGAGGAAACAACGGAAATAACTTCGGTGTTGCAATCATTCCCGAAGGTATCGTTGAATTCGTTCCCGAGTTCTCAGCACTTATCAAGGAAATCAACGAACTTCTTGCAGGACAGAAGACAGAAGAGTTCAATGCACTTCCTGACTGGGCTGCAAAGTATGACTTCATCAAAGCGGGCCTCAGCGCAGATGCGTTCAAGGTATTTGACATTCTTCCTCAGTTCGTTCAGCAGCAGCTCTTCCTTGAAAGAGATCCTCACGGAAATGTACAGGTTTCTCTTATCGAATCCGAGAAACTCTTCTCAGAAATGGTTAAGAACGAACTTGCAAAGAGAAAAGCAGCAGGAACATATAAGGGTAAATTCGGTGCACAGCATCACTTCTTCGGATATGAAGGAAGATGTGCATTCCCTTCAAACTTCGATGCTGACTACTGCTATTCACTTGGTTACAACGCATTCATGCTTATCCAGTACGGCTACACAGGATACCTTTCAAAGGTTTCCAACATCGCAAAGCCTGCTGAAGAGTGGGTTGCAGGCGGTATGCCCATCACCAAGATGATGAACATGGAAAGAAGAAACGGTGAAGACAAGCCCGTTATCAGAAAGGCACTCGTTGAACTTGACGGAAAGCCTTTCAAATACTTCGAAGCACACAGAGAAGAGTGGGCAGTTGAAACATGCTTCACATTCCCCGGTGCAATTCAGTACTACGGACCTTCGGAAGTTTGTGATCTTACAACAAGAACACTTGCTTTGGAAAAAGGATGCTGATAAGTTTATAGTTTTAATATCCAATAAAGGAAACCGGGCATTTAAGTCCGGTTTCTTTTTGGCACATGATATTGCCAAAGCCATGAACATTAGTGAGGAGGAAGCTGAGAGGATTATAAACAAGGGCGAAAAAGAGAGTGAAAATATATAATCATTGACATAAATGTGAAAAAATAGTATCATGTGGCTTGTCGTCTGACGACAAGTAACGTAAACAGTGAGTTCGTGACCATCCTCACTTAAAACAAAACTAGGAGAAACAAATGAAAAAAACAACACTATTTATCGCTCAGGCCGGTATCATCGCGGCCATGTACGTGGTGCTTTCCATGCTCATGTACACATTCTCGTATCTCGAGATTCAATGCAGAGTTGCAGAAGCTCTCTGTATGACGATCTTCTACACACCGGCAGGTGTCTTCGGAGTATTCATCGGATGTTTAATAACAAATATTTTTGGCGGTTCATGGATTGATGTAGTATTCGGATCCTTAACAACGCTTGCTGCCGCATTGCTGACATGGCCTATTGCAAGAGCAATCAGAAAGAAGCATGGAGCTAATCTGAAGATCAGACATGCATTGCTTATTCCGATCCCCACGGTAGTGGTAAATGCGATATGCATTCCTTTCGTTCTTTACTTTGGATACAATGTTACGACATTCGGAGACGTTGAGGGAAAACTTCCGGTGCTTGCAATTCTTTCTTTATCGATATTCCTCGGCGAGCTGATTTCATGCTATGTATTCGGTCCGCTTTTCGTACTTGCTCTCAACAGAGTAAATAAAGTTTTGGATTTATCGCTTGAAAATCAGATAAAAAAGACAATTTAATTTTTTTTTTAACAAAGACTCCCGTTTTCGAATGAAAGCGGGAGTCTTTGAATTACTGAAGATTGACAAGTACGAAATTGTCGGTTTCCTGAATATATCCGTTATCGGGGAATGATGGCATGCTTTTCGAAAGTTCATATGCTTCTTCCATGAAATGGCTGACATCGGGCTTTTTGTAATCATAACCCCTGAGATTCATGGCACTCATGATACGGTTGGTTGAGAAAAAGTAACGGGGCTCCGTTACAGCATCGAGTGAAAAGACTGAAATTAAGATATAATCTTTATTTTCTTCATCGTATGTGAAACAGTAAAAGTCGGAATCGGCGGGAAGCGTACCGATCAGTATTACGGGCACACTGTTTTCGTCGCTGTTATGACAGTTATAACCGGACAGATCGTTTGCGATTGCGTCAAGATACTTGTTGTCGCTTTTGTTTATAAGCATTCTTGAGTGAACGAGCCTTGTGGCGTGAACAAGATTGATCGAGAGAATTGCTGCAAGTATCACGATGAAAGGAATAAGCAGACGTTTTGTAAGCGTTTCCGGCAGTGAAAAATGATCGAGTGTCGAATAGACGAAAGCAAGCATAAAAGAAACGCTGAAAGACAAAGCAAGCTGGGTTCTGGAATCGGGCTCAAATCCCTGGATTACTGCGATGATAAAAGGCGATATGAACAATCCGATAAGGCACATGATCAGAAGGAATATCCTTGTGTTTGAAGATTTTTTGTTCTTTGCTTTTACCAGCATGTAGATCATCGCGAAAACGGATATTAAAATTGCGAGAAGGAAAGTAAGCGAATACGCATGTTTTTCGGCAAAAAGAACCACGCGGATGTAATGCTTTACAAAATGATAACAGGTTGAGAGCGGGTACTTGAGCCACATGATCTTATCCGTAAAATAGCTGCTTTCCCTGCAAAAGATCGTCGTAATTATTTTGTTTAACGCAAAAGAAGCCGTGAAAGCGGCGGCAAAAGAGATGATGTATTTTGGGAAAGTTTTTATGTCCCCGGTAAAGATGACAAGAAGGAAAACTCCGATAAAAACAGTTAATGCGATATTCAGCATGCTCTGATAGATTCCGAAAGAAAAGGTTTGGAGCAGGA
The DNA here is from genome assembly GCA_024684055.1 of Lachnospiraceae bacterium. Lineage (GTDB taxonomy): Bacteria > Bacillota > Clostridia > Lachnospirales > Lachnospiraceae > UBA3766. The sequence continues at coordinate 3,412 of JAIKXN010000163.1, read as the reverse complement.
CTGAAATTATTGCAAAAATGATTTTTTTCTTTTTTATGAAATCGAGAATGAGAATGTCGGCAACAATGAGCAGGAGAATTCCGAGACAGACTTCGAAAGACTGGAATTTGAAATAAAACTGCTCTGTGAAAGTCGGGTAGATAAGTGCGATTGCCGAAATGAAATATGCGATAACGGGTTTTATCCGCTCGTTTGATCTGTATAAAAGATAGGAAAGTGCGCTTACGGTGAAGAACATGCATACCGAAAAGAGAATGCTTTCCAGGTAAACATTGTAGGATGTGAAGCAGATCTTTTTGAGAAGTATGAGAGAATATCTTCCGAGTTCGTTCCAGTTGTAGATGGAACCCTTCTGATTGATGACGTATTCAAGGTCCGCGCAATAGGAGTTATTTGCAATGAGGGGAATAAAGACCGATACGGTCAATAATCCGAAAATGACTGCGGGTATTTTGTTTTTCTTCAAATATTCGAAAAAATTCATCTTGCTTCCCTGAAAATACGGTTTATTTGCTTCTTTCTTATATTAAGAGAAAGACACAAAATCTGCAATGTTTTTTTGTTGAAGTTTTCTTGATTTTATGGGCGTAAGAGCGTAAAAGTTTGTTTACAAAATAACGAAATTATTCTATAATTTTAACGATAGCGTTTTAATGAAAATTATATGTTTTTATTATTATTGCAAAAATATTAAGGAGGCAAATATAATGGCTAGAACAAAAATGTCAATGGATGGTAATACCGCTGCCGCTCATGTAGCTTATGCATTTACTGAAGTTGCAGGTATTTACCCCATCACACCTTCCTCACCCATGGCTGACTACGTAGACCAGTGGTCCGCAGAAGGAAGAAAGAACATCTTCGGCAATACTGTTACAGTATCCGAAATGCAGTCAGAAGCCGGTGCAGCAGGAACAGTTCACGGTTCACTCGCAGCCGGTGCTATCACTACAACATTTACGGCATCCCAGGGTCTCTTACTTATGATTCCCAACATGTACAAAATAGCAGCAGAGCAGTTACCTTGTGTATTCGATGTATCCGCTCGTTGCGTTGCTACACAGTCACTTAACATTTTCGGTGACCACTCTGACGTATATGCTTGCCGTCAGACAGGTTTCGCAATGCTCGCTGAATCAGATCCTCAGGAAGTTATGGACCTTTCACCCGTAGCTCATCTTGCAGCTATCGAAGGAAAAGTTCCTTTCCTTAACGTCTTCGACGGTTTCCGTACATCTCATGAAATCCAGAAGATTGAAAGATGGGATTACGAAGATCTTAAAGAGATGACAAACATGGAAGCAGTTGAAGCTTTCCGTGCACATGCTCTTAATCCCGAGCATCCCGCTATGAGAGGTTCTCATGAAAACGATGACGTATTCTTCCAGCACAGAGAAGCTTGTAACTCCGTTTACGAAGCACTTCCCGCTGTAGTTGAGAAGTATATGAAGAAAATCAACGAAAAGCTCGGAACAGATTACGATTTATTCAACTACTACGGTGCAGCTGATGCAGACAGAGTAATCATTGCTATGGGTTCTGTTTGTGATGTTACCGAAGAAGTTATCGATTACTTAACAGCCAAGGGAGAGAAAGTCGGACTTATTAAGGTTCGTTTGTATCGTCCCTGGGTTTCAAGCGCACTTCTTAAAGTTCTTCCCAAGACAGTTAAGAAGATTGCAGTTCTTGACAGAACAAAAGAGCCCGGTTCCCTTGGTGAGCCTTTATACCTTGATGTTGCCACAACACTTCGTGAAGCAGCACTTAACGACATCACACTTATCGGTGGTCGTTATGGTCTTGGTTCAAAGGTTACATGTCCTTCTTCAATTTTTGCTATTTATACAGGGCTTGCCAAGGATGCTCCCAAGGCAAGATTTACAATCGGTATCGTTGATGACGTTACCAACTTAAGCTTACCTGAAGTTAAGCCCGCACCCATTACTTCTGCAGAAGGTACTGTAGAATGTAAGTTCTGGGGTCTCGGCGGTGACGGTACTGTAGGTGCTAACAAGAACTCAACAAAGATCATCGGTGACCATACAGACAAGTACATCCAGGCATACTTCCAGTATGACTCAAAGAAGACAGGCGGTATCACAATTTCTCACTTGAGATTTGGTGACAAGCCTATCAAGAGCCCTTACTACATCAACCAGGCTGACCTTGTAGCTTGCCATAACCAGAGCTACATCGTTAAGGGCTACAAGATGGTTCAGGACGTTAAGCCCGGCGGAATATTCCTTATCAACTGCCAGTGGGATGATAAGGAGTTAGGCGAGAAGCTCAATGCAGAAGCAAAGAAGTATATCACTGAAAATAATATCAAGGTTTATACAGTTGATGCTGTTGACATCGCAGGCAAGATCGGTCTTGGCAAGCGTACTTCTACAGTTCTTCAGTCAGCATTCTTCACACTTGCAAACGTACTTCCTGCTGATGAGGCAATCAAGTACATGAAGGAGAAGGTTGTTGCTAAGTTCTCTAAGAAGGGCCAGGATATCGTAGACATGAACTGCAAGGCTATCGATGCAGGTAAGGATGCCCTTCACCTTGTAAAGGTTCCTGCTGCATGGGCTAAGCCTAAGGCAGATCCTAAGGCTAAGAAGCTTACTGGACGTCCTGAGACAGTAGAGATGGTAGAGAAGCTCATGAATCCTATCGCTCTTATGGATGGTGATAACCTTCCTGTATCAGCATTCGCTGACAGAGCTGACGGACAGTTCGAGCTTGGTGCTGCTGCTTATGAGAAGCGTGGAACAGCAGTTATGGTTCCCGAGTGGGATGCTACAAAGTGTATCCAGTGTAACAACTGTGCATTTGTATGTTCACACGCAACAATCCGTCCTTACATGCTTGATGAGAAGGAAGTTAAGGCAGCTCCTAAGAACATCAAGCTTGCTGATACAAAGCCTAAGGCTGGCAAGTATAAGTTCACAATGAGCGTATCTCCTCTTGACTGTATGGGATGCGGCGAGTGTGTTACCGTTTGTCCTCCTGCAGTTCAGGCTATTAAGATGGTTCCTCAGGAGACTCAGCTTGATGAGCAGCCCGTATGGGATTACCTTGTAGCTAACGTAGGACGTAAGGATGAGGCTCCTGCTGAGAACACCGTTAAGGGTTCACAGTTCAACCAGCCGCTCCTTGAATTCTCAGGATCATGCGCAGGCTGTGCTGAGACTTCATACGCTAGACTTATTACACAGCTCTTTGGTGAGCAGATGTTCATCTCGAACGCTACCGGATGTTCTTCAATCTGGGGTGGTCCTGCTGCAACATCACCTTTCACAGTAAACAAGGACAGCAAGCAGGGTCCTGCATGGGCTAACTCACTGTTCGAGGATAACGCTGAGCATGGTCTTGGTATGTACTTAGGACAGAAGGTTCTTCGTGACCAGGCTATCGCTAAGTT
>JAIKXN010000145.1 GCA_024684055.1 Lachnospiraceae bacterium | reverse complement strand
CCATTATTCAAAACATCCGCAACGTACCGTGGGTCTGACATTAGATTTCCTTCAAAAATGTACTCTTTCTCATTCATGCCGGAATCAACACTTGAAACGACCAAAATGTCTGTTATAGTTGGCCAGTTTTGTTCTCCTGGCAGTACCGGTGTTTCATTTTCCATGCATATCACCGAGTATAAAGACATAAAACAAACCTCATTAACATCTTCAAGTTCTATAACTTTGGCTGTTTCATTAAGTTTTCTATAAACAGTACGGTCATACATAATGGCCTTCATATTAACGCGTCTTGAAAGCTCTGCCTTATCCTCTTCAGACAGGTCTTTTGTCATAAGATCAAATTCTTCATCTCAAATTGTACTCGATATATGCAATATTCTTGAGAGTAATAGTATTGAACTTCCTTATATTTCTTCTGTTAGTTTTTCAGTATTTTCAGAGAAAAACGGTTGGGGTAACAATTTTGATGGTTCTAAACTTTCTTTAATCCTTTCTTAATAATATTACTATTATAAATATGCACGGATAATTCCGTGCATATTTATTATCCCATCTCTATATTTTTTTCTCTGTCTATGCTCTTTTGCTTTTCAGCTTCTTCTGGTGCGAGATATTCGAGGTATTCTATTATTTCTTTTCTATCATCCTCGGAATCGCTCCACCAGTAATGTTCAGAATTAATCATTCTTTTCATGATTGCTGGTTTGTATATCTTTTGCATTCGGAAGTTTTCAATATACTTGCTCTGCATAATGACTTCAATATACTTTCGACTGCCACGAGCCACACCAATAACTATGACTCTCTCATATCCGTCTCCCCATTGTCCGGGCGCAAGACATACTTTTGAGCCACTCGAAAACTGCTTTGTACCTTTCTTTATCTCGTGTTCTTCTCCAAACTCATCTTCATCCACAATATTTCCCACAAGGGACCAACACCATTCATGACCTTTGGATATGTATTCATCGTAGGATCTAATCTTCATTTTTTCAACCATCTTATGATATTCTTCTATTTCGTCGATTGAATGAAACACTCCACCTGGAGGTCTTTGTGTATATATCATATTACTACCTCGTTCTATGATGTATAATTAATTACCTATAGGATTTTTGCCTTCCTATTACTATTTTGCATACATGAACACATTATTTTCATCTATATTTAAATCATCTGCAAATGCTTCATAGCATCCTCTATTGCCTTAACCTTCTCATCCGGAGTTCCCTGCTGCTTCTTATCCGGATACTTAGATTTTCTATGGTTTTCCTGCTCAATGATTCCATGCTTCTGTTTTACATGAGCTATATTGAGATTCGTTACATTAAAGCCGTACTTTTCCTTAACCCAATCTCGTATTTCATTGTATGTTGTCTTTGTTTCTGCAGTTGTAACATCCAGTTCATCCATATCCAATTTAACATTGATATGATGCTTCGCCTCAGAGAGTTTGGACAAAAGGGCTACCGTCTCCACATGCACCGTTCTCGAAAACTGGTCATAGCACTGCCATGCCTTGAGTTCGTATTTTTCGGCGCAGAGAATCTTTAAGTCTCTGGCGAGGGTGGAAGAGTCGCAGCTGACATAAACGATGCGTTCCGGCTCCATTTGAAGCATTGTTTCGAGACATTTTTCATCGCAGCCTTTTCTGGGCGGATCGACTACTATGACGTCTGGATGAAGCATGTCTTTTGCTTTTCCGTCATTCGGGTTTGTTTTGTTACTCTGTTTTTCATAAAATTCCGGCAGAACTTCCTCCGCCTTTCCGACGAAAAATTCCGCATTGGTGATGCCGTTTATCCTTGCGTTTTCTTTTGCATCCGCGATGGCCTGCGGAATGATTTCCACTCCGTATACGTTTCCGGCCTTCTTTGCAAGGAACAAAGATATGGTTCCTATGCCGCAGTACAGATCCCATACGGATTCTTTGCCCGTAAGATTTGCATATTCCAGTGCTTTGGAATAGAGTCTCTCCGTCTGTACGGGGTTAATCTGATAAAAAGATCTTGCGGAAATTTTGAATTTTACTCCGCCGAGTTCGTCTTCTATCGTTTCCTTTCCCCATAAAACACGCGTGGAATCTCCCATTATGACATTTGTGTTTTCGGTATTCGTATTAAGACAGATGCTTTTGATTTCGGGTATTTTCCCGGTCAGGATCCTGCAGAGTTTCTCTTCTTTTTCGAAGGATTTCGCATTGACTATCAGGCAGACCATTATCTCGCCCGTTGAAAATCCCTCACGGATCAATACGTGACGAAGCAGTCCTTTTCCGGTATTTTCGTCGTATGCTGCGATCTTCTCTTCTTTCATGAAAGAAAGAATGCATTTTAGTATTTTTTCGTTTATCTCTTTTCCGAGAAGACAGTCCGTATTCGGAATGATATTGTGGGTTCTTCCCGCGTAAAAACCCGCTACGGGCTTTCCTTCTCTGTCATATCCTATCGGGTACTGCGCTTTGTTTCTGTATCGGAAAGGGGGTTCCATTCCTACGATTGGCTCTTTTATACTTTCGATAAAATCTTCCGAAAAACCTCCGAGTCTTATGAGGTTGTTTTTTACCTTGTTTTCCTTGAATTTAAGTTCCGCTTCGTAGGACATCGCCTGAAGCTGGCAGCCTCCGCATGCCTTGGATTTCGGGCATTTCGGCTCTATACGAAAAGAGGAGGGACTTAAGACCTCCTCAAGATGAGCAAATGCGTAATTCTTTTTTGCCTTCATTATTTTGACGATGCACCTGTCACCGACTATCGTGTCTTTGACAAACAAAGCATATCCGTCTGCCTTGCCGATGCCCAGGCCTTCCTCGCTCATATCCTCAATGGTTATTTCGAGAACATCGTCTTTTTTATAAATCTTTTCCATTGAATGAACACCTTTATGTCTGTTCGATCGTTCTTCGTTTATCGGTTAAAAATCTACCGATTCCGTTTCGTTTTTTCAGTCTTTATCAAACTTCTTTTAAATTTCTGAATTACAATTCCCCGTTCATTTTCGTCATTCTGATGCTTCCGTCAAAAGCTCTGCTGAAAGTCCAGTCGTAATTATCGGCATCTTCAAGGAACTGAATGAAGGA
>JAIKXN010000135.1 GCA_024684055.1 Lachnospiraceae bacterium | reverse complement strand
GCTGCAAGACTGGAAGCAAATGCCAAAGCGGGACAGGTGCTCATAAGCAAGGCTTTGTATGAAAGACTGAAAGGAAGGATAAAGGTTAACGAGATCGGAACCATTCCGTTAAAGGGTAAAGCGGAAGGATGCTTCGTATACGAACTCGTTGATGTTAAAGGGGAGGCAGAAAATTGAACAGATATCTGATCATTCCGGATATTGATAAAATTGATGAATATCTGGAACTGGCGAAAAAACATAATCTGGGTTTTGAATTTAATGATTTCTTTTCTCCGACAATGCTTTCTGACGATGAAGCATGCAGTGAGAGGATAAATTTATACAAAAAATTCGATCTTCCGGATCTGCTTACTTCGCATGGGGATTTTTTTGATGTTTATGTTTTTTCGAATGATGACGAAATAGCGGAGATTTCAAAGAAAAGAATTTATCAGAGCATGGAAGTTGCAAAAAGCATCGGAGCGGGCAAGGTGGTTTTTCATACCAACATAAACTCAGCTATCGCAAAGGATGTTTACTTTGAAAGGTGGGTTGAAAGCAATGAGTCTTGTTTCAGGGATGTATGTTCCGATTATCCGGAAATAACCGTTCTTATGGAAAACATGTTTGATTACGATTCGAGAGCGCTTTACGAGTTATCAAAGAAGATGGAGGATGTTGAGAATTTCGGAATATGTCTTGATTATGCTCATGCCTTTTTGTCAAAAGAAAAGCCCGGAGAGTGGGTTTTAAAGCTTAAAAAGTATATCAAACATGTGCATATCAACGACAATGACGGCGAATTCGATCTTCATCTTGCTGTCGGAAGCGGGAAAATCGACTGGGACGAGTTTAAAAAATATCGTGACGAATATTTCCCGGATGCGACGATCCTTATCGAAGTAAATGGGATCGAAAAGATAAAAGATTCGATCAAATATCTCGGAATAGAGTAAATATGTGTATTTTCGGGTTTTTTCTCGTTATGGGGAATAACCCGAATTCTTTATTTTCGGGAATTATATAAATTATTTATAAAAAAATCAAAAAAGTGTTTATTTATTGCTCGTATTATGCGATAATACATAGGTGTATGAGTGCGCTTTTGTATCTCGTACAAAATTGAACAGGGGTGTTTATTTATGGCAATTTTTGGTAACAGAATCCGTGTCGGTGATTTATTGGTACAGAAAGGTTATATCACTGACGATCAATTAAGCCAGGCTCTCGAAGAACAGCGAGAGAAGAAAGGAAAACTCGGTGAAGTCCTTATTGAAATGGGACTCGTTACGGAAGAGCAGTTTTCCGGGGTTATATGCGCTCAGTTAGGCATACAATCAATTGAATTAAAAAATGTTAAGTTAGACGAGGAACTTCTTAAGACTGTCGGCGAAGACATCATGAGAAAAGACGTTCTTATTCCTATCGGATACGATGAGAACGACTATTCCAAGATTCTTGTTGCTATGGCAGACCCGATGAACCTCGGTGCGATCGACGATGTCCAGATCGTGACCGGTATGGAAGTTACGCCGGTTTATGCATCTTCATCATCCATCAACATCAGACTTGATAAGATTTACGGTAAGAAGCAGGCCATGGAAGCTGCCGAACAGTTCCAGGCTGAGCATGCCGATGAGTTTGGTGCCGTGGAAGAAGAGGAAGATGATGAATCATTAAACGATGCTCCCATCGTTAAGATCGTTAACACTATCCTTGATGAATCCGTTCGTATGGAATCTTCAGATATCCATATCGAACCCATGGAAGACAGAGTCAGGGTTCGATTCAGAGTCGACGGTGTTCTTCAGGAAGTATTTACTTACAATACCAACGTATTGGCAGCTATGGTTGCACGTATCAAGATCGTTTCGGGTCTTGATATTTCCGAAAAGAGAAAACCTCAGGATGGTCGTCTTACCCGTATTGTTGACGGCGAAGAATACGACGTCCGTGTTTCTATCTTACCTACTGTATACGTCGAGAAAACCGTTATGCGTATGACAAAGAAGAGAGGTCTTACCAGAGAGAAGAAGCACTTAGGTCTTTATCCCGATGATGAGAAGAAGCTTGACAGTATCACGCATAACCCTCACGGTATCATCCTTGTTACCGGACCTACAGGTTCAGGTAAATCTACCACATGTTATACGGTACTTCATGAACTTAATAAAGAAACGGTTAACATCATTACAGTTGAAGACCCTGTCGAAGCAAACGTGCCCGGGGTTAACCAGGTACAGGTTAACGTTAAAGCAGAGCTGACATTCGCATCGGCCCTTCGTTCGATCCTTCGTCAGGACCCTGATATCATCATGATCGGTGAAATTCGAGACGGTGAGACGGCAGGTATCGCTGTTAAGGCGTCTATCACAGGTCACTTGGTTATATCAACACTGCATACAAACTCGACATCCGCATCAATCACCCGTCTTATCGACATGGGCGTTGAATCATACCTCATCGGTGACGCGGTTGTAGGTATCATCGCGCAGCGTCTTGTAAGAAGACTTTGTCCGAAGTGCAAGATTCCTCATGAAGCTGATGAAAAAGAGAAAGAGATGTTAGGCGTTCCTCTTGATCAGAACCTCATTATTTATGAGCCCGGCGGTTGCGACGAATGTAACCACGGTTACAAAGGACGAAAAGCTATCTATGAAATCATGCCCATTACTTCAGGTATCCGTCGCATCCTTCATCAGAAGGTTACAGCAGACGAAATCCAGGAAGTTGCTGTAAAAGAAGGTATGAATACACTCCGTATGGCAGGCGCAAGAAATGTCGTAGAAGGCGTTACATCCATCGAAGAGATGGTAAGAGTTGCTTACGATATGGATGAAGAAGTAAAATAATTTTCAAACTACAAACAAAAATAAAGGTAAAGGTGGGAAAATATGGCTGAATTTGTTTACACTGCCGTCGGCCCTGACGGTAAAAAGAAAAAAGGTCACATTGAAGCAAAGACCAAAGAAATGGCTGTAGCCAATCTTAAAGCGGAAAAGAATACTGTTCTTAATATCGCCGAAGCGGGCGGTCTTGCAAGAAAAGTAAACTTATCTTTCGGTGCAAAGGTAAAAGCGAGAGACTTCTCCGTATTCTGTCATCAGTTTGTATCTATTATTCAGGCCGGTGTTACTATCGTAGAAGCTTTCCAGATGCTCGGTGAGCAGACAGAAAACAAGGCTTTGAAATTTGCTATCCAGCAGGTTCACTCGGATATTTCAAAAGGTGATCCTCTTGCGGTTGCGATGAGAAGAAGGGGCGGTGTATTCCCTGATATGCTTTGCAACATGGTTGAAGCCGGTGAAGCATCAGGTTCACTTGATAACTCATTTGCACGTATGGCTATCCAGTTCGAAAAAGATGCTCAGTTGGAAGCAGCTGTTAAAAAAGCAGTTATCTATCCTATAGTACTTATCATCGTACTTATCGGCGTTGTATTCGCGATGATGACATTCGTTATTCCCCGATTCATGGGAATGTTCGAAGGTCTCGATGCCGAAATGCCCGCGATCACAATGGTAATCGTACATATTTCGGATTTCTTCGTTAAATTCTGGTGGTTGATCCTTATCTGCGGTGCTGCATTGTTTATCGGTTTTAAAGCTTTCCAGGCTTCAGCAGGCGGAAAAGATATCATTGACAGACTTGCTTTAAGAATCCCGGTTCTCGGACCCATTCAGCAGAAGAAAGCCTGCGCAAAACTCGGTCGTACACTTTGTACACTTCTCGGTGCCGGTGTTCCCATGATCGATGCGCTGGAAATAACCGCGAAATCTATGGATAACAATAAC
>JAIKXN010000127.1 GCA_024684055.1 Lachnospiraceae bacterium | reverse complement strand
CATTATCTCCTGTTCGGAAAGTCAGCATATATATAATTGATGTCTTATAACTCTTGATAATATCAATAACTGCTTCCTCTTCTTTTGTCAACTTTGGACAAGGACAATTCCTGGCATAACCCGTGATGATAAACCTCTTTTCAGGAAGCATGTGGCTTCTAAACATTTTATCCATTTCTGCAACTGAAGGTGCCACAAAATAGCAATCGCCCCATCCTCCTTCATATTCAAAAAATTTACGATAAAATGAGGAATTTTTTCTAAACGATTCTTTAACAGAATATATAAAAGTGTGTTTTTTTCTTTTTATTAAATAATCATTTGAATCAAAAGAGATTCCTTTTACAACCGCCACTCCATGCCACAAATTTATTTTGTGTGCTCTAAAGGAAAACTGATTAAAAAGTTCACTTTTATAATTCTTATCGTTCGAAGCAGGAGCATTATTGGCGATATGATACTTAGCAATCTTATGGTATTTTATCGACTCAAGCGAGTCTAATAGATAAGCCTCATATCCTAATTCCCTTACAGTCTTTAATACTTCTTCAGAACGCGTAATCCATACCACATGCGAAAGGCCAAGTCTATCTTTATTTTCACTTAAGTATTCAAATAAAAACCTTGGATTGTCTGCGAATTTTTTTCCAAACCAAGAGCCAAAAATAACGACACTTGAGTCTTTCTTCCAAAATATCGAACTTAAGGCCCATTTAATATTCTTTATTGCTATTGTCAGTTTTAAAACTGCCGTATTCATTTAAGTATACTAATTCCCTACCTTTTAGGATTTAATCTCCTTATAAATGCCTTGAAATACTCCATTATTATTTCTTCTCTAAGCGCTATAAGGAGCCCTCCATATATTAACATGCTTCCTAAAATCTGTATAGTCAAGAGAATCCATGCATTAATCATCAAATAACTTGAAGCAAAAAGAAATCCCGTCATCAAAAGAATCGAAATTGCTGTCTTATATAAAGTACCAGAGAGATTGTTTATCTTGAAATACTTCTTTCCCATAGATACATAAATAATCATCACAACAATCTCACTCAAAACTGATGCAATAGATGCTCCTCTTCCTCCCCAAAGCGGTATCATAAATGCATTTCCGATAATATTAACAATTGCGCCTAACCCAACAGGTATTATCATCCGAGATTCATTACCCGTGGCAAGCATTACTCTTGAACCCAGCAAATACCCAACCGGGGATATAAAGATTAATACAGATAACAATTTAAGAATCATTGCTGATGATATATATGGTTCACCATATAACTTTACCAAAAGTAAGTCTGATGTAAAGAAAATTCCTATAATCATCGGAAAAGAAAAAAGGACGATTAATCTCAATGCTTTTGACAAAAGGTTATTAAATCCATCAATTTTCTTCTCTTTATAGTAAAAAGAAATACGCGGAACCAAAACCATAGTAAAAGTATTTATTATCTGAAGTAATATCCGTTCAATGGACTGACCGTACTTATAAAAGGCAATCTCATCCTTCTCGCAAACAAAATTCATCATCGTAATATCAACTAATGAATATAATTCTATGGCAAGGTTGACTGAAACCAAATACATAATTGATTTCATATGACGTTTTAAATTCAAATTCTCAAAAGTAAAACGAACAAATCCAGGAGAATAAATCATATTAATGATATAATTCCCCGCTGTTCCAATGACATTCACTAAAGCAAATAACAGAAAATCCTTCTCATCCTTAACAAAAAGGATGAGAAAGATAAATGAAATCGCTTTAAATATCAAATTTCGAATGGAGATAAAACGAAACTCCTCCAATCCCTCATACAGCCAGGAAATATTAAATGCATTAAGAACAATCAATATCCCCACAACCATATAGAGAATTAAGTCGGATTTGTATTGAGGAACTATGAATATAACTCCCAAATATAAAGAGGAGAAAATGAGAGTAGAAATTAAATTAATTATATAGAGTTCAGAGAATAACCTGTTTTTTTCTTTCTCGAGATTTCTTGCTTTCGAGATCTCTCTTAAACCATAAGTCGGAATACCCAAAAATGCAAAAATAACAAAGTACTGAACGAGGTTTTGAGCCGCATTTACCCTTCCAATTGTATCAGGAAGAAGAACATGCGAAACATAGATTCCTGTTAAAAACGGGAAAAAGACATTTAGAACATTATAGATTAAATAAT
>JAIKXN010000107.1 GCA_024684055.1 Lachnospiraceae bacterium | reverse complement strand
CAGTCTGCAAGTCCTGCTGCTTCCGCAGGTCTGTCGAGAATGATTGTATAGAATCTGGAAACGAAGTTTCTTACCTGTTCTTCCTGTGAAAGCTTTCTCCATTTAGCCTTAAATGTTGCGTCATACGCAGGCATTTTGGCGGGAACGGTTTTATTCCAGCCCGTAAATGCATATCCGTCTCTTACGGGAACGGGTGCTGTAATCTTTGCACCATACTTTACTGTTCCCTTGGTATATGTTCCGCTTGCCTTTCCTCCTGCGAAATTCCAGGTAAGCTTATAGCTGTTTCTCGTGTAGTAATACTTAACTACAAGTTTTCCGTCTGCTTTGATCTTTACAGTCTGAGTTTCAGGTGCCGTAAACCCTTTGTATGTCTTAACTTCGGGAGTTATACTGGCATTTGTTTTACCTGTTAATGCCTCTGTTTCATTTGCAGTTGCAGGATATGTTCCGTCAACTTTCTGTCTGTAATGTTCTACTTTATAAGGTGTATCCGTCTTTGCTTTCCAGTGTGCGTAAAATGTTATATCTCCTTCGCAGATACTTTTTGCAGTAACCTTGGTTCCGCCGCTCTTTGCAGTATACCAGCCGCTGAATGTATAGCCTGTTCTGCTTGTCTCCGGCAGTTTGCCGTATGCTTTGGTTATCTGATATTTTACGGTTGTTTCTTTAAGCGCTGTTCCGCCGTTTACATTAAATGTAACTGTTGCATACTTAGCTTTCCACTGAGCATAAAGAGTAACCTTATTTGTATTTAAAACATTAAGCTTAACTTTTGTGGCATCCGCATAAGAAGTTCCGCTTCCGTCAGCCTTTGTATTCCATCCCGCAAAATCGTATCCGTCTCTGGTAAACGTGTTCTTTTTAAGAGCAGTAGATGTGTTGTATTTAATACTCTGTGCAGTCATCGTTCCGCTTCCGCCGTTTGCATCAAACTTAACGGTATATTTATTGGGTTTCCACTGTGCATATAATGTCCTTATATTATCATTAACTAATTTTGCCCCTTCAGCATACGAAGTTCCGCCTCCGTCCTTCCAATTAAGAAAAGTATATCCGCTTCGAGTAAATTTATTTTCCATTACATAATTGTCACAGTTGGAATCCATCACCTGAATAATCCAATTTCCGGAGTCATTGTTTGATTCGTATGTTAAATCATAAAAACCGGTTGCATATTCATTTGTATCTGATAAGATGCCCTTGCTATAAAAACCGGCATGAGAAACATATATACCATTACTATAATTAACCCAATCAAGATTTCTTGTAAAAGCTTTATTATCTTTAATCTGACCGCCTTCAATATTAAAGTAGCCCAAGGCATACAAACCTCCTCCGTATCCATCTGCTGTATTTTCGGAGATTGTACCGCCGGACATATATAATTTTCCATCAGGGTACACATATATTCCTCCACCGAAACCTTGGGCTGTATTTTGGGAGATTGTACCACCCGACAAATATAATTCGCCCAGCGTAAATATTCCGCCTCCGTATCCGGCTTTATTTTCGGAAATGCTTCCACCTGTTATTGTTAATGTTCCTTCAGATATTTCTATTCCTCCGCCGGCATCTGCGCTATTTTCGGAAATGCTTCCACCTGTTATTGTTAATGTTCCATCAGATATTTCTATTCCTCCGCCATCTACTGCGCTATTTTCGGAAATTGTTCCGTCTGTCATGATGAATTTCTTAAAGCTTTCTACTCCTCCGGCTGACGAAGTGCCTTCATTTTTAGAAATGGTTCCTCCGTTCATTTCAAAATTTCCTCGGGCAAATACTCCGCCACCGTGCAAAGCGCTGTTACCCGAAATATTACCTGCGTTCATTGTGAATTTTGCATTGTATACTACTCCGTTTAATCCGAACGTTGAGTTTGTACTATAAACTCCCCCTCCATTTTCTGCACTATTACCCGAAATATTGCCGCCATTCATTATGAATATTTTATCGTTATAAACTCCGCCTCCGTATCCGGCTTTATTTTCCGAGATAGTTCCGCCGTTCATTGTAAAAGTACCTTTTCCACCAACATATACGCCACCGCCGTATTGACTATCGCTTGATTTGTTATTGCAGATTTTACCATCATTCATAACAAACGTACCTTCTCTAATATAAACCCCCGCTCCCGAATAATCGGAGGTATTATCTGATATAATTCCGCCGTTCATTGTAAATGTACCCATTTCACAACAAACAGCACCGCCCTTTTCATCTCCGCCGGGACATTCTGTGATTGTGCCGCCATACATATTAAAGTTTGAATCTGACCTCCAGAGTATAACTCCGAATCCGGGTGATCCGTCGGAATGACATATCCTTCCGCTGTTTCCTGTTTCGTCATATAAATTTAATGTGCCATCAAACACTGCAATCGCTGATTTCGAATAATCCAGGCTCATTTTTAATACGTACCCGTTAAGGCAAAGATTAACGACATTACCATTATGTATCCATATCTCATTGCCGGTTATAATATCACATGTAAGATAACCGCTTCCTCCGCTGGCTCCCAGTTCAGATAAATCAGCGTAACTGCTAATTGGTGTCCAGCCATTATGATCCATATGACCTTTATGAGCAGTATGCGTTGAGGCTGCTTTTGTCATCATAGGAAACATAAAAACAGACACTAATGCAATAAACATCAATGTCGTCAACAGTCTTACCGAATTTCTTTTCTTTGCGGTATTCATCTAATATCCTCCCCGAAACAGATTAATTGATTTTTTCAAAATATCGTCAAATAAAAAAGCAATCAAATAAGAAACTCTTTAATTCTCATCTGATTGCAGTTAAACCGCCATGGATTTACTCTTTAGGCTTACAACTTTGCGTCCTTTTCTTTAGAAAAGTTTGCCCTTTACTTATATATTTTATTGTATCAAACGCAACTCTTAAGGTCAAACAAAAACCGCCTTGTAATCCTTATTTTTTTAATAAAAAACGTGAATATTTTTTTGTTGCCCCGCTTCTCATTTTTCGGTATTTGCTTCCCGTTTATTGACAAGACATATTCGGGTGAATTATCGTTTTATCATACAAAATCTGAAATATGTGAGGAGGTTTTTATGGGAGTTAAATGGGGTGTTCTCGGTACCGCTAATATCGCTTTGGGATGTACGATTCCCGGAATGATTAAAGCCGAGGGATGCGAACTTTATGCAGTAGCGGGACGAAATGAAGCAAAGGTTAATTCATTTAAGGAAAAATTCGGTTTCAAAAAAGGCTACGTCGGATATGATGCGCTTCTTGCAGATCCCGAAGTGCAGGCCGTGTATATTCCGCTTCCCAACAATATTCATTTCGAATGGGTGACAAAAGCATTAAAGGCCGGCAAACATGTGCTCTGCGAAAAACCTCTTGCAATGAATGCAAAAGAAGCAGAAAAGATGTATGCATGTGCGAAAGAAAATAATGTAATCCTCATGGAAGCATACGCTTATCTTCACAGCCCTTACGTTGCAGCCGTTGTCAAAGACATAAAAGACGGTCTCATCGGAAAGGTTGATTATATCGAATCCGCTTTTCTTACTCAGGGATATATCGAAGATTTCCGACTTCACAAAGAATTCGGCGGAGGTGCAATGTACGATCTCGGATGCTACTGTACGACAATGATTCTTTCATGCATCGATTCAAAGTATACTTCCGTTAAAGCCGTTGCTGATTTCTCGGACGAGGGTGTGGACACATTGACGGATGCCATCATTGATTTTGAAAACGGAGCAAAAGCATCATTCAATGTCGGAATGAATTTAGGCATCGGTACCAATTCAAGATTTGACAGACTCTATATTCACGGCGATAAGGGATGCATCAAATCCGATGTCGAATACAACCAGGAAGGCGATCTCGAATACACAATCGTTTCAAACGGAGAAAAGACCGTAAAGAAAGTTTTCGCCGGACAGAATTATTCTCTCGAACTTGAGGACATGAACAGATGCATCGAAAACGGCGGTGAACCTCTGGTATCTCCCGAGTTTTCGATTTACAATGCAAAGCTTATCGATGAAGTACTTAATGCCATCGGATATAATTAAGCGTAACAATTTTATACTGTCAGTGATATAAATAAACCGGATTCTAAAACGGTTGCCCGATAATTTACTGAGCAGTTCTATAAATTTGTTATTCCACATTCCCTTCATTTTGGAATAAATATATATTGTTTAAGCATCAAAAAAACGACTTTAAGCAGTCGTTTTTTTGATTTGTATTTTTTATTTTTTTATCTTTCTTCTCTGAAATAGGACAGTCCGAGACTTGCCGGCGGCTGATTTTCCCTCTTGTTTCTCATGCTGGTCAGAACAAGTACGAAGAGTGTTACCACATAGGGGATCATCTTATAAAGTTCCTTAAATTCCATATAGTCCATTCCTGTCGGAATATAAAGATATACGATATACAATCCGCCGAAAAGGATTGCTGCAAATATACCGATCAAAGGATTCCATATTGAGAAGATAACGAGTGCGATCGCAAGCCATCCTCTGTCGCCGAATGCATCGTTTGACCATACACCCGATGCGTAATCCATAACGTAATAAAGTCCGCCGAGTCCGGCTATCATACAGCCGACACATGTAGCGACATATTTGTATTTGCTGACATTTATTCCTGCAGCATCCGCTGTGGAAGGGCTTTCGCCGACCGCTCTTAAATGAAGTCCGGCTCTTGTTTTATAAAGTACAAGTGCGGCAATGATTGCAATGATAAACGAAAGGTAGCATAAGAATCCGTAGCTTAAAAAGATCTTTCCGAACCATCCGAGATTGGCCGCAAACGGAAGTGCTTTGGAAAAATATCCGCTTGTTCTCGAAAGTGCGATCGAAGGAACATCCGCCCCCGAAAGTTTGATAAGCGAACCTCCGAAAAAGTTTCCGATCCCCACGCCGAATGTCGTCATTGCAAGACCGGTAACGTTCTGATTAGCTCTAAGAGAAACCGTAAGTATGCAGTAGATCATACCCATTATGAAAGATCCGACAAGCGAACACAAAAGCGGAATTAAAATCGCCAGCAACGGATTCATCTCTTTGTTCACACACGCCTGTTCATAGAAAAAAGATCCGATAACGCCGCTTATTCCGCCAACGTACATTACGCCCGGAATTCCGAGGTTAAGGTTACCGGACTTTTCGGTTAATATTTCACCTGAGCATCCCAAAAGAAGCGGTACGCTCTGTCCAATGGCTCTGGGTATGAAAGCTACAATATCTATCATTTCTGTTGTCTCCCTGATAATGCTACTATCAATTACAGTTAATGGTATTTCTAAAGATTACTCTGTCTTTTCTGCTGTTTCAGTTTTTTCTTCTGTCTCTTCTGCTTTGGATTCTTCTGCAGTTTCCTCTGCTTTTTCTTCTGCTTCAGCTTTTTCTGTTTTTGTTTCTTCTATGCTTTTTGAAGCCCCGGCAGGTTCGGCTTTTTTGGCCTTACCTACTATCTTGTATGTGATGAAGAACTCACAACCGATGATAAAGAAAAGAATGATTCCCGTAAGGATATCCGCAAAGGACTGGTTAAGTCCGAAGTTAGTGGATACTTCTCCTGCTCCTCTTTCGAGGAAAATAATTAAGAAACTTGTGAATATCATGGTAATGGGATTAAACTTCGCAAGCCATGAAACCATAACTGCAGTGAAGCCCTGTCCCGAATTGATCGTCGTTGTGATGGTGTGGTTGATGCCGCCGACAAGAAGAAGTCCCGCAAGTCCGCAGAGCGCACCTGACAGAAGCATAGTTCTTATGATTATCTTCTCGGTCTTCATTCCGACATATTTTGCGGTCTTTTCGCTTTCACCGACAACCGCGATCTCGTAACCGTGTTTGCTGTATCTAAGATATACAAACATCGAAGCAGTCGTTACCAAAGCCACAACGATCGGAAGAAGATATTTCGATCCGAAAAGCTGGGGAAGCCATCCGGCGTTGGTTGACTGATTGATGATACCTACGGTAAAAGAACCCTTCGGAACTTCCCATACGACCGTAAAGAATGCAACCAACTGTGTGGCTATATAGTTCATCATAAGAGTGGAAAGCGTTTCGTTGGTATTCCACTTTGCTTTAAAGACAGCGGGAATGAGTCCCCATACGGCACCTGCTGCCAGAGCCGAAACCGTCATTATAAGGATAAGAAGCGGATTGGGGATCTTATCTCCGAGCAGAATCATACAGGCTGCCGTTGCAAGCGCTCCGACAAGTACCTGACCTTCTCCTCCGATATTCCAGAATCGCATTTTGAATGCAGGAGTCAGGGCAAGTGAAATGATAAGAAGAATGGACATGTTCTGTAATGTGATCCATACTTTTCTTCCCGAGCCGAAAGCTCCCTGGATAAATGCTCCGTATACAGATATCGGATTAAGCCCCGTAGTAACAGTCGTTACGATACCGCAGACTATCAAAGCCGCAATTATCGCTGCCGCTCTGATACCCCAGGCTTTATACCATACCAAAGTATCTCTTTTCACAATATGGAACAAAGGTTCCGATTTGCTTTTCTTCATTACCGTCTCCATTTATCTTCAGGCGCCAGAAAGGCGCAGTCTTAATCTTTTTTCAAAGTTACCGCATGGGATGTATCCTTTTGCATCACCTTTGTCATCATAAGTCCGACTTCATTCTTATCCGTCTTTTCCGCTTCAACGATTCCGCTAACTTCGCCTGCGCAGAGAACCAGGATCTTATCGGATATTTCAAGGAGAACATCAAGATCTTCACCAACGAAAATGACTGCAACTCCCTTTTCTTTCTGCTCATTTATGAGGTCGTAGATCGTGTAGGATGAATTGATATCAAGACCTCTTACCGCATAAGCTGTCAAAAGCACTGTGGGTGCATGAGATATTTCTCTTCCGACAAGGATCTTCTGGACATTACCTCCGGAAAGTCTTCTTACCGGAGTTTCAATGCCGGGTGTTACGACTTCGAGGTCATCGACAACTTTCTCGGCAAGTTTATGAGGAGTACCTCTGTCTGTAAATACGCTCTTTCCGTTTCTGAATGAACGAAGCATCATGTTATCGGCAAGGTCCATGTTTCCGACAAGTCCCATTCCGAGTCTGTCTTCGGGAACGAACGAAAGAGCAACGCCGAGCTCTTCGATCCTTCTCGGGTCGTTTCCTAAAAGTTCTTCTTCGTTTCCGTCATCCGAAATGTATTTTATGCTTCCTTTTTCCGCTATCTGAAGTCCGGCGATGGACTCAAGAAGTTCCTTCTGTCCGCATCCGGAAATACCTGCGATACCAAGTATTTCTCCGCTGTTTGCGGTAAACGAAACATCTTTTAATTTTTCTATGCCTTCTATATTTCTTACGGTCAGTCCCTCTACGCGGATGCGCGGCCTGGGATTTACGGGCTTGGGTCTTCGTATATTAAGGGATACTGTTCTTCCGACCATCATGTTGGTCATTTCTGCGGCATTCGTATCCTTCGTCATCATGCTTCCGACATATTCGCCTTTTCTCAAAACGGCAACTCTGTCGGAGATGGATTCCACTTCATGCATTTTATGCGTAATGATAACAAGGGCTTTTCCGTCCTCTTTCATGTTACGCATAACGTTGAAGAGTTTCTCGGCCTCCTGCGGCGTAAGAACTGCGGTAGGCTCATCAAGGATAAGTATCTTTGCGCCTCTGTAAAGGACTTTTACGATCTCGACCGTCTGCTTTTGCGATACCGACATATCGTAGATTTTCTGGTCGGGATTGATATCGAATCCGTATTTGTCACAGATTTCTTTTATCTTTTCTCTGGCTTCTTTTTTGTTTAATCTGCCTTCGAGTCCCAGAATGATATTTTCGGTCGCAGTTAAAACATCCACCAGTTTAAAATGCTGGTGAACCATTCCTATCCCAAGTTCAAATGCAACTTTGGGAGAGCTGATCTTAACTTCTTTGTCATCGATGAAAATTCTGCCTTCATCAGGATAATAAATTCCCGAAAGCATGTTCATAAGCGTTGTTTTGCCGCTTCCGTTTTCACCTAAAAGTGCGAGGATTTCGCCCTTGTTGATATCAAGGGTAACGCCTGAATTGGCCACGACCGAACCGAATCTTTTGGTAATGTTTTCTAATCTTACTGCTGCCTGGGACACTTTGATACCTCTTAAATCTTAAAGATTTTTAAGCTTTTACAACCAATCGGTAATTTCCGTTAAAATGAAAAGAAAGGCGGCCAGCGTCATTCGCCCGACCGCCTTTCCTAGTGTATCATATTTTAGTATGATTCATCAAGAAGTGTGATACCGTCAATTCTTAAATCAAAGTAAGGTGCAGATCTGAATCCGTCAGCTGATTCGTTGAATGCGCCGTCGGAAATAACTTCATGATCTCCTTCGTAAGCTGCATCTGTATCAACGTCTGCCATGTATGTGGAAACTGTAGCACCGTCTACTGTAAATGTGCTTGTATCAAATACCTTACGTGTACCGGCCTGAAGTTCAGCCTTAACTGCATCCATCTTAGCCTGTGTTCCTTCAGCGGGAGCAACCTTGCCGAGGTCTGTAAGAACTACTGAACCTGTTTCGATCGTACCTGTGTAATCTGTAGGAATCTTCTCACCGTTCTGAACTGCCTTGATGATGAGTTCGAAGTAAGGAGCCCAGTTGATACGTGAAGAAACGATGAATGTGTTGGGAGCAACGCTCTCTGTGCTTCCGTTGTAAGATACATCGGGAACGCCTGCGTTTTCGCAAGCTGTAGGAGCACCCATTGAGTCAGCGTGCTGTGAAATAAGTACGCAACCGTTGTTGATAAGTTTGATAGCGCCTTCCTTTTCAGCAGTTTCATCATACCATGAACCTGTGAAGGTTACTTCCATGGTAGCTGTGGGGCACTCTGAACGTGCGCCAAGGAAGAATGATGTATAACCTGAAATAACTTCTGCGTATGTGTAAGCACCAACGTAACCGATCTTTGCTTCGTCAGCTGTGATATCGCCGTTAGCGATCATTTCGTTTAACTTCATGCCTGCTGCAACACCTGCAAGGTAACGTCCTTCGTAGATGGAAGCGAAAGCGTTGTGGTAGTTGGGAAGGTTCTCTGTGTGAGCCTTTGTACCTGTTGCGTGGCAGAACTCTACGTTCTTGTATTCTTTAGCTGCTTCAATTAAGTAATCTTCATGTCCGAAGCTGTCTGCGAAAACGATGTTGCAGCCTGCATCTGCAAGTTCGCATGCTGCTTCGTAGCATTCCTGACCTTCGGGAATATTTGTCTTTAAAACATATTCAACACCTAACTTGTCACAGGCTTCTTTAGCTCCGTTGATGAAGTTAAGGTCATAAGTTGAGTTTTCGTCATGTAAGAAAATGAATCCTACTTTTACTTTGTTTCCTGCTGCCGCACCGCTGTTCTGATTGCCTGCACCGCCGCTACATGCAGCTACGCTGAAAACCATAAGACATGCAAGGATAATGCTTAATAATTTTTTCATATCTTCCTCCTAAATAAAACCGTCCCGAACGGGACATGATGACACTGAATTCTTCCGATCTTACTTTCAGATAAATCCGTCATCCCAGAATTCCTTCGACAAAAGGAAGTATATACCCGAAATAAAATCAGTGTCAATTCAAAACCCTTTTCTTTTTTCATTTTTATACAAACTGTCTACTTTTGTTAATTTTTTGCCAATCCTTTTAAACATTTTTATGTCATTGTGAAAATTCAAATATTTTATATTCTTGCGGAATTTCAAAAATAATTATGTCCTTGCGGAGTTTCGGGCATTTTTATATCCCCGGGGAATTTCAAACATTTTTATATCTTTATAGAATAAAAAGGGAAATTATGCTAACATATACTGCGTAAGAACCCTCGTGTTTTTAAATTGCATACCCGGATTCGACATAAATTATTATGGAAGGACAGCGAATAATCGCGACGGAAATATGAAATTACTCGAAGAAAGAATTATAAAAGACGGTGTCGTAAAAGAAGGCAACGTTTTAAAGGTCGACAGTTTTCTCAATCATCAGATGGATGTAAAACTTTTTCACGAAATGGGACTTGAATGGAAAAAGCTTTTCGCGGACAAGCCCATTAACAAAATCCTTACCATCGAGGCTTCCGGTATCGGAATCGCCTGCGTGGCTGCCGAATGCTTCGACGTGCCCGTAGTATTTGCCAAGAAAGCCCAGAGTATTAACCTCGACGGCGAAATGTACACATCAAAGGTCGAATCCTTTACAAAGAAAAAAGTATATGACATCATTGTATCGAAAAAATTCTTAAGCGCAGACGATCACATTCTTATAATAGATGACTTCCTTGCAAACGGATGTGCCGTAAACGGACTTATCGATCTGATCAATGCCGCAGGCGCAACTGTTGAAGGTGTCGGAATCGCAATCGAAAAAGGTTTCCAGAACGGCGGAAAGATGATCCGCGAAAAAGGCATTCAGCTCGAAAGCCTCGCGATCGTTGAATCGATGGATGCCGCAACAGGGAATATTACTTTCAGATAATGACACCGGGGGTCGTTTTTTTGTGTGGTGACACTGGGGGACGGGGTTTTTGTGTCATTTTACCGCTTCATATTTGAAAAATAAAAACTCTTTTGAAAATCGAGATTTTCGAGAAATTTATTTGAGCAGAAGTACAGTCGGGAGTGCATTTCTCCAGGCCGTTTTAAAATATTTCTTATAAAAACATTACAGCCGGGAGCGTTTTACTCTCGGCTGTTTTTTTCGTATTCTGCTTTTGGGGCTGCTTCGGTTTGAATGAATATGTTTCTTCATTTCCAAGGCATTTACCCCGTTTTAACGATTAAGCCTTTGCTTCTTCAGCGGGCTGATCGGATGTACAGTGAGGGCACTTGGTTGCCTCGATATTAATCTCGCTCTTGCAGAAAGGACAAATCTTTGTTGTAGGAGCTTCAGCTTCTTCCTCTTCTTTCTTCTTTGAAAGTTTCTTTGCAGCTTCTTCCGCTGCCTTTGTGGCTGCTGTTACAGCCTTGAGCATGATGAAAAGGATAACGGCTACAATAAGGAAGTTGATTACAGCAGTAACAAATGCACCGTAGTTAAGTGATAAAGCCATTGCTGCTTCGGAATCAAGACCTGTGTAGTCTACCCAGGGAAGTCTGATAGCTCCGGCAACTTCTGCACCGCCGATACTGTTGATCAAAGGATTGATGAAACTGTCGGTAAGTGAAGTTACGATTGCAGTGAATGCGCCGCCGATGATAACACCGATTGCCATGTCAACTACTCTTCCTTTTAATGCAAATTCCTTGAATTCAGTTAATAATTTTTTCATATTGTCCTCCTAATTATTTTTTCCTATGCCGAACTGGCTCAGGAAATCATTCATTCCTTCTCCTATGCGCTTCATAAACTGAGTTGCATCATTTATATTTTCAAGCGTTTTGTTGAGCTTGTCGACATCAATTCCCGAAACAACATCCTGGAATCCCTGGAAATCTATCTTTCCGAGTGCATCAAGTGTCTCATTGATCTTAAATACATCGATCGCGCTGTTAAGAGTAGTGAGTGTCTTGTTTACTTCTTCCGGATCGATCTTTGTGATAACATCTATCGCGGGTTCGATCGTCGTTGTGAACTGCTTTATCTTAATTCCAATGAAAATACTGCTTCCGAGATTGATCATCAGAAGTACAAAGCCCACGATCAGGAAAACCCTGTTTACTATCTGACCGGTGTGAATTTTTTTGAGTAGTTTTGTATTCTCATCCATAACCGTTCCTCCGTGCATAATATAGTTTATTGTTTCTTAAAGTTTCCGCTTTTATTCTGCTTTTATTCTTCCGGTTTGCTTATACGGTTCAGCCCTGTTTTAAAGATTTATTCTTTACAGTTTTCTTGAATCGTGACAGGTAAAATAAAGAACCTGCGATTCATTGGAAATCATGTTCAGAACTTTCTTTGCGCCCTCAAGATTCTTTTCGTCAAAATTAACGAAAGGATCGTCGAGGATCAGGAAAGGCTTTTCCTTATCATACATCGCATCCGCGAGTGCAAGTCGCAGGCAGAAATCCGTTACTTCCCTGAGTCCGAGACTGAGTTCGCCGATTCGCCTCTGCATGCCTTCCTCGGTCTTGGTAAGGTTAAGATTCGTATCGATCTTAAAGTTTTCTGGATCCTCGCCCTCGAAGCAGGCACTGTATTTTTTGAAGCCTTCCATAGTCGGCGCCGTGTATTTGAGTGCCAGTGAATTTTTTGCCCTGCCAAGATACTCAAGCGTGGTCTGCATGAGCTTATAATTCTCTTCAAAGCCTGCAAGTTTCTCTTTGTCTTCTTCGATTGAGACGCCGAGAGCAATGAGTCTGTCTCTTTCTTCCTGCTGAATTTCAAGACGTTTTCTGAAGGAACTTAAGTTGTCTTTTTCGCCTGCAAGTTCCTCGTCAATTTCTTCAATTTCCTCCCTGATATCATCCACGTCGGGAAGATTTTCGGGAATCTCTTCGCATATCTCTTTTATATCATTTTCTGTCTCAAATTGCACTACATTTATTTTTTTTCTGTCCCGTTGTTCGACAAGGTGCGAATATCTTACGGAACGCTCCGAAAAATCATCAAGCAGCGCCTCATCGCCGCCCTCCGGATCCCTGTTTCTGCCGATGGAAGCAAAGAACTCACTGACCTCTGCATCCTTTTCTTCGTAAGTTTTCTTCGCACTTTCAAAACGGTTAAGTTTGTCTTTAAGGACCATGTATTCCTTTGATTCTTCAAGAAGCGTAAAAAGTCTTTCCGTAACTTTGTCTTCTTCGAATTCCATCGAGAATTTTTCAAAGAAATTACCGATCTGCTTGTACGCCAGCGCCACATCCTCTTTTGATTCCTTAATCGAGTTTCGAAGATACGCCGTGGAATCAACTTTCGAAACGGCCTCCTCGTAAGTTATGCCAGTCGTTTCTTTAAGCGTGAACCGTTCTTTTTTGTAAAGCTTCATGACGACAATCAGAAGAACAAAAACAAGTCCGATCACAAAAAGAATGACTTCCGGAAGAAGGATCATCTCCTGTCTCATTCCCATAATGCCGAATACCGTAAGTGCTGCCGCAGAGCCCAAAGAAAGAATGGCAAGTATGGTGAAGATAACAGCTTTTGCCTTTCTGGATTTTTCACGCTTTTTATAATACCTGAGGCCTGTATCGTACTCTTCCTTACAGTGTTCTTCCGCCTCATCGATAAAATTCATCGCGTCTTCGGCGAGTTTCTTCTGCTTGTTATCCATATCGGTTTTCTTTTTAACCGTATCGTCCCAGAGTTCAAGGTAAACACGCACTTCGTTTTCGGTACAGATGCCGTCTTTGAATCTCTCCGACATCTTCATCCATTTATCGTCTTTTTCGAATCTGTTTTCATCCATTACCGCCAGGCAGTGCTTCATATCGATGCATTTTTCCTTGACGGAATTGATCGCGGAATGCTCCGGAACGCTGCCCGCAAAGAAACTTTTTATCTCTTCGACCTGAGAGTCAACTTCATTAAATTCCGCCTTAAGAAAATCGTACTGCTTTTTCTTTTCTCTTAAAGACTCGGCTCTCAGCACTCTCTGTTCGTCTTTTTTTAATTCGTTCTTTCTTACGTTATCCGATTCGATTCTCTTAATCTGCGCCTGAATCTGGTTCTCGATTATTTCAGTAGCCTTCTCGGTATCCTCGAGTTTCCTGTACTCATTGCTCTTTTCCGCTATGTCGGATCTTAAACTCTTGATCTTTCCCGGTCGTCTGTCGGGTGTGAGTTCATTGAGTTTCTTTTCGAGCCTTGCGCAGGCAGTCTCGAAATTATTGATGTCATCCGTCGCATCGGTAAGGTTTCCTAGTTTCGCTCTGATCGAATCCGTGACCTTTTCATCCCTTTTGTTTAAATCTGAGGATGCGATGTATACAGTCCTGAAAAAAGATTCCTTGTCGATACCGAAAATCTGTGCACCCATATTATTTTTGTCAAAAATATCGGTAACGGTGTTCGTGAGGATGTCCCTTACTTCAAACGTGTCGTCCGTCTCATTCTTTCCGAATGTTCTTGAAACCTCATACCCCTTTGAGTTGTATTCGAATGCGAGATTTCCGCCGTAAAGACCTCTGTTCCAGGGACGGTATTTTTCTCTTTCTTTATCCTTAAGGCTTCTCTTGCTCTCGTCCTCAAAACCGTAGAGCATAACTTTTATAAAAGAAGCCAGCGTACTCTTTCCGAATCCGTTTTCCTCGCAGAAAACATTAAGTCCTTCGTCAAAGACGAATTTCTGACTGCAGATCTTACCGAATCCGAAAATGTTGCAATATAAAAGTTTCATTGCATTATCTCCTCTCCGGTCAAAGCATTAAGTCCCATTCTTACAATGCGGCCCTTGTCTTCATCGTCTATCTCTTCGGAATCCTGTACAAGCCTTATAAACCATCCCTTGAGCGATTCGTCATTGGCGTATTTCATGTAATCTATTTTTACTTTGCTTTCATTTTTGACCTTTACAAAGTAATATTCGTCTTTGAATGCATCCGCGATAAAGTCTTCGTTCACTTCGGCATTTTCATCGACATCACCGGTGAGTCTTATTTTCACCATATCTCTGTCGCTGAAACGGCTTTCATCCAAAACGGCTCTTGCCTTGTCGATGATCTCGGAGGAATTGTCGCATTCGGAAATATCAACGTCCGCCGTGTGAAGCTTTCTGTATGCGAAATCGATAAACTGCGGAATAACGTCCCCCTTCTCCTCATCGATGTCAAGAAGTACGAATCCGTGATCGCCGCACTCATCAAACCCACGGCCCTCAAGACATCCGGGATAGCAGTATGTTCCTCTCGAATCGAGCGTTTTAAGTCTGTACTCGTGAACGTGTCCGAGTGCAAGATAATCAATGCCTTTTCCGCGAAGTTCGGAAATGGGAACGATCTCGGTTTTGTCTTTGCCCGAATACTCGTTTTCCTGCCCGTGAAGAGTCACGATATTTATATTTTCAAAATCCGTGTTAAGAAGGGAAATGAGCGTGTTCGTATTGTCTCCGTTAAATTCCGCGCCGTAAAGAACCGTCTTCTTTCCGTTGCTTTCGGGATTTAAAACATACGAAGTCCAAGCGTCTTCGAACATGTGAAGATTAGCCGGGATTTCACCCGATTCTTTGATAAAACTTATGAAGCTTTCGCGGTCATGATTTCCTCTTAAGTAGTAAAAATCAATCCCGTCAAATTTTATAATCTGATTCAGTACCGCAGCCGCCGATTTCTTCGAAACGCTTTTCGTGTCAAACAGATCGCCCGCGATGATAATGCCTGTTACGCCGAGGCTCTCAGCCGTTTCGCAAAGGCGCGAAAAATTAAGCGTAAGTTCGTTCTTTCTCTCAGACGCTTTTTCTGAATCAAGATGTGTTTTCATTGCCGAGTCAAGATGCAGATCGGCTGTATGTATTATTTTCATATTTTTCCCTGATTCGAATTGTAAATTCTCTTTCCGTCCCGTTTCATTTGTTTGTGAACACTTTATATGCATCACCCCGAAATTGCGTATTCCCGACAATCCGCGCCGAGAAGCGGATCCGATCATTGGGCAAAGCTTTTCGGAAAACGCTTTTGAAACAGAATCATTCCCATAAATCAATTACATTAAAGTATACCAAAATTGCATATAAAAATCGACTGATTTTCTTGTAAAAACACATAATTATGTTTAAAATTTGAATATCGGTGCGAGGCCTTTCGGACACCGCAGAAATGTATTTAATAGGGTGAAAAAATGGAACTGAAAGTAAAAGATGATTTCGATCTCGAAGTGATCGCGGAAAGCGGGCAGTGCTTCAGATTCAACAAAGCTGAAAACAACACATACAGAATAGTTGCTTTCGGCAGGGTTCTGACAATAGAAAAGATAAAAGAAAACACTTTTAAACTCGACTGCAGCAAAGACGACTGCAAAAAAATCTGGTACCCTTATTTCGATATGGATACCGATTATTCCGCAATACGAAAAAAAGTCGGCGACAATACCTTCCTAAAAGAATGCGCGGATTATTCAAAGGGAATGAGAATTCTTCGTCAGGACAAATGGGAAATGATCATATCTTTCATTATTTCCCAGAGGAAAAGCATCCCCGCGATAAAGACTTCGATCGAGCGTCTTTCTAAAATATGCGGCGATAAAATCGACGACGAAAATCATGCTTTCCCCACACCAATTCAGATACTTTCCGTATCGCCCGAAAAACTCGCTTCATGCGGACTCGGCTACAGACTCGATTACATCATAAAAGCCGCGGAAATGTTCTACGAAAATCCGCTGCTTGTTGAAGAAATGGATAAACTTGATGACGAAAAACTTTTCGAGGAATTAAAGAAACTTCAGGGAGTCGGTGACAAAGTCGCTTCATGCGTTGCACTTTTCGGATATCACAGACTGAACTTCTTCCCCAAGGACGTCTGGATTAACCGCGCGCTTTGTGAACATTTCCCTGACGGATACGACATGTCTTTGTATGCGCCTTATAACGGCGTAGTTCAGCAGTATATTTTCTTTGCTTACAGAAGCAAAAACAAATGAGTCAATTCATATTATTAGCGCAATTTTAACTCTGAAAAGAACAAAATCCGACATAAGAATAATTTATTCCGAAAAGAACATCCTGTAAGGCTTGTAATAATCTTTTTTTGAATCATATTCGTAAACCGCACAGAATTCTCCGCCGGTATTGTACACCCTGTAAAGACCGTTTTTTTTATCTGCTTCTTCAGGAAGGATGCTTTCGATATTCGAACTCAGCAGAGGATTTCCGTTATTGATAATTCTTGCCGATTCTTTCTCAACTTTTATCGAAGGAAGGTCCTTAAATACTTCTTCCGTTCTGATTATAAAATCGTCTATTTTTCCTTCTTTGGAAAGTGCTTCTATTTCCGAAAGTTTAAGCGCACCCGAAACATCGAAGAATGAAACTGCGTTTCTTTTTAAATGTTCCATACAGCCGCCGCATCCTAACTTTTCACCGATATCCCTGCAGAGAGAACGTATATAAGTTCCCTTGGAACACTTAACGGTAAATACCGCTCTCGGAAGTGAAATCTCTCTTATGTTTATATCATAAATCTCGATATCCCTTGCTTCTCTTTCGACTTCGATCCCTTTTCTTGCAAGTTCGTAAAGTTTCTTTCCGTCTTTTTTCAGTGCGGAATACATGGGCGGAACCTGTTTTATCTTTCCGACGAAAGAAAGGATCGCTTCACGGATTTCTTCTTCGGAATTTTCAACATTTTTCTCGCTTAAAACCTGTCCCGTCATATCCTCGGTATCGGTCGTGATCCCGAGTCTCATAACACATTCGTACTCTTTGTCTTTGTCCTCAAGAAGCGAGCAGAGTTTGGTCGCATTTCCGAGGCATACCATCAGTACACCTTCCGCAGCGGGATCGAGTGTTCCGGTATGTCCGATTTTCTTTTGTTTTAATATTCCTCTTAAAACGGCAACGGCATCAAACGAAGTAAATCCAGGTTCCTTATAAACATTTATTAATCCGTTGTACATCTGATTTCCTCTTAGTCCTGTTTATCGAGAAGCGGTTTCATGCTTCTTTCGAGAATGCCCGTGCAGAAAGCAATCGTCATTCCGTAATTGGTGATCGGAATATTGTTTTCCCTGGCAATTTCTATTCTGGCTTTCATCTCTTTTTCGTTTAACATGCATCCGCCGCAGTGAATGATGACATTGTATTTCGAAAGGTCGTCGGGGTACTCTCTTCCCGATGTGAAATCGATTTGCACATTCGCAATTTTACGAAGCCATGCGGGAAGTTTTTCGGTGCCGATATCGCCGCACTGTCTGTGATGTGTGCAGCCCTCGGCAATAAGTACGTAATCGCCGTCCTTAAGATTCTTTACTGCCTCGACACCCTTCAACTGATAATCAAGTTCTCCTTTGTATCTTGAGAAAAGAATCGAGAAAGATGTAAGAGGAATGTCCGCAGGAACGATTTCTCCAACCTTCTTAAATGCCTGGCTGTCAGTTACGACAAGCTTTATGTCTTTACCATATTTTTCGATTACACCCGCAAGTTCACTGTCTCTGCAGACAAGCGGACATGCTCCGTGGTCAAGCAGGTCACGGATAGTCTGCTGCTGCGGAAGAATAAGTCTTCCTTTGGGTGCCGCTTTGTCGATCGGAACGACTAAAACAACTAGATCGTTCTCGTTAACCAGATCTCCGATAAGCACTTTGTCATTTGTGTCATCGTTTATCATTTTGGCGATCGTCTCTTTCAGATCATGAATGCCTTCGCCTGTAAGTGCACTGACTTTTTTAACCGTAACACCTTCAGAAATGAAAACTTCTTCTTTATCGACAGAATCTGATATGTCCGATTTATTGTACACTATGATAAACGGTATGTTTCTCTCTTTAACATTTGCGATTATCTCTTTGTCAGGTCCGTTTAAACCTTTTTCAGAATCTATTACAAGAATCGCCAGGTCAGTCTTTCTTAATACTTCAACTGCCTTCTTTACTCTCTGACTTCCGAGTTCTCCGACATCGTCAAGACCGGGCGTGTCGATTACGACAACAGGTCCCGCGGGCAGAAGTTCCATTGCTTTGTAAACAGGATCCGTTGTTGTTCCGAGGACGTCTGAAACTATTGAAAGATTCTGTCCCGTAACCGCATTTAAAAGACTGCTTTTCCCTGCATTTCTGCATCCGAAAAACGCTATGTGTTTTCTTTCCGAAGCCGGTGTGTCATTCATTCCCATTTTCTTTTCCGCACACAAAAATCCTTACGTCCAGTAAGGCTTCTGATCCTTGTGTGTATATCCTTTCATTTTTTCTTTGTATTCATCAAGAATTTTCGAATAATTCTCTTTTGTTTTGTCTTTTATCTTTCCTTCTTCGCACAAGGAATTAAAAAGCTTTTCGAATTCGGCCAGATTATCCTGTGCAGCATCCTTGTAATTGTTGCTCATGTTAACACGTATCTTATTGATAACATCATCCATGGCTTTTTCATATTTGCTTTTAAATAATCCCATACATTACTCCATAAAGTAAACTTATTAACTTCGCTAACCCGCTTCACATTTCTTTTTAGACTATTCCTTTTCACAAAAAACATAATCAGTATTCCTGTTCAAAGCATCAGCTTTCACTGAAATGAAATCAGTCTTCCTGTTCTTTGCATTATCTTTCACTGAAATGAAATCAGTCTTCCTGTTCAAAGCATTAGCTTTCACTGAAATGGAATCTGTTCTTTCCGTGTTCCTTGGAATAATACAAAGCTCTGTCCGCTTTCTGATAAAGTGCTTCGAAATCGGCATCGCCTTTGTTGTTTACGGCTATTCCGACCGAGGAACCGACGATCGGAGGAAGCGACGATTTGACCATTTTGTCATAAAGACCTGCAATGATTTTGTATGCCGTCTTTCCGAGCGTTTCCTCATCCGTCTCGCCTTTTACGTATACCGTGAATTCGTCACCGCCGAGTCTGCAGACCGTGGCATCGAACTCTTTGAAACATTCTCTTAAATGCTCTCCGTATGCGATAAGTACGGCATCTCCGGTACCGTGTCCGTAGTGGTCGTTTACGGATTTGAAATTATCAAGGTCACACATTACGAGCGCACCGCTTTCGTGTTTTTCTATCTCGCCGATAACAGTTTTTTCAAGAACGCTTCTGTTGCAGAGACCTGTCAGTCCGTCGGTTTCCGCTTTACTCTTTATCTCGTTGAATACCTCGATCTGGTCGGTAATATCCGAAGCCCAGATCATATAGCCCTGCACGACTCCGTTTTCGTTTAATGCTTCTTTTCTGAAGCCGTAAACATGATTGTCATGCTCGAGCGTATTTTTCTGATCGTCGAGAATTTCTTTTAACTTTTTGTATCTTCGGACATTCTTTCCGATCTGAACATACGGGAAGAGCTCCCTGCCGTTATCGTTCATCATGAGCACCTCGCCCGTGATATCCACGACAACGACGCTTTCGGATGTGTGTAAAAGAACGCTCGATGCAATAATCTTGCTGTCATTGACAAAACCGTACTGTATCGCGCCGTATGCCACGATGCACATCGCCGAAATAACACCGAATGCAATAAGGTCGTATTTCGAAATTCCCACAACCTTCAGGGCGATGAAGAACCATAAGACAAATACGGCATAATTGATCGTTTTTCTTCTCTGATGTTCGATGTACGAACTTTCCTTATCCATGATGTAATTGACGACAAGGAATGCCGCGAATACGAGAACCGAACAGGTGTAAAACATGATGTATAAAATGCCGGGTTCGATAATGGCAACGGGGTAAGCCAGATCGCCGCCGACTGAAAAACTTTCATAGAAAAGTTTATTGCTGTCCATTGTATAAACGCCGAATACAGTCAGAGCACTTATCGCGCTCTCAACAATATAAATCGTTGCGGGAACTTTCATTCTCAAAAAGTCCGAAACAAACCAGGTAAAACATATGATAAATCCGCAGTCGGCAACATACTCGATCTTAACGAGTTCCTTGATGGTCTCCTCCGTCGGATTCGCAATTTCGCCAAAATACGCAACCATGAAAAGGAGGCCGAAGATCAGCATCGAAATAATGGAAGCATTTGAAGATTTTTTGTTATTTACAGCAACAACAACCAGAAGCACGAGGATAAGAAAAATGGAAGTACCCTGAAGGAGCAGGAAGATTTTTCTTATATCGTTCATTGTTCCGAACGAAAGTGCAAGTATCAGAAGATGTGCCGGATAATAAACGTAAAAGAAAGGTGATGCATATCTGTTTCCACCCTTTTCGCCATTGTAAAAATATAATAAAGGCAAAGGCAGGATAAAACCGAGAAGATAAAGTTTGTCATACCATTTCCAGTCAACATTCGCAAAATGAAGTTTGGAATTGACAAGCGAAAAGATGACGATTCCGACTACCATCAGAACGGTTGCGAGCGAGAAAAAGATGCATATCTTTTTCATGTTCTTTCTGAAATAAAAGAAGATGACTGCGTAAACCATCGTTAAAAGAGGCCAGCCGCCGAGTATGACGGAAATGACTGCAAGAGATATTACGGAAACGATCTTGCCGGTCAGAGTGAGTTTTTCTTTATCAAGAACGGTAATCGTAAGAAGCGCTATAAGAAGGTCAAAAATTATATTCTGCCTGTAAGAATACATTTGACCGAAAAACATGTAAAACGGAGTAGACGAAACGATCGCAAAGATCAGGAGTCTTATCGCATATTTGCTTAAGTCCTTCGTGTGAATATATCCTTCGACGATGGCGAAACACATGATCGGAATGGTGAACCTGCCGATAACATGCATGATCTGCCCCCAGACAGAGTCAGCAGGAACACAAGCCCATGCGACATGGTCTATGGTCATTGCAAATATGGCTATCAGTTTTAACACGAACAGATTAAGTCCGTTTTTCGCTGCCGTTTTCTGCACTTCATTTCCTCCGTTTTCAGTACCTTTTCATTATATCCGAGGCATATTACAAAATCAATAAATATAGACAAACCGCCTAAGCTATTCTATAATGAAAAAAGCAGTATTTTTAGATATAAAAGAGGGTTCGAAATGGGTAAAAAATCTATCAAAGAAAACAAAAACATTTATCAGATTTCCAGAGAAGAAGCAGGCATGACACGTTCACAGGCAAGCGAAGCTCTGGTGTTTATGAGCGACAGCAGAATCGAGAAGATCGAAAGCGAAAAATGCGAGCCTCATCCCGACGAAATTCTTGCAATGGCAAAAGCCTACAAGAAACCCGGTCTTTGCAACTATTACTGTTCAAACGAATGTCCCATCGGACAGCTTCACGTTCCCGAAATTCAGTCAAAAGGTCTGGCTCAGATCACGCTTGAAATGCTTTCCACGATCAATACTCTTTCAAAGCAGAAAGACCGTCTTGTGGAAATCACCGTTGACGGAAAAGTAAGCCAGGACGA
Source organism: Lachnospiraceae bacterium (assembly GCA_024684055.1). GTDB lineage: Bacteria > Bacillota > Clostridia > Lachnospirales > Lachnospiraceae > UBA3766. Next base: position 33,210 of record JAIKXN010000107.1, on the reverse strand, counting down.
AATGGATGACTTCATCAGGATCAAAAGCGAACTTGATAAAATGACAACATCCGTTGAATCTCTTAAGCTCTGGATCGATCAGATGGTTGCCGACGGCAAGTGGCTCATCTGATATTGTCCCGGTGTTACGCCTTCATATTTTTTGAATACTTTTACAAAATAACTCTGACTTGTGAAAGCAAGTATATTAGAGATCTGTGATAACGAATAGCCCGAATAGTCGATCATATTTCGGGCTGTTTCTATTTTTTTGCGGGTAACGTATTCCCCGAAATTCATTCCCGTTTCTTTCTTAAAAAGCCTCGAAAGATATCCCTCGCTTAAGCCGAGTTCTTTCGCGGCATCCGTGATGGTTATTTTTTCGTGCAGATGATCGTAGATAAATCTTATGCACATAACGATGTGTTTCGAATAAACTTTTCTCGTTCTTAAATCATACATGCGCTTTGTAAATTCTTTAACCATGTTTCTGTGAAGATCCGATATTTCCTTAAGGGTATTACACTCATCGACTTTACAGATATAAAGATCGCTTATATTATATGCCTGCTCATGTTCCATTCCGCCGCCGATGCAGTATCTCGCGAGCAGCGCTGCCGTGATTGCAAAATGATATTTAAACGATCTGACCTTGTCCTTCGAAAGAACTCCGAGACCTTTTTTGTCGCAGAAATCCTCGTGGTTGTCGGCATCAACAGCCTTTATATCCCCGGCTCTGACCATCTCGTAGAATTCGATCTCCGGCGAGTACGGCGCGTGAAATACATAATCCTCGCGCATTATATATTCTCTGTAGCTGAGTTCCTTTGCTATTTCAGCTTCCGAAGAATTTTTCTTAATCATAAACACCCTTCTTTCACGATCAGTTCATTATTTTTTCTTGTATATTCCCAAATCGTCATCTTACTGAAATTCTTATTTAATATCTTTAATTTCGAAAGTAATTATTTTTGCATCTTTTGAATATGCACTTGCTTTGTATGAATGCGCTTCCGCTATGGATTTAACTACGGAAAGTCCTATTCCGGAACCGCCTTCTTTGGAATTTCTTGAAGAATCCGGTCTGTAAAATCTGTCAAACAAAACATCATAATTCTGTATGCTCAATCCTTCCGCGGGATTTGATATTTTTAAGACTGCTTTGCCTGATTTTTTCTTTAGAGATACTTCTATTCTCCTGCTTTCGTCTTTTACGGAATACTTGATCGCATTGTCAAGAAGAAGACCTGCCATCTGTCTTAATTTGGCCTCATCTCCCTTTACCTTTATTCCGCTTTCAACATTTACATTAATTGTTAATCCCTTTGTCTCAGACAGTGCATTATATGTTTCCGCTGTTTCTTTTATGGCAGTACTCAAATCCATATCCTCAAACAAAAGATTGGAACCTTCGTCGAGTCTTGTCAACTCAACCATATTTTCAACAAGTGATGACATTCTGCCAACCTGATTTTTTATGCTCTTACTCCACTCGCTCTCACCCGCTTCCATCTCAATAACATCTGCATTTGCCGCTATAATGGCAAGAGGAGTTTTTAATTCATGGCTCGCGTCGGTAATGAATCTTTTTTGTTTTTGATAGCTTTCTTCAATGGGTTTAAACACCTTTTTCGAAAAGAAATATACCAGTACATAAACTGCGGCCAATCCTATAATTGAAATGATCAGACTGTAAAGCAAAACTCTTTTTGCGTTTTGAATGTCTCTTGAAATGTCGGTAAAAATAATCCGGTAACCACTGTCGGTCTGTTTTAAAAGATACCGGTAAGCATTGTTCGTACCGCGCACTTTTTTAAATCTTTGAAAAGAATAAAAAGCACTCTCGGCATACTCGCTGACTTCCTCATCATCAACTGCAAAAATCATTCCCGTATCATAAGTAATAATTCTTCCGTCGTAATCCAAGTTTACGCTGAAAAACCTTGTCTCATACGGCATCTCTCGGGTAAAATGCCTGTTTTCACGTGAAAAATCATCATTAGCAGGCATCTCAGGCTTTTTTAATTCCGGTTTTTCAGAATCAAAACCGAACGTTTTATCTTCCGGCGGAATCATATACTCATCCGGAAAACGACCGTCATTACCTGCAAGGAATGCCAAAACAGCATCATTTCTGTTATTTATCCCTGTAAAAGATGCAATATTCAGTGCACCTATAATTACACTTAATACGGCAAAAGTGGATATCATTGTCACCAATATAAATCTTCTTCTGAGAATTTTGATCATAAATATTTTTTATCCTTTAATTACAAGAGAATAACCCTGATTACGTATGGCTTTTATTTCACAGTTCGAATCAATTGATGAAAGTTTTTTTCTAAGACCCGAAATATATACCCAGATAACGCTTACATCCGCTTCCGAATCCAATCCCCAAACCTTATCCATTATTCTTTCCGATGATATTACACAGCCTTCATTGATCATCAGCATTTCGATTATCTGAAATTCTTTCCCTGCAAGTCTGATACTTTCATTTCCGACAGAGATTTCAAATGTGTTTCTGTTTAAAGTAAGATTGCCTACAGTTAACACACTGTCGGTAATTTCACTTTTCCTTCTTGTAATGGCACGAACTCTTGCAAGCAGTTCTTTCATGTTAAAGGGCTTGGTTAAATAATCGTCCGCTCCCGCATCAAGTCCTTCGACTCTGTCATCAATCTCAGACTTGGCGGTAAGCAATAAAACCGGAACTTTATTTTTCTCTTTCCTGATTATCCTTAACACTTCAAGCCCGTCAATCTTCGGCATCATAATATCCAGTATCACGCCGTCATATTCGTTGGAATCAAGATAATCCAGAGCTTCTTCTCCGTCATACGCACTGTCAACGGCATAATTTGAATTCTTTAAAATTGCCGTCACCGCTCTGTTTAATTCATACTCATCTTCCGCTAAAAGAAGTCTCATTTTTTTCCCTCATCATTTGTTTTCATCCAAATACAATTTTCCCATAATCAATGTTTATTTGCAATTCTATTTCAAGTAATATAATCAAGGCCTGTGTCATCATCACTTACCTCCTTTATCAGCTGAAGCGTTTAAGATCAGGGTTTCCATCGTTATGCTTTGTGTTTCGCCACCGACGGTCACGATGTAAGTTTCACCTTCCTTAATGTCTTTGGCACTCAGTATAATACTTTCAAATTTGCAAAGAGGCGTATATTGAAGAACCACATTGGACTCTTCGTCTTTAACGATAATTTCTTCTCCCGGATCATAGATTTTGGAAAGGTTAAACAATATTGCACCCTGTGTTGCTCCGGTAAAGTTCATTGCCATTTCGTCGGATCCGGCGGCTACAAGTGAGCCTCCGGTAATTACAGCCTTTAAATCATAATCAAAAAAGCCGTTTGCGCCATTTTCCGGTCCTGATATCCTTACATTTCCTCCGGTAATATAGACTGATCCGTTTGCATCAATTCCATCACCCCCGGCATTTACACAAACCTCTCCGCCGCTTATAAGTATGTATACGGATTGGGTTAAATCAATGGAAGTATCGTTTTCCGATTCTTTTTCAAATCCTTCGATAAACCCCGGGCCTTTTCTCTGAAAATTATCATCAAATTCCGGTGTGATCACTCCTCCTCCATTTTCACTGTTTTCTGCAAATCCCGGCTTCATACGGTTTTCATCCTTATTTTCTTTAAAACCGTCAGGCGGCAGTTCTTTGAACTGAAAAGTTTTATCCAACGTTTCATTAAAATTGTTTAACTGTGAAGAATTAAAGTCTTTTGAAGCAAAAACTCCGAAATCCGATGAACCGGAACCATCGGTGGCATTAATTCCGTCATCATTTGAATTTACATTTATTTCTCCGCCGGCGATTTCCACTATCTCTCCTTCAATACCCTCTTCACTGTTGATGATGTTGATATTTCCTCCGGCTATAAGAGTTCCGGTCTCCGCGTGAATTCCATCATCCAATGCATCTATTTCCACATTGCCGTCTGCAATATAAACATATCCTTTTTCGGGGTCATCATCATTGCCCGAGTGAATACCGTCACAGCCTGCTTTAACATTAATATTTCCGCCTGCTATTCTTACACTGTCTTTTCCGGATAGTGCATGGTCGGACGATTCTATATTTATGCTGCCAGATATGATTTTTAAATCGTCTTTTGAAACTATTCCCTTTCCGTCAAAGCATTTCACGATAAGACTTCCTTCGCCGTTTACCGTCAAGTCACTTTTTGAATAAACAGCCGCATCCGTTTCCTCCTCTTCTGATATAGTTTGTGATACTCCCGATATTGTATTTGAGGAATCTGCAGCCAATGTAACGAACACCTTGTCTGCGCTTTTTACATATATTGCCGCTCCGTTTTCATTTTCTATAACCGCATCTTTTAAAATAAGTCTTACTTTGGCATCTTCTGCAGCTTCCACCGTTATCTGTTTGTTTTTATAAGTTCCCGTCAGAATATACTCACCTTCCGACGTTATCGTTATTCCGTCATCCGTCACCTCTGCGCCGGAACCTTCTATTTTTTCTTTATCAAGATTAATTTTCGTACATTCACTTTCTTCATAATTATTTTCCATATCTCTTTCGGAAAACATATCGCTTACATCCATGCTTACCAAAGCTGTTTTTGCCTGATCGCTTTCACTTTCGTTTTGCTCATCACCGTTATCCGTCAAACTGTATGAATATTCTGCAGAAATATTATTTCCTTCAGAAGTTGCACCCGTTATTTTTGTATTACACGCTCCCATGGAAAAAGCCGCAGCCGTTAAACCCAGTAAAATGATCGTTCTTAATTTATGCATATTATTTTTCTTTATCATAATTAACCTCCCGAAATTCGTTTTTTCAAGTATTTCCCTTATTTATAAAATTGTTTCGTTTTTTTCATCATATTCCCCAAGCGCTATTTCAAGATTGCCGTTTCTGCACCTTAACGCATCTATGAATTCTTTTACCCTGCCCGGATTTTTAAATACTATATTATAAGTGAGCTTATACATGCTTCCCATATTTGTCGTCTTAACCTTTTCAAGCTTATACAGAGATGTATATTCCTTAAGTACATCGTCAAATACCGATTCAAACTCAAGATTTTCAGGAATTGTAATTCTTAATGTTTTATACATGGCCTTCTTTTTATTCCCGATGCCGAACAGGTTAAAAGCCAGAAATACAATTCCGGTCACCAGTGCAAAAATCGCTGCGAACCCCAGATATCCCATTCCGGTCATAAGTCCCACTCCCATTGCAAGGAAAATCGCACATATCTCTTTGGCGCTTCCCTGCGCAGATCTGAATCTTACGAGTCCAAATGCTCCTGCTACCGCTATTCCGGCTCCGATATTTCCGTTTACCGTCATTATAACAACGCAGACTGCGACCGGAATCAATGCAAGAGTTAAAATGAAACTTTGTGAATACTTATTCTTTATGGTATAAATCCATGCCAGAAATACACCGATAAAAAGAGAGGCTCCCATACAAATCAAAAAATCTTTTACATCCATTGCGGATATTCCGGAATCAAAAACACCATTAAACAGTTCACTCATATCTATGCTCTCCTTTCATTTAATCTGTTTCTTTTGTACATCTCGTTTTCATAAGCCCTTCCGTATTTTGAAAAAGATGTCTTTTTTATATAAGGCTGCTCCAGTATCCCGGTTAACCACAGCGGCATCGCATCTGCGATTTTTATTTCCATCAGACATTCTCCTTTGTTTAATATATCCGTTCCGTAAGGATTGATATCAAGCGTCAGGTTGTCTGTTCTGTAGAGTATTTTATTATCAAATGTTATTCTTAAATCCGGGTTTTCTTTTCCGTGATAGGCGTCTCTTTCATAGCTTATGTACATTGTTCCTTTTAAATCTTTGTAAAACTCTTTGAAATAATCTATTTCTCTTAAAATCTGTTCTTTTTCATCGACGATTCTGAGATTCAGATTTAAATATCTGCAGGCTTTTTCGTATTCCATTTCTACTCTTCTTTTATATACGATTCCGTCGTATTTTTTCTTAATCTCTATAAATGCCGGCGTTTCTTTCCCTGCAACCCCATAAGATCTGAGCCTTAATTTTTCTTTGTATAAAGGCTTTTCCATGGAGGTCCTTATAAGCCTGTAATCCGGTGTATCATAATAAATATTCTGAATAAGCGAATGAAAATATTTATCAGGTTCTATATATTCTTCCATCATGTTTTCTATTTCTCTTTTTTTGTTTTGGCTGATAAGATATTTCATTTCGTATCTTTTAAAAGTATTCTTAAGTCCCATACCTTTTCCTCTCTTTCTGAAAAGAGTATATAATCTGAAACTTAAACGAACCTTAACTCTGTAAAATATTTTTATGCATTTTAAATCTTTTGCAGACTTATGCTTTTTCTTATGTTCCTATGTTTTTTTCTTTTTTCTTTAAATTTTCTCAGTATTCCGGTAAAATATATACATCATCATATTGTCATAATGGTCATGATTTTTATATATTATTTCATTCTTTTTCTGTATTCTGTTAATGTAAGATTTATGGGGAATCAAGCTTTTGGGCAGAGCATCTGCTCCCATCATTCTGACAAAAGTAAATTTTTCTGCCATTTGGTGTCTGCTTTCAGTTAAGCAGCATTTCAGCTTGAATGTTTTTTTATCCGAAACGGATATTCATTTTATTAAAATTCGGAGGATTTATGAGAAAATTTGAAGGCTATAATCGTGGGGTAAATTTCGGCGGCTGGCTCTCACAGTGCGACCACACAAAAGAAAGATATGATACTTTCATTACCGAAAAAGATTTTGCAAATGTTTCCGGGAGAGAATTCGACCATGTCAGAATTCCCGTTGACTACGACCTTTTCTTAAACAAAGATTTTTCAGTTAAGGAAGAAGGTTTCGGATATATAGATTTTGCAATTGAAATGTGCAAAAAATACAATCTCAACATGATTCTCGATCTTCACCGCACACCCGGTTATTCATTCGATCCTTTCCACGGCGAAAAAGGATTTTTCGAAAGCGATGAATACCAGAAAGTTTTCTATTTCATCTGGACCGAGTTTGCAAAAAGATATTCAAAATACCATGAATTTCTCACTTTTGAACTCCTTAATGAGGTAACAAAAAAAGAATACTGCGACAAGTGGAACGAGATAGCAAAGAACTGTATAAAAATAATTCGTGAGTATTCTTCCGATATCCGCATCATAGTCGGCGGCTACTACAATAACAGCCTTGAAGCCGTTAAGGATCTCGAAGCACCTTATGACGATAAGATCATTTATACATTCCACTGCTACGAACCCCTTCTTTTCACTCATCAGGGTGCGTACTGGATCGAAACAATGGATACTTCTTTCCGCTGTGATTACAAGATGCCTTTTTCAAAGTATGAAGAATTAAGTCAGAAATATCTTTGCCAGGCATATGCTTCTTTCAAAGACAAAGATCCGAATGAGTGTCCCGATGAAAGATTTTTCGAAAAACTTTTCGAAGAAGCAATTCAGGTTTCAAAGGACCGAGACGTCCCTCTTTACTGCGGCGAGTATGGTGTAATCGACCGCGCAGATAAAAACGAAGCCGTGAAATGGTTTCACGACTTCCATGCAATTGCCGACAAATACAACATCGGACGTTGTGTGTGGAATTACAAAGAAATGGATTTCGAGATCGATCAGAATTTCTAATAAGATTAACTAAATGATTTCTGTTTGATAAAAAAGATTGGATTTCGAGATTGATCAGAATTTCCGATAAGATTCACCAAATGATTTCTGTTTGATAAAAAGGATTGGATTTTCGATAAATTTATACTCAGAAACAAGCCCCTCTTTAATACATAATGTATTTTAAAGAGGGGCCGTTTTGTCAGGTAAATGAGTTTTTTTACAATGTTCTTTTATGTTTTTACTGCTTTTTTTAGAAATCGGTTTTTTTATCGCATTGTTTTAAAAATTTATTCAACATTCTTTAATGCCTGATCCATGGGCACTTTTTTGATTCTTCGATAATCAATGAGCATTACGAATAAATATGCGATAATAACCATAATTACCATATATACATAACTTGAAACGGGAACGTATGCCGGAAGCCATCCGTCCATTCCGTTAAGTATGACAGTCCATACGAGTTCAAGTGCCTTGGTTCCAAGTATCGATGAAACGACTGCGGATATTATTACCATCATTGTCGTGGTTAAAAGATAAAGCGAAGCTATTTCACCGTTATAGTATCCGAGAATCTTAACCATCGAAATGGAGTTCTCGTTCTTTTCAACAATTACTTTGGTCAGAAGATATATAAGGATGAAAGCAAACAACAGACATACTGCCTTAAAGTAATCCATGTAAGCACCCATCGAGTGATTGAGCTGCTTTGAAACTTTTAAGATGTCGTCTTCGGTAATCGTCATCGCTATGTAATCGGGATCGATGTCTTTTATTTCCTCATTTGAAAGAAAACCGTTAAACGCCCCCTCCGGATTTCCGAAAGTTTCATTGAAACCGTCAAGTGACATGAAGAGTGCGAGTCCGCTTATGTATTCATATGTTCCGACTATTTTAAATTCGTATTCATTGTCATTATATTTTTCTTTAAGTTTTATGCTGTCTCCGACATTAAGCCTGAATTTCTCCGCATAGGAACTTGATACCAGTACTTCGTTTCCGGATACTCTGTTATTAAGCGGTATACATCTGCTGTCGGCAGCAAGACCGTAGATGCCGATCGGCTCATTCACACGTATGCCGTCAACAGTATACAAAGTATTCATGCTGAATTTCTCTGCATTTGCAACCTCTGTTGTAATTTCGTTTCCGTCCTCATCTTCCGTTGATTTCAAAACATACTGATACTTTGCAAACATATCGTCTGTTGCATGCTCCTGATAATTGTTAAGAGTCGACGGCAGACCGAATGCGAAAGCCATTAGGAAGAGTACAAAGAATATTCCTGCGAAAAGAACGATATAATTGGGTATATTCTGTAATAAAACTCTGAGTCTGAATCTTTTAAAAAATTTAATTCTCGGAAGTCTGATCGCTTTTTTCCGTTTGGATGTTTTGAGGTCTTTTCTTATAAACTTAAGAGGAGAAAGTCTTAACATATAAGCCACCGTAACAAAGTTTATAAGGATCATAAGTATTACGGGAACTATGGTTGTCTTTGCAAAAGCTTCGTAATACCAGTAAGTTTTGTAAGGTGGAAGGCTGTAACTGTTGAAATACATGCCTACCACGATATTCTTAAAAAGAGTATATCCGAGAATGTTTCCGATCAAGGCTGAGAATAAAGTAACGGCAACCGGTACGGACATATAATGAATGATAAGTTCCCATTTTGTATATCCCGATGCTCTCAGAGTACCGATAACTGTTGATTCTCTTGTGATCGTCGACATGATCGTAAGTGCGAATACAAAGCCAAGAACAAGGATGAGGATATAGAGCAGCACTCCTCCCATTTCCTTGTCGGAACCCATATCGTCGGGTGCAAAATGAACCGCCTGATTAAGGTATTCGGGAACATAATCTTCAAGATCGTTTTCAGCCTTTACGCTCTGTGTAATGAGTGCGGACATGAAATCATCCGACATTTTCTTCTGCTCCGATTCATTCTCAAACGAATCGGCATATTTAAACGCGTATGTATAATGCGTCTTTCCTTTGGTGCTCTCCCATGCATCTTTTGTAACCATGGCAACGTCGAAACTTATCGCATCAAACATCAGGTCCGTGTTCTTCTCATGAAGGGTGGCATAATTGACATATGCAAGAAGACCTGTAATCTCATATTCTTTTCCGCCGACATTTATCCTGTCGCCCAATTTAAGATTCATGTTGTCTGCATGCATTCTGTCGATAGCAATTTCATCGTCTTTTTCCGGCATTCTGCCTTCGTGAAAACTTGCCAGGTTGATTTCGTTATTTATCGGATAGATTCTGACTTTGCCGTCTGAGTTGCCATCCAGGTCATTATCTTCAGTAACATCTTTATAAAAGTTTTCGTAAAGTTTAACCGGAGTCACTTCGAAGTTCTTTTCCGCTTCAAGTGTTGATTTGGATTTCTTTGCATCCTGTTTATCAAACTCTTTGTTTATCTCATCTTCGGCTTCTTCGTAAGCTTCTTTTCTTGCCTTTTCTTTTTCCTCCAGGTATTCTTCACTTTTAAGCGCTTCGTCGATGGCTTCGGGAAGAACTTCTTTAACTGTTTTTTCGTAGTTCTCGTCCATCGCTTCATTTACGGCTTCGTCGATTTTTGCCTGTTTATCTTCTTCGGTCATAAAATCGGCGTAAGGAGCAAGTGCTTCATTTACCGCATCGGTAACGTTTTTCGTTATTTCTTCTTCAACTTTTTTTCTTACTTCTTTTTCGACTTCTTCTTTAAGAGTTTTCGGAGCTTCCTCCTCGATCTTTTCATCTATTTCTTTGTGAGCCTCGTCGATAAAATACGCTCTCAGATCAACTTTTTCGCCCGATTCGATATCTTTTATGAGTTCGTCTGAAGCTCTGTTTTCAAGTTCAAAATGTCCGTCCTCAAGTTTGTTATCCCTGTTCGCATTCGCGATGGAAATCAGCATGCTGTGGTTTGCCACATACATTCCGGAAACAAACCCGATCGTCATCGAAAGGAGTAAAAATATTACCAGATATTTTCTCCACTCTCCGAGAAGTTCTTTCGGAACTCTCTTTATAAGCGGATTTATTCTATTTCTTTTCTTCTTTTCATTCATATCTCATTCCCTGTTCCAAATCATTTTTTTCATTTTCTGTTCTGCTGCTATACTAATTCTCTGCCACATTTTTCTTTCATGTTTTCTGCAATTCAAATTATTCCGGCAGTTTTTTTATTTCTGTCACTACTTTATTACTGCAGCAGTTTTTTCATTATCCTGTTGCCTGCCATTCTGGTTCTGCAGAAAGCATCTTTTGCCTTTTCTTGTCTTCTACCACTCAAGTTCCGTGGCAGATATCTTGTTTTCGTTCATATCATTATGACGAACAATGCCGTCTCTCAATTTGATCACGTGGTCTGCCATCTTTCTGATTTCCTCATTGTGTGTAACCATGATGACCGTATTTCCGTATTTTTGATTAACATCCTCGATAAGTTTCAATATTTCCTTTGAGGTATTGTAATCAAGTGCTCCTGTGGGTTCGTCGCAAAGCAAAATGTCCGGATTCTTTACTATCGCGCGTCCTATAGAAACTCTCTGCTGCTGTCCGCCCGAAAGCTGATTCGGAAGTTTGTATCTGTGTTTGAAAAGACCTAAAGTCTCAAGTAATTCATCGATTTCCAGAGGATTGTCGGAAAGGTATGCTCCGACTTCGACGTTTTCTTTTACATTTAGATTTGGGATGAGGTTGTACATCTGAAACACATAACCGAGATGCTTTCTCCTGTATTTCGTCAGACCTTTTTCTCCCATGTCGCGAAGTTTGTCGCCGTTTATCGAGATATAACCGGAATCCGCGTTGTCGATTCCGCCGATAATGTTAAGAAGTGTGGATTTTCCGCTTCCCGAAGGTCCAAGCAGTACACAAAACTCGCCTTTTGATACCGTAAAATTCATTCCTTTCAATACTTCCTGTCTGGTATCTCCGCTTCCGAAGCCTTTCTTCAGATCAACTATTTCCAAGAATTTTCTTTCCTGTTCTGACATAACTGCCTCCTCATTTTTTTATTTCTTCTTACTTTTTCTGTCTTTTTATACTTTGTTTTCCATGGAATCATTTAAACGAACGTTTAATTGTATATTTATCATAAGCCCTGATGCGATAGCCTCTCAATTTAAAATCCCGTAGATTACGCATTTTTATTTTTCTAAAAAAGAAAAATAAGGGCCATTATTTTTTCATCAGTAATAAATGTTTTTGCCCAGAAAATAATTTTGCTTCAATACAATTAAGCGTTTGCTTAATCGTTTAATATAATATTCTCGCCGATTCGGTTTGTCAACCCTAACCTGTTTTTCGTAAAAATATTTGCAATGCACGCAGTTACTTCCTCTTCCGCTGCAAAATTTATTAAACAAAAAAAGACCGGGTATATACCCGATCTGATCTGCATCTGTTCAAATCAATCCGATTGCCTGTCCCTCTGATTATGGCACATTCAACATATACTCAATTGCTTCTGTTTCAGATTCTTCAAACTATATTCCATTCAACAACTGTTTCGGACACAATTAACATATGCTTAATTACTTCGGTTTCAGATTCTTATAATATTCATGATTACTCAAAATCGACAGAATATTTGGAATAATCCACGCCTTTAATTTCAAACCAGTCAGTCCATGCTTCGTAGTCCACTGCGTCATATCCGACACCCGAATCTTCTGTTCTTGCATCGATTACCATACCGCCGCCAACGTAAATTCCGACATGTCCGCTCATGTATACTCCAAGCCCCGGAATATCGGGTATGGTGCTGATTTCACCTTTAAGCTCCGATTCAGCCAGAAGTTCCTCGGTTCCTCTGGCACAAATTCCAACGCAGGATTTGATGAGTCCCGAGCAATCAACATGTCCTTCCTCACATCCCGCAGTAACATATTCCCATTCTTCGTTATAGGCTCTGAAAGCCCATTCCACAAGTTCATCGGCACAGACTGTATACACTGCTTCCGTCATTGAAAAATCAACATCGTTTTGACTGTTTTCACTTGTTAAGGCGGGAATTTCCGGAGTTCTGACTACCATAGATTTGGAAGATTCCGGATAAAGAAACACAGAAAAATTAGGCTTTTCTTCGACAGAAGCCAGCTCCGCAACAGAATCGGTCTCATTTACTGCCTCTATCGGCTCTTCAAGTTCGCTCAGTTTTGTCGCTGAAACCTTTTTATCATTTTTTAATCCAAGAATAACGCAAGACGTTATAAGTACCGCGAAAAAGATCGCAGCAGCGATAATCGTTATTCTTTTATAAAACTTACCAACCATAAAGCTATTTTACCTCAAAACAGCCCTTTTTTCCACAATTCTTTTTCATCACCCATTATCACTAAATATAATAAAGTATAAAAACAATTTTTTTCTTGAATCATTCGCTGTTTTGGGCTATTATCACTATTACATATTATTTTTCAAGGAGATAACCATGACGGGCAAAAATAAAATGGACATGTGTTCAGGGTCCATTTTCAACAAAATGCTTTTATTTACAATTCCGCTGATGCTTTCAAGCATGCTTCAGCTTCTTTTTAATGCTGCCGATATCGTTGTGGTCGGAAATTACGCGGGTGAAAAATCACTCGGTGCCGTGGGTTCAACCGGTTCTCTCATAAACCTTCTTACAAATCTTTTCATCGGTCTTTCCGTGGGCGTTAATGTACTTATCGCAAGATACTACGGTTCTCTGGACAAAGAAAACATCCACAGAACGGTCCAGACAGCCATGACCGTCAGCCTTTTTCTCGGTATTTTTGTCATGATTTTCGGCTTTCTGTTTACTCCGACTTTCCTTCGCTGGATGAGATTAAAAAACGAGCTTCTGCGTCTCGCTTCAATATATTTGAGAATTTATTTCCTCGGTATTCCGGCAGTAATGATATACAACTTCGGAAGTGCGGTCCTTAGAGCTGTCGGTGATACGAAACGACCGCTTATCTTCATGATAATCTCGGGCGTAATAAATGTAGTTCTGAATCTGTTTTTCGTTATAGTATTAAAACTCGACGTTGCAGGCGTTGCCATTGCAACGGTTATATCCGAATTCGTATCGGCATTTCTGATCGTTTTGTGTCTGATAAGAGAAAAGGACGAGATTCATTTTAACATCAAACACCTTTACATCGACAAAAACATTATGCTTAAGATCTTACAAATCGGTCTTCCGGCAGGTCTTCAGGGTACGCTTTTTTCACTTTCAAATGTCTTCATTCAGTCAAGCGTAAACCTTTTTGACGATAACGTAATCTCAGGGAACGCTACCGCAATCAATATCGAAGGTTTCGTATATGTTGCAATGAACTCTTTCCATCAGGCAGCAATTTCGTTTGTAAGTCAGAACGTCGGCGCCGGAAAGAAAGAGCGGATAAACAAAATCACCGTCATCGCTCTGCTTCTGGTAAGTTCTACCGGTCTTCTTCTCGGTACTCTTGTTCACTACTTTGATCACGAGCTTATGTCGATCTACACAAAGAATACAGAGGTAATCGAGGCAGGATGCGTACGAATCGGCATTATCTGCTCCATTTATTTCCTGTGCGGTATCATGGACGTAATGGTAGGCTCGTTACGAGGCCTGGGCTATTCGACAATGCCCGCCATAGTATCTCTTATGGGTGCATGCGTATTTCGCCTTATATGGCTCGCTACTGTCTTCCAGATACCTCAATTCCATACCATACAGACCATTTATTATTCATACCCGATATCCTGGACACTGACCTTCATGGTACACGTCCTTTGCTACATAATCGTCAAACGCAAATATGACAGATCTTAAGGCAGAGGCGACCAGCAAGAGAGCCTGCCATCTATAATTCCCTCCATGCCGACTCACATATAAATAACGCTGTGGCGAATTTGTCGGGCAGAGCTCTCGAAGCATTTGTCGGGCACTTAATGAGAACGAGTTTCCAATCTCGCACGAAGCGCATGTCTGAGCGAAGCTGAGCCCATAAGCGAAGCGAGCGAGTTCGCGAGTACGAGTCGGTTTCAGGAAACGAAGTTCGAATTTAGTGCAGAGGCGACCAGCAAGAGAGCCTGCCCACAAGTTCGCCCTAATGTAATGCCTGCGAGTCGGCACGGAACCAGGAACCCAAGCAAGAGAGCCTGCCCACAAGTTCGCCCTAATGTATGCTGGTGAGTCGGTCGTCGTGAAGGCATGAAAAAACCGCCTGCGTAAGCAGACGGTTTTTTTATGTGAGTTTTGCTTATTATCCTTTTACGGAGCCGAGCGCGACACCGGCGACAATATACTTGGATAGGACTATGTATACTATGATCAAAGGCAAGATCGTCAGCGTTAGTCCCGCGTAGATTGAACCGAACTCGGTCTTATAAATATCTGCACGAAGCAAACTTACCATCATGGGCATTGTGTATTTCTTAGTATCGGAAATCAATACCATGGGTGTGAAGAGGTTGTTCCAGCTACCTACGAAACTGAAGATAGCCTGTGTAGCAATAGCGGGCTTCATGATGGGGAGAACGATTCTGTTGAAGATGTAGAACTCCCTTGCACCGTCGATACGTGCCGAGTGAACAATTTCAATCGGAAGTGCCGGCTGCAGATACTGCCTCATGAAGAATACCATTGAAGGTGCTGCAATCGAAGGTAAGATAAGCATTAAGAAGTTGTTAGTAAGTCTGAACTTATAACACATCTGAAGGAAACCTACCATAGTAACCTGTGCAGGTAAAGTCATGACAGCTACGATAAAACTGAAGAATGCATTCTTAAGTTTCCATTCATATACAACCTGTGCGTATGCAGTAAGGGATGAAAAGTATACTGCAAGCACTGTAGCACCTGAAGCGATCACAAAT
Organism: Lachnospiraceae bacterium; assembly: GCA_024684055.1. Classification (GTDB taxonomy): domain Bacteria; phylum Bacillota; class Clostridia; order Lachnospirales; family Lachnospiraceae; genus UBA3766. The sequence goes on along the minus strand of JAIKXN010000107.1, from coordinate 17,741 downwards.
GAGTTAAGGAATCCAAGCCAGGGCTTGAACATATTCTTATCCTGAAGAATTGCGATATTTTTAAACAGGTTGACAGAAGGCAGGAATGAAATTGCTGTTTTCTGAATTTCTACCGTTGATCTTGTCGCATTAACGAACATTAACCAGAAAGGAAGAATGCTCAAGATAGCAAGAAAGGTACATAAAACATAGATAACAATTTTTAATACTATATTTCCGCCTGATTTTTCTTTACCGTCAACTGTTAACTGTAAATTTGAATTGTTAGACATATGATTTTCCTCCTTCCTTATTTGCTATTTAACATTTTCTGTTTACGTCTGTATTCTCTTTCCTGTTCTCTGATAAGTTTTCTGAGAGCTACCTCATCCTTATCTCTTAACATATAGAACATCAAAGCGGAAAGAGCTGTGATAACAACAAACATGATCATTGAAGCAGCTGATGCTTTTGCGTACTGATATGTACCCTGACATGCGTTGTTGTAAATATATAATGAAGTGGTCATTGTTGATCCGTCAGGACCGCCATCCAGGAACAACTTGGGAATATCGAACATATTCAAACCACCGATAAGAGATGTAACCAGTGTGAAAAGTAAGACAGTCTTGATACTGGGAATAGTAACTTTGAAGAATGTCTGAACCTGGTTTGCACCGTCTACTTCGGCTGCTTCGAAAAGCTCAGGGCTGATACCCAGAACGCCGGAAATCAAAACGATTGACGTATAACCGTACCACATCCAAGTCTGAATGAAAATAATTACACTACGGGCGATTGTTTTGTTTCTCAACATTTCAACCGGTCCGTCTTTAAATATACCTAACTGAATAAGTAAATCGTTGATAACTCCCTTGGGATACATAAACAACTGAGCGAATAACATAGCTATGGTTGCCTGTGTAATAATGTTGGGAAGATAGAATAAAATCTTGTAAAGACCCTGACCTTTGATCGTGGATCTTCTGTCAGTAAACCAAGCGGTAATAAGCAACGCAAGGAGAATCTGAGGAACGAAGTTGCATCCCCAAATGATCAAAGTATTGGTAAATGAAGTTCTGAATGTTTTGTTACCTAAAACATCGGCGAAGTTTTTGAAAGGTGTGCTCCAAAGGATATTAAAATCAGTAACTCCGGCCCCTTTCAAATCTGTGAAACCTACTAAAAAGGTATATAAAATAGGGTATAATTGAAAAATCAACCAAGCGATCACGAAAGGAATACTGAAAATATAGCCGAATTTCGCATAATCGTATGCTTTCTTCTTTTTCATACGCCCAACCTCCTCGAAAAAATTTTAATTTAGCTACACACCCGCAAAACCCTGCATAACGAATATATCAAGTGTGAAAAGGAAAATAAAAAGTGTTTAAAAGAGCAGGTCGGACGATTTGTCCGCCCTGCTCCTTAGTTCTATTTGATAATATAATCAAGCGATTAGATTATTCAACTTCGATACCAAGCTGTTCGTTAACGTCTGCTTTGAATTTCTCAATAGCTTCTTCTTTAGACTTGTTACCAGCTGTGTATTCTCTAACCTGCTCTCTCCAAAGGTTGTTGATCTTCTCATCATACTGAGTAAGGTTCTTACCGTTTGCAGATGCGTTTGCAGGAACGAATACTTCGAACATGTTCTGACCAGCAAGGATGTCAGGAGTACATGTAGCCTTTGACATTACTGTACCGGAAGCAACACAGTCACCTGTACCTGAGAATGAACCTGTAGCCCAAGCGTACTGTAAACCATCTTCAGAATCATCAAGTGTGATGTAATCAATAAGAGCCTTAACGCCTTCAGCCTTACCGTTGTCGATAGCTGCCTGGCTAGCCATTACCCATGTACCACCCCAGAAGAAACCGATAGGAGATTCTGTTACGCCCCAGTCACCGAATGTTCCTTCGCCTACTGCTGAACCACCGCAGTTAGGAGCGATTGTGTAGTTGATCAACCAAGCGGGACCGAAGAATCCGAGAACACCCTTCTCGCTTGTTCCGTTCATATCAGCAAACCAGCTTTCCTGCCAGTCCTGAGAATCGTTGTGATAACCGTTGTCTTTGAGCTTCTTGGAGATATCCATGAACTCTTCTCTCTTAGGATCGATGTAAAGCTTTCCGTCCGCATCAAGCCAACCCTTTTCAGAGCTGTTCTCGATAGCGTGCCACATATCACCGTCACCTGAGCAGATACCATATCCTTTAGCTTTAAGCTTTTCAGCAGCTTCCCAGTATGTATCCCATGAACCTGTACCACCACCGATTTCTTTCTTTACTGTAGCGGGATCATCTGAACCAAATACGTCCTTAGCGATTGAACGTCTGTAGATGAATGCACCACCTGTAGCCTGGTATCCTAAACCAACTAACTTGCCATCAGAAGGTCTTGTACCAATTTCAATTGTGTAAGGTGCGATCTGAGCTGTTTCAAGCTTGCTTAAATCAAGACCGAGATCTTCGTAAGCACCAACGTACTTAGACATGTCACCCTGAGAATACTTAAGAACGAAAGCAGCTTCAGCAGCGAACATATCAACCTGTCCGTTGATAAGAGCCTGGTCAAGAGCGTCCTGATATCCATCACCGGTACCCTTGATTGTTGTGTTAACTTCCCAATCGAAATCGGGATGAGCAGCCTTGTAAGCATCTACCATCTTGGGAACTTCATCTGTGAATGCCCAGAGTTCGATAACTTTCTTTCCGTCAGCGGTAGCGGGAGCGGGAGCGGGATCAGCAGCAGCTGTTGTTGTGTCTCCGTCTCCTGTAGAATCAGGTGTAGTAGTTGTAGTTGTTGTACCACCCTTGTCACATCCTACTAATGTAGCTGCAACCATGCATGCACTTAATGCACAAGCCATAAATTTTTTCATTACTTAGTCCTCCTTAGTAAATAGGTTTCGACACCTCATTGTTCAAATTGTATATAATTTGCACAATAAAATGTCATGTTTTGTAACAACACACTCATTATAATCGTTATACCTTATTTATACTTTACAAAAGTTGCTCCGTTTTTTACAATTGTTGCTTTAAATAGCCTTTTTGTATATTTTTTGAAGTCAATTTTATTAAATCGGCACAAAAATTCACTTCTTTTTCTTATTTTTGTGATATACTTTAAAAATCCAAAAGAAATAAAGCATTTACGGAGGCTATTTTACTACCATGCGAAATATTTTTTCACCGGACAGTTTTCTTATAAAAACACTTAATCTTTTCTGCGATCTTATGTTTTTAAATTTCCTGTTTCTTATATGTTCTCTTCCAATATTTACAATTGGAGCATCTCTGACCGCACTTTACTCCGTTTGCTTTAAAAGAATGAAAAAAAACGATCTTCCGATCTTTAAAACATTTTTTGCAGAATTCAGGTCAAATTTCAAACAGGCAACACTATTCTGGATCATATATATGGTAATTGTCGGTGTTCTCGGCGCAAGTGTACTCATTTCGCATTCGGTGCTCGACGAGGCTTACTCATTTCTTCAGTATCCTTCATCGATCCTTTTATTCCTTATAGTTTTTTCTACGGTTCTGGTTTTGCCTCAGGTTGCGTTGTTCGATTCGTCACTTAAGCAGGATATCAAAAATTCCGTTCTTCTGAGTCTTACAAACTTTCCCATTGTAGGCATGGTGCTTATAATCTGCATTTTCATTTTCCTGATCGCAGATCTTAACGCAAAAGCCAGAATGATCGTTATTTCACTCTTTCTTTTCTTCCTTTTCGCCGCTCTTGCTTATTTCTTCTGCATTTTCTTCAGAAGAATTTTCGAAAAGACCCTCGAACGCACAGGTCAGAGCCTCGATCCCGAGGACGAAGAAGACCCGGACGAATCCGAGTCTTGATCTTATATTTCACTTCTTTTTATCTTTCTGTCATCCATTCAAAGAACTTAACCGCTTCTTCTTTATGCGCTGCCGTATCAAATGACACCACCACAGGCGGCTTGTCCTCATCATAGCATTCATTGAACGAAGCTCTTGTAACATAGAAAGCCACGGGGATATTTTCGCCTTCGGAATTCTTTGCGTAATAAATAAGGTCTTCTCTTTCCTTTAAAAACTCCTCGTCGCAGATTTCCCTTAAATCAAGCGTTGCATCCGAAATCGAAAAGATATCGGCAACCCAGGTATTGGTCACAACTGCGTCCACTCTGCCCGCGATCACCATTGCGTTAAACTTTTCCATGGACGTTGCTTCCGACTGACTGATATATTCCTGAGCATCGTTGGTATTCGGATACTCTATACTTGTTTCGATCCTTACGTCATTTGCAGTCGGAACAGTGTCGGAATAAGCTACATAATCATTATCCACCTCTAAGATGAGATTCGGAACGTCCACTGCGTTTATTATCGCAAGTTCAAGTGCTCTTTCCCTGCTCTCTTCAATATAAGTGACGATCATAATTACCGTAATTGCGATGATTATTGCCGGAACGATCACGAACCATTTGTAATAATCCCAGAAAAACTCCAGTTTTCTGAAGAATTCGCTCTTTTGAACGACTTCCTCTTCCTCTTCGGGTTCTTCTTCCCGGTGAAGTCTTTGCTCCTTTATTTCGAGGATCGTTTCCATATCCGGTTCGGTAAAGTCTTTTTTTGTCTCTTCTTCTGCGTCGGAAGATTCAAATTTGCCTTTTCCGTTTCCATCATCGGTAATTTCGTTCCCGGCTTTTTCTTTACTGTCTTCATCCGGCTTTATTTCAGCCTTTTCGTCGTGCAAACCTGCTTCGTCTTTCTTTATTTCTTTGTTTTCTTCCTCCGCAGTGCTGCGTTTTTCCTTTTTCCCTTTTTTCTTGTTACTGCTTCCCATATTACCGTTTTTGTTTCCTATCGTTCATTTTTTACTGAACCGACAACTTAACCGGCTTCTTTCCGGTAAGTTCTTCGCTTCGTTTGTCGGGCTGTGAAAAACCGACATAGATATCAGCCGCATTACCCGTTAAGCCTCTCCTGCCGTCGTCGTCAACAGTGGTAAAAGCAAATGCGGGAACTTCTATTGATATTTCTTTCTCTTCGCCGGCTGCAAGTTTAATTCTCTTGAAAGCCGAAAGTTTGGTATTTAGTACCTCATCTTTAGTACCGTTAACGTGAACATAAACCTGAAGAACTTCTTCTGCATCGATATTTCCGGAATTCTTTGCATTAACCTTAAGAACGATTCCCTTTGAGCCTGCATCCGCAAAGCTTTCCGTATCAGCCTTGGCTGCCGTTACATCACAGTCAGCGTACGAAAGACCGAAACCGAAAGGATAAAGAGGTTCTTTTTCAAGATATCTGTATGTTCTTCCCTTCATTGAATAGTCTTCAAATTCAGGCATTCCTTCGAGGTCCCTGTAGAAAGTAAGAGGAAGTTTACCCGAAGGAGAATATTCGCCGAAAAGCATCTCGGCAACTTCTTTTCCGCCTCTTGAACCGGGATACCATGCCTGAATAACGGCATCAGCCTTCTCATCGGCAAAAGTCAGATCCATTGCGCTGCCGGCCATATCGCATACAACGAAAGGAACGTTCATTGCCGCAATTGTCTCAAGAAGTTTGATCTGTGAAGGAGGAAGCTTAAGATCGTTTTTGTCGCCGGAACTGTAAGCATTGCCTGTATCGCCCTCTTCTCCTTCAAGTGTTTCGTCAAGACCGAGGCAGAGAATAACAACATCAGAATTATCGGCAACTGCTTTCGCTTCCGAAAGTCTGTCATAATCCTTGGCCAGCGGCTCCGTCTTCGGTCCGAAAAGATGGCATCCCTCTGAATAATATACTCTTACATCTTCTTTAACGTAATCCTGAATACCTTCGAGAACCGTAATATATCTTGATGCGGTTCCGTGATAGTTTCCGATAAGCGAAGATCTGCTGTTTGCATTCGGTCCTATCACGCCGATAGTCTTGATTTTGCTCTTGTCGAGAGGAAGGATTCCGTTGTTCTTTAAAAGAACAAGGCTCTCTTTGGCCGCACGTGATGCGACTTCAAGATGTTCTTTACACTCAATTTTGTCAAATGATATATTGTCATATTCAGTCTTATCGAAAAGACCGAGAAGATATCTTGTTGTGAAAAGACGAACTGCTGCTCTTCTTAAAAGATCCTTTGTAATAAGGCCTTCGTCATACGCATCCATTATCTTCTGATATGTGCATCCGCAGTTAACGTCGCAGCCTTTTTCAAGTGCGAGTTTAACGCTTTCTTCGGGTGTTGCAGTAATCTTATGGTTTTCATGGAAATCGCGAACCGCCCAGCAATCCGATACGAAATGGCCTTCAAAGCCCCACTGTCCGCGAAGAACATCATCCATAAGATAGGAATGAGCACAGCATACCTCACCGTTGGTTCTGTTGTATGCACCCATTACGGATTCAACATTCGCTTCCTTGACACAGGCTTCAAACTGAGGAAGGTATGTTTCCCACATATCCTTCATTGTGGCCTTGGCATCAAAATGATGTCTCAATGCTTCGGGACCGGAATGAACCGCATAATGCTTTGCACATGCTGCAGTCTTTAAATATTCCCCGTCGCCCTGAAGTCCTTCTATGAAATTAACTCCGAGTCTGGAAATAAGATACGGATCTTCACCGTAAGTTTCATGTCCTCTTCCCCATCTGGGATCTCTGAAGAGGTTAACATTGGGAGACCAGATCGTCAGACCTTTGTAAATATCTCTGTCGTCGTACTTCGCCTGGAAATTGTATTTTGCTCTTGCTTCGGTCGAAATTACGTCTCCGACTTCTTTGAGAAGTTCATCATCAAAAGTTGCACCCATGCCGATAGCCTGAGGAAACATCGTGGCAACACCCGCTCTTGCAACTCCGTGAAGACCTTCATTCCACCAGTTGTATTCGGGAATTCCGAGTCTTTCGATTGCCGGCGCATCAAATCTAAGCTGAGATGCCATTTCTTCTATGGTCATCTGATCGACAAGCTGTTCCGCTTTTTTTCTGGCCTCTTCTCTGTTCATTTTGTAATCCTCCAATATATGAATTATCGTTCCAACTGCTATTTTACAACTTATCGGGGTTATTCTCAATTAAATCACAGTTTTTTAACAATCTGTCGGGGGTTTTAGTGGAAATTGTCATTTTACATTTATTGCACATTTTACAAATATTGCTATAATAATTTTATGGGTTCACTGCAAAATTTGGCTGATTTCCCCCAAAAATAATCATTGTATATCTAAAAACGGATTCCCTGTTAAAGATAATATTAACTAATTTATTCGATTTTTTATTAAAGATAATATAAATATTTTGAATCGATTCCTTATTAAGGATAATGTAAATATTTTTATTCGATTCCTTATTAAAGATAATATTAATAAATTTAAACGATCCCTTATTTATAATAAGAAGTAAAAATTTTTTCCGAGGATAAAAAATGGCAAATATCAGATCCGCAAATTCAGACTTTTCGCAGCCTTTCGGCAATTTCATTTCCAGAAAACTCGAAAGTGACGAAGAGTCCATTGATTACCTGCCCGGGTACCTTTACCGAATATGGCACAACGATCAGGCTACAAACTTCCCCGATCACAAGCATCAGGCTCTCGAGATAATCCTCTGCTCAGTCGGAACATATACCATCACCATAGGCGAGGAAGTATACAAACTCCACGAAGGTGACATACTCTTCATTCCGCCGATGGCCGTTCATTCCATTACCGCACCGGAAGAAGGGGAACGTTTTATCCTGCTTTTCGATATATCATTCTTTGATATCTTCAAAACCCGAAAAGAAATAATGACTCAGCTTTCAAAGGCCCGCATTATCGGAATCAACAACACCGCACATCTTTATCCGTCGGTTTTTTCTTCGATAAACAAAATAATCCGGCTGTACTTTTCATATAACGATATGAGTGAGGCAGGAATATATGCCGAACTTTTAAAGATTCTGTGCGACGTTTCTCATTCCGGAGATATTGAAGACGAAGAAGATACCGTAATAACCCATTCGGAAAACTACAACAAGTTCGTCAGGGTTCTTACCTATATAGAGAACAATTACTCGGAGGATCTGACTCTCGAGGAAATTGCCAATACCGCAGGCTTTTCGAAGTTTCACTTTTCCAGGCTTTTTAAACAGTATACGGATTCGACTTTCTACGATTATCTTTGCAGTAAAAGAATCCTTGAAGCCAAGAAACTCCTCGCTTCCAACATGCCCGTAACCGATGTGGCATTCCAGGTAGGTTTCAACAATCTGACAACCTTCTGCCGGTGTTTCAAAAAATATACCGACTGTTCGCCTACCCAGTACAAAGGAATAATATCAAAATCCGAATCCATCAACATCACTCCCGAAACGGGAATATATCATAATACAAATAAAGAATCCGCGGATGAAGAAGCGGACTGAATTCAAAAAGAGCTGTGAACCTGAGTTCACAGCCCTTTATATTATTATTCCTTAAACCTTACGCTTCAATAAGGCTGGCAACATTTGACTTGTCTACAACAGACAGCCTGCAGGGGATAAACTCGTTGAGCTTCTCGCCCGTAACAATGTTGTTATACAGCCAGATAATGGGATCGTGTCCCTGTCCGAAAGCGTCCTGTCCGATAGCAGCGGTAATATAACCGGATTTGATATATGAGAATATCTCCTGATTATGGTCGTAGCATACAAGCGTTGTTCTTCCCGACTTGCCCGAATCCTTGATTGCTTTAACAACAGGAATGGGGAATCCGTTTGTAAGGAAAATAACATCCGTATCGGGATGAGCCTTGAGGCCGTCCATCGCTACCTTGTATACACCGTCAGCCGTATCGGGAACGGTAAGTTCAGCCTCGATCTTTATACCCTTCGAGCTTTCAAGCTGCATTTTGAAGCCTTCTTTTCTTTCCCTGTTAACGCCTACCGTCAGATCTCCGACCAGCATAAGCACATTTCCGCGGCCTTCAAGTTTCTTCTGAACTGCCTTGGCACCGAGAATTCCGGGTTCACGTGCATCGGGGCGAAGACATGCGATCCTCGGAACCGACTTGTCGCAATCGCAGTTGTAAGACATAAGCTTGACTCCCGAAGAAGCAGCCTTTTTCAGGCGCTCATTCGAGCCGCCGAGAAATCCGGGGAAGATAATTCCGTCGAATTTTCTGTCGATCGCCGACTGAATTGCATCATCAACCTTGTCATCGAGAGGAATATCATCATGAATAAGAGGAATATAATCTATAACAACATCTCTGTCCGATAATTCTTTCTGTGCATAGAATACGCCTTTTCTTACGCCGTACCAGAAGTCGTTGTCGAGCATGCTCATAGAAAGGATTCTTACCTGCTTGGTATTCTTCTTCTCTGCGGGAACGATGGCAGTATTGAACTGCTTAAGCAGATTCTGTGTTCCCGTAAGCATGCCGCCGAGCGCTTCGGTATTGGCAGCGATCTTGGCCGATTCTGCGGCAACCTCCTGTGATACGGCTGCGATCTCATGAGTCTTCTCACTGATTGCCTGTGCCGTAGCATAAAGATTTTCCGCTTTGTCTCTTGATAAGTCTGTGTTCTCGGTCATCACGTTAAACATCTGCGAAATAGCGCCGATCTTTTCGTGAATGTTCTGAGCACTTTCATTGATATTTCTGAAAGAAACATTTACATCCTTGAAAGCATTCTCGCTTCGGTTGTATGTGTCGTTACAGTTACCGATACTTTCGTTAACCATTCGCGAACTGGTATTGATTTCCTTGAGGATTTCGTTGATGGTATGCATGCCTTCTCTTGTCTTGTTGGACATGTCGTTCATCTGATCCGCAACAACCGTAAATCCGCGTCCGGCCTGACCGGCTCTTGCAGCTTCGATAGAAGCATTGAAAGCAAGAAGTCTTAACTGGTTGCTTATCTCGACAATAAAATCACCGACTTCTCCGATTCTCTTGATCTCTTCATTAAACTTCGAAAGAATGTCATCGATCTGCTTGAGGTCTCTTGACATCATACTCAAGTCTTTTTCGAAATCTTCAATCTTGCTGATACCGTTACTGGTTTCTTCGGCAGTATTGTCAAGAATATCTTTTATAATCCTAAATTCGGCATCGATCTCCTGCATCTGCGAACTGTTGGACTCGATCAGTTCCAAATTGTCTTTAACAAACTCAAGCTGCTGAGCCGTTTTGACTGCAACATCGGTTGTGCTTTCAGCTATCTGGTCGTTACCCTTTGTGTTGGCTTCAACGGTATTTGACAGATTCTCAATCGCATCCGAAAGCGTAACCATATTGACCTTCGTAGCTTCAACGAATGTCATAAGGTTATTTTTGATCGAGTTGAACGCTTTCGCCAGAACGACATTTGCGCTGTCTGTAGTATCTAAGTTAATGTCTTCTACATTAAGTTTACCTTTAACTATCAGTTCTGCCTGGTGGGTAATCCTGCCCTGTGATCCGCCTTTTTTCAAAAGCATAAAAGCAAGAACCAGAATAACTATAGCTTCCAATACCGCAATTATTATAGCAAATACCATATCTACACCCCCCGCATAAATCATATTGTCATAAATTGTAAATTGTATCGGTGTCGTTTCTTACGAAGATCAATCCTCGTAAGGTTTCATTGTTATGATCTTTCCGTTCTCATCATATTTGAGTTCTCTGAACTTTACGCAGCGTCTGTGATTAACACCGCCTGAAAGTGAAGAATCATGATAGAAAAGATACCATTTTCCTTTGTATTCAACAATTGAATGATGGGTTGTCCATCCGATAACCGGCTCGAGGATTCTGCCTGCGTATTTGAAGGGACCCATGGGTGAATCACCAATCGCATATACGAGATAATGTGTCGTGCCGGTTGAATATGAAAGATAATATTTTCCGTTGTATTTGTGCATCCAGGGACCTTCGAAATATCTTCTGTCCTCGTCGCCTGCCTTGATAGGCTCTCCGTTCTCGTCAAGAATCGTGATTTCCTGAGGAGCGGCTTCGAACTGAAGCATGTCGTCCGTAAGTTTTGCAACCTGAGGTCCGAGTGCCTTTGCATCTGCGGGAATCTCTGCAGGATTCTCAACAAATTCGCCTGTCTGCCATTTTTCAAGCTGTCCGCCCCAGAGTCCGCCGAAGTAAATGTATGCCGATCCGTCATCATCCACGAGAACTGCGGGATCGATACTGAAACTTCCTTTGATGTAATCGGGTTCGGGCTTGAAAGGTCCCACAGGGTTATCGGAAACCGCAACACCGATATGGAACTGCATTTTCTTGTCTCTTGCAGGGAAGAATAAATAATACTTTCCGTTCTTTTCCGCACAGTCGGGAGCCCACATCTGTTTGCTTACCCAGGGAACATCACGCATGTTAAGCGCTTCTCCGTTATCGATACAGGGAGCATCAACATCATCCATTGAAAGGATGTGATAGTCCTCCATCTGATATTCGTCGCCGTCGTCGTTATCCTCTCCGTCATGCTCTAAGTCATGTGAAGGATAAACATATATTTTACCGTTAAATACATGTGCCGAAGGATCGGCAGTGTAAATATGTTTCACTAAAGGTTCTTTCTGTTTTGCCATTATTTCTGGTCTCCTTTCCGGGTAGAAAATCTATTTAATATGTATTTAAAATTATATCATAAACTTTTTTTGCCCACAATGCGCAATTACCCGTATTCATGGACTTTTCACACTTTACGGAAGGTTGTAACTCTCCTTCAGATATGTATCGACAGCCTTGTGCATTGTCTGCTGAACAAGATAAGGTCTTCCGAATCTTTCGACAACGCTTTCGGTTTCGTCATCGGAAACGGCATAACCCTCTATTGTGGCGTTAATATCATCTTCCGTGATGCTTAAGCCCAGGCTGTCGAAAGCAGCCTGATAAATAAGATTGTTTACAGCTTCTTCTTTTGCGCTCTCAAGCACTTCATTCTCATAATCGGCTTTTGTTGTATTACGCATCTCGTAAACATTCTTGTACTTTTCATATCCGTAAAGGTTTAAGAATGTTTCGTTTGTGGATGCCATCTGCTTTAAGTCTTTGGCTTTTGTATACTTAACCATTTTCTTTAAGTAAGCAGCGGGAACGTCAACTTTTGATCCTTCAGTCAGGTAATCCTTGACATAATCGTCGAAATCCGTTTCCGCGGAATCTTTTCTGTATTTTTCAAGGAAATCTTCCGTACCGTCAACAAGACCGCCGAAGTTTCTTTCTATGAATTCATCATTGAATTCGGAATCGACATATTTTCCTTTGATCGTAATTTCAAATTCAGCATCAAGACCTGCCACGTCGGGGTTGGAATAATCCAAAGGAAAAGGCATTGTAAAGGAAAATGATTCACCGGTTTTGTGAGAAAGTATCTGTTCTTCGAACTCTTCGGGATAATCCGATGAACCTATTACGATCCTTTCGGGATTGTCGCCCGAACCTTCATCGGGGAGTTCTTCTCCGTCAACAAAACATTTGTAAAGAACTGCGACAACATCGCCGTCAGCAACCTCTTCGCCCTTCTTCTCATCAAGGAAAGGATAAGAAGCAAGAAGCATCTGAATGTAAGAATCTTCTTCGTCTTCGGAAGGATAGTAATCCTCGGGATTCATGTTAAGCTGATTAAGATCGGCAAGTTCAACGCATTTGGAAGTATCAACGCCTTTAATTCTTCCGTTTGCATCAAGACCGATGGAATAATCAAGTTTTGTTTCGCTCTCTTTTGCCAGATCATAAATGATCGCACCGGCAATGATCCCGACTACAACAACAACTATCGCAATAATGCTTATCTGCATTCTCTTGCGGCTTTGCAGCTCTTTCTTTAATGCTTCTTCTCTCTTACGTTTTTCAGCAAGTCTTTTTTTCTGACTCATAACTTCCTCCGTTTTTTATGCCTGATTTTCATCAGGGACGCATTTCTGCGCGATCACCCTTTCGTAATCGTATCCCCTGTCGGCATTTCTTTTTATTTTGTTTAATTCAAAATATCTTACTTCGTTGGGTTTTAATCTGTAATTAAGACTGATCTTTCCGTTTTCGGATATTTTGTTTGAAGAATCGATGCCGGGTTCGGCAGCGGCTCTTAAAATATCTTTCTGTTCGGCATTAAGAGATGCGGGTTCACCCATTTCATGCCATACTTTCAAAGGATTTGCATGGTTTTCATCGACAAATTTTTCAAGATTGAAATATTCGCCGTCCTCGATATTCGAAAGGCTGATGTTAACATCAAGTTCCTTTCCTTCATTATAGAAATCGACATTCCACAAGAGTCCTCTGATCTTTCCGTCGGGCGTCTTTACGATAACACCTTCATCGCCTTTGTAAATGCACTGACCTTTAAGCTTCTTGTAAAAAGCAAAAGTATAAAATGTGGGCTTCTTGACAAGTCCGTTTGCAACAAGACCGAATCCTCCGTGGAAAGGAGTAAACGGAACTCCAAACTCTTCAAAAACATCTCCGAATGTCCAGTATGAATATGACGAATGCTTGTCACCGAGTCTCGAAAGCATGTGCGCCACGTAAGCGGCATTGAGTGTTGTATCGTGAATGGGCGCATTGGGAACATACGAAGTGTTAAATTCCGTGATAAAGATTTCCATACCCTTAAATTCATCGTATGAATCCACGATATCTCTCGATCTTTCAAGCCATGCAAATGCATTCTTCGGTTCATGAAGATCTATGTAAGCATAATGTCCGTCCATCTTGGGCATGTAACTTGTATAATGATGTCTTGAAACAAAATCAAGCGGGAGTTTCTTTTCCTTTACGAAGTCAAGGAAACACTTAAGCCATCTTTCGTCATCAACACCGCAGATCGCAGGTCCGCCGACTCTGATCTTCGCATCGACTTCCTTAATGGCTTTGCTTGTATACTCGTAAAGTTTGAAATACTCTTCCATGTCGGCATCCTTCCAGAAAGAAGGAAGGTTGGGTTCGTTCCAGACTTCAACGGGCCAGTTTCTTATTTCATCGATACCGTATCTTTCGATAAGATGCTCGAGTGTTTTCTTTACAAGTCTTGCCCATTTGTCGTAATCCTTGGGCGGTGAGACTTTGCCTTTCCAGAAAAATGTCGTTTCGGTTCCGGATGCAAGATCGTCGGGCATAAAACCGAGTTCGAGGATCGGTCTTATATTCATTCCGAGATACGAATCCATTACCATGTCAAGATATGTAAAACAGTAGTCCTCGGTTTTGGGCATATCTCCGAATCCGAACTCCCTGTAGATACCCATGTATTTCGAAAAGAGTCCGTGACCTCTTATGTATGAAAAGCCTATCTCATCCTGAGTGATCTTAAGCTGGTCGAGATATTCTTTGTGAAGAGCAAGATCCATTCTTCCGGTACCGATACAATGGTCCGAACAATTGTTAAAACTTACATTACTTTTTGCATCAGCCGTTATATTCATATTTTACCCTCTGTATACATTATTCGGGACTAAACCCCATTTTTGCATTATCGTCTTATTGTAACATAATTAATGTTTCAATTCTACCGCAAATCAAAGAGGAAAAGGGGACAAACTATAGTTATAAAAAAATGCCACCCTCCCGAGCGGAAGGATGGCATCCTGTTTTGTTACGTTACTTTATCACCTATTTACACTTTATATTTTACCTTTTTCGAGGTATTAGTTCTTAGCCATAAGCTTGAAGCCTCTCTTTGATACTACATCGAAGATAACGGCTGCAAGAAGAACGAGACCTTTAACAACCTTCTGCATGTTCTGGTCAACACCCATGATAAGCATGCCTAAGTTGATAACACCCATAAGGGTTGCACCGATGATAGCGCCGGGAACCGTACCGATTCCGCCGTATGCGGAAGCACCACCGATGAAACATGATGCGATGGCATCCATTTCGTAGTTCTGTCCGTATGTAGGCTGAGCCGATGTCATACGAGCGATTGTGATCATACCTGCCAAAGCTGCCAGGAATCCCATATTCATGTAAGCAAGGAAGTATGTCTTGTTGGTATTGATACCTGAAAGTCTTGTTGCTTTCTCGTTACCGCCGACTGCGTAGAAGTAACGGCCTGTGGTGGTATTCGAAGTAATGTATGAGTAAATAAGAACTACAACACTTACAATGATAAGTACCGAAGGAATACCTTTAAACATTGAGAGAAGGATTGTAACTGCAACAACTACCGCTGAGATAAGAACAAGCTTAATTACCCAGGGAATAAGTTTATCTACTTCATAACCTTTTTTAAGTCTCTTTAATCTTCCGAAGATCTCAAGTCCTATAAAAAGAATTACAGCAATAAATCCGACTACAAGACATGTAATGTTAACCGTAAAAACATCTCCGAAGAGTTTTCCGATGAAGTCGGGTACGTAGCAGTCTGCGCCACCGCCAAAGAATTTGACGAATCCGACTTTGTCGTTAATTGTTACGGTAAGACCGTTTAATACGACGTTACTCAAGCCTCTGAATATAAGCATTCCGGCAAGTGTTACGATAAACGGCGGGATTCTTACGTATGCAATCCAGAAAGCCTGAGTTGCACCGATTAATGTACCTACCGCGAACATTATAAGAGCCGCTACCGGCCAGGGAACGCCGAATGAAGCCATTAATGTAGCTCCCACGGCACCTACGAAACATACAACCGAACCAACCGAAAGATCGATGTTACCGCCTGTAAGGATACAGAGGAGCATACCGGTTGCCAAAACGAACACGTAAGCGTTCTGTGAAATAATATTACTTATGTTGTTGGGTAAAAGAATTCTACCACCTGTAGTAATTGAGAAAAATACCAAAACAAGTGCGAGAACGATAACCATTGCATATTTTTTGATAAACTCTATGGCTTTCGAACTGTCTTTCTTTTTTTCCATCACTCTTCTCCTTTTCAATAATTATTTTTATTATTCGCTTTCACTCTGAATTATTCTAGCCATGATTGATTCCTGAGTAGCTTCTTCGGCCTGCATTTCTCCGACAATTCTTCCCTCATTCATGATGTAAAGTCTGTCGCACATACCGAGAAGTTCGGGCATTTCCGAAGAAATCATGATAACCGTCTTGCCTTCTGTCGCAAGCTGATTCATGATACAGTAAATCTCGTACTTTGCACCTACGTCGATACCACGTGTGGGTTCGTCAAGAATCAGAATATCCGGATCCGCGAACATCCATTTTGCAAGGAGAACCTTCTGCTGGTTACCGCCACTCAGGTTTCCTACATTCTGCTCTACGGTAGGACATTTGGTTTTGAGTTTTTCTTTATACTCAACAGCTACCGCATATTCCTTGTCTTTGTTGATTACCGAATTTTTACTTACGGCATCAAGATTTGCAAGTGTGGTATTAAACTTAATCGAATTGCTTAAGATAAGTCCGTTGCCTTTTCTGTCTTCGGTAACGTATGCAAGTTTGTTCTTAATGGCTTCCTGAACATTGTTAAGGTGAATTTCTTTGCCGTCCTTAATAATCGTTCCCTTGATCTTCTCGCCGTAACTCTTGCCGAATACGCTCATCGCAAATTCGGTACGTCCCGCACCCTGAAGACCGCAGATGCCGAGGATTTCTCCTTTTCTTGCATATATGCTTACATGGTCGATAATCTTTTTCTCGCTGTAAATGGGATGATATGCATTCCAGTCCTTAACCTCGAAGTTAATCTCTCCGATGTTCTTTTCTCTCTTGGGGAATCTGTCGGATATTTCACGTCCAACCATTCCTTTGATGATTCTTGCTTCGGAAATATCATCCGTCTTTTTGTCGAGTGTTTCGATTGTCGCACCGTCACGGATAACCGTAATCTTGTCTGCAACGTATGAAATCTCATTTAACTTATGAGATATGATAATTGATGTGAGACCGTTCTCTTTGAACTTAAGAAGCAAATCCAAAAGATCCTTTGATTCGTTTTCGTTAAGTGATGATGTCGGCTCATCGAGAATAAGAAGTTT
Source organism: Lachnospiraceae bacterium (assembly GCA_024684055.1). Lineage (GTDB taxonomy): Bacteria > Bacillota > Clostridia > Lachnospirales > Lachnospiraceae > UBA3766. Next base: position 891 of record JAIKXN010000107.1, on the reverse strand, counting down.
GGCATTCTTTGCAAGAGCCTTTGCAATTTCAACGAGCTGCTGCTTGCCGACGCCTATATCTTTAATCAAGGTACGCGACGATTCTTTTAATCCGACCGTTCTTAAATATTCATCGCTCTTACCGTAAGTTTCAGCCCAATCAATCTTCCAGGACTTTCCCTGTTCATTGCCCAGGAACATGTTCTCTCCGATTGTCATATAAGGAATAAGTGCAAGCTCCTGATGAATAATGACGATTCCCAGTGCTTCACTGTCTTTTATATTCGTGAATTTACATTCTTGACCGTCGTATATTATTTTTCCTTCGTAAGATCCGTAAGGATAAATACCGCTTAATACGTTCATCAATGTCGATTTACCGGCTCCGTTTTCACCAACAAGAGCATGGATTTCACCTTCTTCAACCTGAAGGTTGACATTGTCAAGTGCCTTAACGCCCGGGAATATCTTGGTAATATTTTGCATTTCAAGTAATATTTTGGCCAATTTTATCCCTCCTGTTTTGATTACTAAAATTTTGTCTTTACTTTGTCACAATCTTGTTTTTACATAGTTAAGTCCCCTTTTATTCGAAGGGGACTTAACTTTATGTAGGGAATGAGTTAAATCATTATTAACGATCTACTCATAGGGGAATTACTGTAACTGATCTGCTGTGTAGTAACCGGAATCGATTAAGAGTTCCTTGTAGTTGTTAACGTCAGCAAATACCGGCTCGCAAAGGTATGAAGGAACAACCTTAACACCGTTGTCGTATGTTGTAGTATCGTTTGTAGGAGCTGTGCCGCCCTTAAGGATAGCGTCTACCATTTCAACTGTCTTCTGAGCAAGTGTACGAGTATCCTTGAAGATAGACATTGACTGCTTGCCTGCGATCATGTTCTTAACGTT
>JAIKXN010000085.1 GCA_024684055.1 Lachnospiraceae bacterium | reverse complement strand
AAACTTCTGTTTAAATATCTTCCCAAAGAAAAGATCGGAGAAGCAGACGAAGAAGTTATCGCGGATGAGGAAGTTATCGAATTTTCCGCGGAAAATAATTCTGATGATGTTCAGGAAAATAAAAAAACATCCGGCGATATTTCGGAAAATAGAAAAACATCCGATGATGAGGTTATTGAATTTAATGTTGAGAATACCGGAGATATGGATTCGAATTCTTCGGAAACAAACGCAGTTACATCAAGTCCCTCCGGTACCGATAAAAAGCTTTCAGTTGCAGAACGAATTAAAAAGGCTTCTTCCCTCAATCTTGATGTAAAGCAGGCCCTTACATTCTGCGGCGAAGATGAAACTTTTTATCTGGAACTTTTAAATGACTATTCGGAATCTTCAGAAGAGAAACTCAATAACCTGACCGGATTCCTTAAAGAAGAGAACATGAAGGATTACAGAATCCTGGTTCACTCACTTAAGAGTTCATCGAAAACTATCGGTGCAATGAAACTTTTCGAACAGGCACGTGCCCTTGAAGAAGCTGCTGCCGATGACAATATTGAATTCATAAAACTAAACCACATCAAGCTGGTGAAAGCCATCAGCGAACTGTCGGAGAAGCTGAAAGAAGTTTAAAAATCAATTATGTATTTTTATCCTTGTCCGACAAAATCATAAAACTTTAAAGCATAGAAAACGCCACTGCATACACACTGCAGTGGCGAATTTTTTTCTTATGTTATAAAAACGGGCGGCAGATAAGTGCCGCCCGCAAAAAAAACATAATTAAAAGCTAATTCTTTTCAAACAAACGATCAAATCCAAAGTGCTTTGCCACGATCTCAACCGTTTCGTCCACACTTCTGTTATTATCGCGCTCCAGCCAGAAATAATCGCTGTTTTTCACGAAATTATAAAAATCTATGTTTAAAGAATATAATGTCTCATTACAGGTAGCTTTGGCCTTTTCATAATCCGTAGCGCTGTGCAGAAAATCGTGGAACGGTTTGTGATCCGGTCTGTTACTATATTCATCGACAATTGCCTCCGGATACTTTAGCATAAATACGACTCTTGAAGGATCGGAAAACTTCATCACTTCCTCATCCGCACAGTGTATATCGCACAAATAAATCTGATTCTGCGAAAGTCTGATGAGGTCAAGCAGAATAAAATCAAGCTGTTCCCTGCCGTTTTCGAGAAGCCATTTCTTGTACTCTTCCACGCTTCTTCCGAAAAACTCATCGGCATCCTTAAACTGCCTGTTCATGTTGGGCTGATGAATGGAATCGGAAATCGCCTGATGCTCTTCAAAACGCTCATCGATAACGTATACCGGCAGGTTATATTTTTTGACGAGTGCTTTCGTTAAAGTCGTCTTTCCGCCACATGCTGTTCCTGTAATAAAATAAACATTTTTTAAATATTCTTTGATTATATTGTCCTGAAATATCATAATAGTTTTCTCCTTAAATTAAATAGTTTTATGTGCCGAAAACATAAGCATGAAACTATTCATATAAGGTCTCATGCTTATCAGATATTTCTTAATCTTAAGAACGCCACCATAACTTTTTTCTCCTTTCGAATTGATGTAATCCCATTATAAATTATTCCGGGCGAAATTGAAATAATAAAGATTTTTAATTGCCGCTTTTGTCATAAAAAATATTTGGCTTAAATCCTTTGGTTTTTCCTTCAAATATTTTTAGCTAAGCAATAACGAAATACAGCTCTATTCCCGGCAAATGCCTTCAAAAAAATAAAAAGAAATAAAACGAGGCAAACACACGCTACATAACAACACTTATGTAACATGTGCCGCCCCGGGTATAATTTATAGTAGATGTCGACAGGGAGAACCTGTCTCCTTGCCGTTACTCGAATACAACTTCTTTAACACCGTCGAAGTTTACGACTCTCGTTGTGAAGCTGTTTTCATCGTTTGAAAGAATAAGTCCTGCAAGCGATGTTCTGAAATGACTGAATACCAGTCTTGAATTCTTTTCTTTGTAACTGTAGCTCTTGATTATCTTGTTGCTGGATACTTCAACAACTACGAGTTTGGAAAGATCAAAGCCTTCTGCCACCATAAATGTTGTATCCTGAGGTAAAATAGGGGCATTAACTTCGTAGAATGTAAGCTCATCAAACGCCTTGTTTTTAACGCAGTCATCATCGTATACAAAAATCGTATTGTCGTCTTTTAAATCCTCGAATTTTCCCGCTTCCGGAAATTCATCCAGTGAGTAATTGCTCATGTTATTAACCAGCACACGAATATCCATGCTGTCGTGTCTTACGGGAACAATCGGAAGGAACATAACGAGAATTAAAACTACTGCTACGGCAATTGCAACAAACGAAGCAACTTTAAATTTATTCTCGCGTTTCTTAATTTTTTCATTTACTTTTTTAAGAAGCTCTCTGTCGTAATCATCGCTGCCGTTTCCGATATTTCTCTCGCGATATTTGTAATCGCTGTTGACTTTGCCGGATTTTTCGTAAGCTGAT
>JAIKXN010000068.1 GCA_024684055.1 Lachnospiraceae bacterium | reverse complement strand
TTCAGTCTGGTTTCCCGATTTTGTTTCCTTCTGCAAGGAAAGAAATATACTTACTCAAAACGTATATCTGAGTCTTGGAGATAAGGAACATAAAACAAGAAATTCCGAGATGGCGAAGGTAAAAGATTCGATAGAGGAAATTTATAAAGATCTGCAGGAAAAAGAGGTTAACTGTGTGCTTGAATATAATCCGGGGAACCATTTCAAAGATGTTGGAGAACGGATAAAAAAAGGATTATCGTGGATATTGAGAAAAGATTATTTGAAATAGATTTAAAAGATTATAAGAAAACAGATTCTGTTTTTAGAAGACCGTCAGCCAGAGCTATCATTATTCGTGGTGATAAGATAGCTCTCGTATACAGCCAACGGGATAAATATTATAAATTTCCCGGAGGCGGAATACATGATGATGAAGATAAAAAAGAAGCTTTGATTCGCGAAGTCAGAGAGGAAGTTGGAATGGTTGTCATTCCGGAAAGTATCCGTGAATTCGGAAGTGTACTTCGAAGGCAAAAGAGCGATAAGGCCGAGAATACTATTTTCGAGCAGGAGAACTATTACTATTTTTGCGATATACAGGATAAGCTGGTGGATCAGGAATTGGACGATTATGAACAAGATGCGGAATTTGTTCTCAGAATTGTTGACATTGATACCGCTATTAAGGCAAATGATATTTATACCAGCGAAGTCTTTTTTGATGAAGTCATGATAAAGAGAGAACTTCGTGTGCTGAGAATGATTAAAAGTCAGCTTGGAATGAGCAAATGATACAGGAGTTATTGCGTAACGATAACTTCTTTTTTATTGCCGTCTAAAATTGTCGCTCGTCACTCGACACATTCTCCTTAAAACTTGTGTATCATTAAATCAAGGTAAGGGAAAGGTAGTCCCCGAACCCCTCCGGTTTTGAGTGAGTTTACAAGGTGAGATAAGTGAGAGCGGCTACCCTCTCACAACAATAGGAGGATAAAAAATGTACGGAGCAATTTTTGGAGATATTATCGGCAGCAGATTTGAATTTGATCGTGGCGGAAAGACAAAGGATTTTGAACTTTTCACAAAAGAAGACGGCTGGACGGATGATACGGTTATGACCATCGCAATAATGGAAGCACTGATGAATGCAGGAAAGGATGCGGATGCTGAGACCATCAGAAAAGAAAGCATCAGATTCATGAAAAAATGGGGTCAGAGATATCCGGATGCAGGATATGGTGCAAGATTCTTTAGCTGGGTACTCACAGACGATCCGGAACCTTACAAAAGTTTCGGAAACGGTTCTGCAATGAGAGTTTCGGCAGCAGGCTGGATTTATGATACGGTTGATCGTACGAGAGAAGCTGCAAAGGCAACGGCGGAAGTAAGCCACAATCATCCTGAAGGAATCAAAGGAGCGGAATGCACGGCAGCAGTTATGTTCCTAGCACGCACCGGTGTTTCGAAAGAAGAGATTAAGGAATACGTCATCAGAGAATTCGGATACGATGTTTCAAAGACTGTAGATGAGTTAAGACCTCTTCACGAGCATGTTGAATGGTGCCAGGATTCGCTTCCCAAAGCACTTGCTTCTTTCTTCGAAGGCGATTCTTATGAAGATGTTGTCAGAAACGCAGTTTCACTTGGCGGCGATACCGATACACTCGCTGCGATTGCCGGTGCGATGGCAGATGCGATGTACGGAGTACCTGCCGGAATTATTGCTGAAGGTACGGATTACCTTGAAGACGACATGAAAAAGATTCTTGAGAGATTCAGAGTCTTCCTTGACGGCAAAAAAGCCTGATTCTTATGAAAACTACAAAATGGACAAGAATTAAAAAATCACTAAAAAATTCATTCAAATCTGCCGAAATATTCTTTGTGGAGTTTTTTGGGCAAAAAGAGGAAATTATTTGAATGAATATTGAGCTTCAGTGTTGTGCTTTATTCATATTGTTAACCATTCTGGTTATGTTTCACCGCGAAAAAAAGCTTGATCTAATGAACCGCAAGCTTTTTCTTCGTGCGGTTTACGCATGCTTTGCATGCCTTACTTTCGACATAGTATCCGTTATTTTTATTACGATTTCCGTGAATGAAGGCGTCTTTGGCGGTGTGACCAAAATCATATGCAAGCTCTACATAATGCTGCTTGTTTTGCAGGGCTATTACGGCTATCAGTACGTCTCCACCAACCTGCTTCCGAGAAATAAAACCTGGGCGAAGGTCATCAGGATCATTAGCCATACGATATTCGGAATCGGCGAAGTGCTGATGTTCGTTTTGCCGATCAGTTACACTGTTGAAGGACGTATCGTTTACTCTTTCGGACCGTCTACATCGGTTGCGTATGCACTTTCAGCCGTATTCATTCTCGCAACCATCACCCTTACATTTGCATTCAAAAAGAAAATGCCGGGCAGAAGATTCATGGCCATGCTTTTGTGGCAGGGCACATGGCTTCTCGCGGCTTTTATTCAGTTTGTTTTGCCGCAGCTTTTGCTCGTTGGTTTCGCATCGGCATTTGGCATGGTCATTCTTTACATTCAGCTTGAAAATCCGAGCGAATTCATCGACGGAACGACGGGGCTTTTTACCACGAAGGCTCTTTCCGCATATGTGCATGACAAATACAAGTTTGGCAAGCGCTTTTCACTTTTTACGGCAAAGATACACTATCTGACGGACTATGTTGACTACAGCCTGGAACAGGAAGCAGTTATGCGTACTTCCGCCGCGCTCGTCAATCTCGGACCCGAGCCCGCCTTTCGTATCGATGACGAGACGTTCTGCGTTCTTTACGATGATGAAAAAAGAATGGTCGAAATGCATGCCGAGATCAAAAGATTAAAAGATGGGGCAACGTTTCTTCCTGCCAAGGGAACGTATCTTCTGATAAAAGACAGCACATTGTTAACGGGACCGGAAGAATTTTTCAGTTTCCTTCACAATTATCTTGAAACCGAGCAGGAAATTCTCATTGCCGACGAGGATATGGTTCAGAAATTAAGGGACCAGAACAGCGTAAAAGCCATGATAGACGAGGCTTTAAAAGAAGACAGAGTCGAAGTTTTCTTCCAGCCGATTTTCAATGTCAGGGAATCTCGCTTCAGTTCTGCGGAAGCCCTGGTGCGTATCAGACTTGAAAACGGGGACATCGTTCCGCCCGCAAAGTTTATCTCGGTTGCCGAAGAAAACGGCCAGATCATTCAGCTCGGAATACGCGTATTTGAAAAAGTATGTCAGTTCTTTGCAAAGGGCGAAAGCCGAAAATACGGTCTCAATCAGGTGGAAGTCAATGTTTCGGCGGCTCAGTTTGACCACGAAAATCCGGCAAAGTTTGTACTGGAAAACATTGAAAAATATAAGATAGATTCTTCGTGGATCAATCTTGAAATAACTGAAACGGCTGCCGGCGAAAATCAGGATGTAATGGTTGAAAACATGGAAAAGCTGATCGCGAACGGCGTGAACTTCTCACTGGATGATTTCGGTACGGGACGTTCCAACATCGATTATTTCGTAAATATGCCCGTAAATATCATAAAGTTTGATTATAAATTCACTCGCGGATTCTTTGAAAATGAGAAAATAAAGTACGTTTTAACCGGTATGGTAGACATCTTTCACAAGATGAATCAAAGAGTAGTCGTAGAGGGAATTGAAACGGAAGAACAGATGAAAACCATGAAAGATATGGATATTGAGTTCATCCAGGGCTTTTACTATTCAAAGCCCGTACCGGAAAGTGAGTTTGTTGAGTTCCTGAAGGAGCATAATACGACTGCATAAAAAAGCAGATTAACCGGAAAAATACAAATGTAATAATACGAGAAATCGGGAAAAGATCATTTTCGTGTAAATTAATTCAGACTGTAAATGCTTATCTGAAAGTGTGCTGTGCAGCACATTCAGGTTGACGAAAAAATTCAGACAGAGTTGTGTGTAAATAGATTCAGACAATGTTGAGTGTAAAAAGATTCAGACAGTGTTGAGTGTAAATAGATTCAGACAGTGTTGAGTGTTTATAGTATTTACATGCAACCGTGTCAAAAAGGGGAAAACATGGATTACAAGATTTTTTTATCGCAATTCAGCAGAGTGGCATGCGTTATGTCCGTTGAGCTGAAAGAAGAAGGCGATGAGAGGTATAAGATTGTTGATGCAAACGATGCATACAAGCGTACCGTCGTTGAGAAACCGGAAGATTTTGAAGAAAACGTTCCTTATACGAGGTATATTCCGAAAGCCGCAAATTTTGAGGCTCTTTGTGACAATTGCGTTAAGACCGAAAGACCTGTGCATACATATTTTGATATCGAACGCTATAACGCCTGGATGGAGGTTTTCCTGACCCCCCTGGTATCGGATGATCCGGATAAGAAAATGCTTGTATTTTCATATGAAATGAGTCCGAAGGCCGATATAGAAAAACTTGCCGATATTTCCTCGGAAACGGCGGGAAATGTAATAAAGACCTGTCTTAAACTTCGTGAAACCGATGATTTTATTGAATCGATGAATGCGGTTGTTGCCGACATACGCAAGCAATGCGGCGCAAAGAGATGCAGTATTCTGCTTACGGATTTTGAAAAGAGAGAATATAAGCTTTTGTGCGAGGATTACGGCAACGATCCGAATCAGGTTCCGTTGGAAGCATTTCTTAAAGAGGAGTTTTATAAGGTGATCGAAACCTGGCCCAGACTCATGAAAAAGAGCAACTGTTTCGTCATGGCAAATGAGAGGGATATGGATGAAGCGAGAAAGATCGCACCTGAATGGATCGATTCCCTTCGAAGCGACTCCGTAAAGAGCATCGTAATCTTTCCGTTAAGATCTGATAATAAAACAATAGGTTACATCTGGGCAGGCAATTTTGACCCCGAAAAAACATTTATGATTAAAGAGACTTTAAGCCTGACTTCATTCATTCTTTCGGCTGAAATCGCCAACGAGCAGAATATCCGCAAGATGAAGATCATGAGCTCGACCGACCTTCTGACGGGTGTGCTCAACAGAAACGCGATGAATAATCGGATCAGCGACGATATGACCGGCAAGAAGAAAATCGTCAGA
>JAIKXN010000050.1 GCA_024684055.1 Lachnospiraceae bacterium | reverse complement strand
AGAACCGATAGAGGAGGGAGAAAGAAAAATGAATTATAATAATTTTGATGAAAAAGAAGCGGTTAAAAGAGTTGTTAGATCTTTTGTAGGATTATTAAAAGTATTTAGCAAAGAAAAGAGCAAAATTCAGTATGAAAAACTAACTGTAGCAGAAGCAAATTATTTCGAAAGAATGATTCCGGAAGGTGAAATTGAAGAATGTGATATATATTATGATGGTAGCGTTTTCAGATACGAGAAAATTGAAGAAAAAGCAGATGAGGTAAGAACCGAATTAATAGTTGCAGCTATGGATATGCCTGAATCGATAATTAAAGACTTGGATTTTTTGCTGGCGAATATAGCGCTTGGAGATGAAACTGAAAAAAATTTTGTTCATGATGAAGATTTCGAGGAAGAGAATTATTATGGAAGTTGTGATTGTTTTAACATTGGAGAAGTTATGCAATCTGTTATGGGTTATTATGATAACTTAATGGAGATTTTAAAACCGTATAATCTTGGATTAGAAAAATATAGAGCTTTAGTATATTAATCTGTGATATAAGCTATCTATAGTTATGTCGAATAAGAAAGAATACCTAGGTGTAGTGGTATTCTTTTTTATTCATTATCACAATTCTTTCTATGTTTGGAAGTCACAAATGAGTAATCTTTATGATATAATTATCTAAAGTTTTATTCTGAAAATGCAAGGGCTTCCGATTGGATTGGAGAATGAATATAGAACAATAATATTACAAAATATATGGAAAAATCTGAATTCGTATCTTTATACGCGAAAAAGTTAAATGAACAACAATTACACGCAGTAGAATCGGTTGATGGACCGGTTCTTCTTCTTGCTGTTCCGGGAAGTGGAAAAACTACCGTTTTGGTTACGCGTATAGGATATATGATTCTATTTCGTAATATTTCTCCTGATAATATTTTGGTATTAACATATACTATTGCTGCGACAAAAGATATGGGACAGAGGTTTTCTTCTATTTTTGGTGAAGATGTTGCTTCGAAAATTGAGTTTAGAACGATTAATGGCATTTGTTCAAAAATTATTCAGGCATATGGAAAAAAGATAGGAAAGACTTCTTTTGACCTTATTACAGAAGAAAAAGAAACGAATCGCATTATTTCGGATATTATTTCTAAAATACTTCCTGAGTATCCTACGGAGAGTGATATTAAGAATTTAAAAACATGGATTACCTATTGTAAAAATATGCTTCTTGATGAAAACGAGATAAGAAAGATAGGTTCAAGAGAAAATATCCCTTTAACTGAAGCTTATAGTGCGTATAATCAGTTTCTAAAAGATAATCGTTTGATGGACTATGACGATCAGATGGTTTATGCATACAGGATGCTCCAAACAGACAATGATTTATTATCCGATTTTAGGAAACAGTTTCAATATATTTGTGTTGATGAAGCACAGGATACTTCAAAGATACAGCATGAGATTATATGTTTGCTATCAGGGGTAAATGGTAATCTTTTCATGGTTGGAGATGAGGATCAGAGTATATATGGTTTCCGAGCGGCATATCCTGAGGCTTTACTTGATTTTGAAAAGGTTCATAGCAATGCTAAAGTTCTTGTGATGAACAGGAATTACAGATCTAATGCTAAAATTGTTAGTCTTTCGGATTGTTTCATTCAAAGAAATGAGTATCGTCATAAAAAAACAATGCAGGCAACCCATCCTGAGGGAAGCGATGTGCGTTTCATTGAACTAAAAGGGAGAAGTAATCAGTATAATTATCTTTTGAAAGTTGCTGAGGATTGTAAACAGGAGACGGCTGTTTTATATCGTTTGAATGAAAGCTGTATTCCTTTGGTTGATATTCTTGAAAGAAATAATATTTCTTATCGCATAAAAGGTTTGGAAATGACATTCTTTTCTCACAGAGTAGTTCAGGATGTCTTTAATATTTTGAGATTTGCCAGAAATCCATATGACACAGATCTTTTTATGAAAGTATATTATAAATTCCAAACATATCTAAAGAAAAACCAGGCGGAGAAGATGTGTTATTTAAGTAAGGAAAAGAATATTCCGATTCTTGAAACAGCAGAGTACATTTCTTCAATTAATGGAATGGTAAAAGGTAAATGTCATTCTGCAAGAACTCACCTGAGTAATATGCTTAAAGAATCCCCTGACAAAGCAATTTTTAGGATTGTTAACAGAATGGGATATGGTGATTACATGGCAAGAAATGGTATGGATACAAATAAGATTTTTATTCTTACCATGTTAGCTTATCGGGAGAAAACTCTTGAGGGGTTTGAAAAAAGGTTTGGATACTTGTACAATCTGCTTAAAGAAGGCCCAAGGAATTATAATTCAAAGTTTATACTATCGACAATTCATTCATCTAAAGGCCTCGAATATGATGAGGTATATTTGATGGATATTTGCGATGGCGTTTTTCCATCGGATTCCGCGTTGATAAAAAAACCGCTAAGTAAAAGTGAAGAGAAAGCAGGAGAAGAAGAAAGAAGACTTTTCTATGTCGGAATGACTAGGGCAAAGGCTAAATTAAATATATTTAAATTTGAAGATGAAAAATCGATTTTTATTGATGAATTACAGAACCCCGAAGTAAACTTTACAAAGAAGATTAATAGAAAATCTTCGAATTCACTTACGGGTACAAAAGTGGAATTACAAGATAAGAGGAAAGTAACCAAACAACCTGGAAACGGAACAACTAATTCATCCAATACAGATTCTTACTTGAATCAGCAAAAGAATAAAGCACCTGTTAGAGAACCAAAATGTGGAGATATTGTTTATCAGTTTTCTTATGGTAAAGGGGAGATTATAGGAGTTGGGTATTCAAAATCAGGTGTGGTAAAAGACTTCACTGTTTTTTTTGAATCAGAGACAGAAAAGGATTTTTTATTTCCTTTAGCATTCTCTAAAGGTATGTATTACTGGGAGGATGTTGAGAAATTCAAATCAGATAAAAAAGATACTGATTTTGATAAAGGACAAAAGTTATCTGTACGAGAAGTATTTTTAAGTCATAAAAAGGCGGAAGAAGAGATAACAAATAATAAAACTGAAGTAAATAAGAATACGGCAAAGTCTGAAGAAAAGAAAGCGGAGATAAAAGCAGATTCAAAAGAATTATTTGAAAGATTAAAAGCACTTAGATTAAATATTTCAAAAGAAGAATCGCTACCTGCATTTTGTGTTTTTTCAGATAAAGTACTTGTTGATCTTGCATATAAACAACCTACGACAAAGTATGATATGCTTGATATAAGTGGAATTGCAGAAATCAAGTATAATAAGTATGGCGAAAGATTTCTGGAGGTTATACGGGAATTTAAGAATAATTGAGAAATGAAGTTTTTTTCTGGATGCATGAATATAATACTTAAGGAGACCTCATTATGTTTGACCTGAATGAATATATAAACAATTTTCTTGATGAAGCAAAGGCCGTTTACAAAGAACGGCTTTTGTACGTTGGACTTCAGGGGAGTTATCTTCGCGGTGAAGCGCATGAACAAAGCGACATAGATGTTATGGTTGTTATTGACGGTTTATGTGTTGAGGATATGAATGCTTACAGGGATATGCTTGAAAGAATCGGATACAGCGAAAAGGCATGCGGATTCATTTGCGGAAGAGATGAAATGAAGACATGGACGCCTTTGGAAACAATCCAGCTTTTAAATACAACGAAGGATCTTTACGGTAACCTTGAGGAATTCTTGCCGAAAGCTGGCAGGGAAGAAGAGATTATTTATGTGAAAACGAGTCTCGGCAATCTGTATCATGAATTATGCCATCGTTACATTCATGCGGACAGGGAAAAGAACATAAGGAAATTCCGTGCCACGCTGAAGGGTTTCTTCTTTTTGATTCAGAATATTTACTACCTGGAGAACGGAGTATTTATCAAGACCAAAAGAGAACTCAAAGAAGTCGTAAACGATGAGGATAAGAAGATTTTAATGATGGCGGAATTACCGGATGATTATGACTTTGATAAGGAATTCGATACCGTAATCGAGTGGTGCAAAAAGGCATTCGTTCGTGTTGATTCGTTTTAAAACGGTAATCGTAAATCCGTAGATTTTCTTCTGATTTTTGGAAGAGACGGGATTAAAGATGCATGTTGATATTGGGATATATCTGGAGGATTTTTAGAAAGAACTGTTACGAGAAAATGTGGCTAGAGTTTTCGAAAAATATTGAAAAACAGATAATAAAAATGAAGTATCACCAATTCCAATAAATCCTTGAATAACTTTATCAAATGTGGTAGACTTGTCTAAACCTATCGAATTAATAGGTAATTTGGATAAAAATATATTAGCCGGGGGATTCGAAAGAGTCTTTCGGCTATTTAAATAGGTCATTTTAAGGAGGACAGGATGGTTACCAGAGACGAAGCATTTGAACTTTTAAAGAAATATAATAAGGATTCTTTTCACATTCAGCATGCGCTTACGGTTGAGGCTGTAATGAAATGGTATGCAAAAGAACTCGGATACGGCGATAACGCGGAATACTGGGGCATTGTAGGTCTGCTTCATGATATTGATTTTGAAATATATCCCGAAGAACACTGCCTGAAGGCACCGGAACTATTAAGGGACGGCGGAGTAAGCGATGATATAATTCATGCCGTATGTTCACATGGATATGGTATAACTGTGGGCTGCGGTGTTACAATAGATGTTGAGCCGATTCATGAGATGGAAAAGGTCCTTTTTGCGGCGGATGAACTTACAGGGCTTATAGGTGCGGCTGCACTTATGAGACCGTCAAAGAGCACAAAGGACATGGAACTCAAATCCCTTAAGAAAAAGTATAAAAGCAAAGGGTTTGCGGCAGGCTGTTCCAGAGAAGTTATCGAGCGCGGGGCAGAGCAGCTCGGCTGGGAACTCGACAAACTTTTGGAAATGACGCTTCAGGCTATGGCCGCAACCGAGGATACGCTTAATGAGGAATTGGCGGCTTTACAGTAAGTATATAACCGGAAAAAATGCAAAAGATGGCGTGAGTTTTTCCGGATAAGTATTAAGGAGCTTATAAATGTTAAACCAGTTTTCCAGAACCGAATTATTATTTGGGAAAAATGCGATGGAACACCTGGCCGAATGCCGTGTGGCAGTATTCGGTATCGGCGGTGTCGGAGGATATGTATGTGAAGCTCTGGCACGAAGCGGTGTCGGTGAATTTGATCTGATAGATGATGACAAAGTCTGCCTGACGAATATCAACAGACAGATTATCGCGACAAGAAAAACCGTCGGAAAGTATAAGGTGGACGTCATGGAAGAGCGTATTCATGACATCAATCCCAATGCTAAAGTGAATACGTATAAATGTTTCTTTCTTCCCGAAAATGCCGCGGATTTTCCGTTTGACAAATATGATTACGTAGTTGATGCAATCGACACCGTTACGGCAAAAATAGAGCTTGTGATGCAGTGTCAGAAATTGAAAATACCCATCATGTCTTCCATGGGTGCGGGAAACAAGCTCGATCCGACTCAGTTTCGTGTTGCTGACATTTACAAAACAAAAATGGACCCGCTTGCAAGAGTTATGCGTTATGAACTCAAAAGAAGAGGCGTTAAAAAATTAAAGGTTGTTTATTCGGAGGAAAATCCGATTCAGCCTGTCGAAGATATGGCTATCAGCTGCAGAACAAACTGCATCTGTCCTCCGGGAACGGCACGCCACTGCACAGACAGAAGAGACATCCCGGGCAGTACAGCTTTTGTACCGTCAGTTGCGGGACTCATTATTGCAGGAGAAGTGATTAAAGACTTAACAAAAGGGTACGATAGGGTTTAATGCATCTTTATAAGTGAATGTTTCTCTAAAAAACGGCTGCAGAGAATATTAAGGAAGCTGATCGAATGAGGGTTGCCTTAAATGAATATATGTTTGGTAACGTAACCGAATGTATTTCGAGAGGTTTTAAATATGGATAAAAAAATAAGTGAAGTAACTGCAGAACAGTTGAAAAAATATGATGAATTAAAAGAGTTGTTAAAAGACTACGGAAGCGTTGCTGTTGCTTTTTCCGGAGGCGTTGATTCGACATTTCTTTTATATGCTGCCAAAGAGGCTCTCGGTGACAAAGCGATTGCTATTTCGGCCAAATCCTGTTCTTTTCCCGAGAGGGAACTTAATGAGGCAAAGGAATTTTGCAAATCTCAGGGAATTCGTCAGGTTATTTTTGAATCAGAAGAACTTGAGATTGAAGGCTTTGCACAGAATCCCAAGAACAGATGTTATATCTGCAAGCACGAGTTGTTTGACAAGATGATAAACATCGCAAAGGGCGAA
>JAIKXN010000032.1 GCA_024684055.1 Lachnospiraceae bacterium | reverse complement strand
TGTTTAGGAGTGCGCTTCCCCAGGGCTGTATAAGAGCTCTTTTCAGTAATGATGCTGGTCTCGGTTCGTCTGTGATGGTCCATTAGAACTCGGATGTCAAAGAGCCGGTCAAGCAGGGCTTATGGGGTATTTTCGAAGTGTTTGCCGATACATTTGTTGTTTGTTCAATGACGGCACTTGTAGTATTGACAAGCGGATATATCGATCTTGAAACGGGTCATTTTATCGAATCTGCCGGCGTGTCCGATGCAAACCTTGTAGCAAAAGCATTCGGCGGTGTTTTCGGTCCTGCAGGGGAATGGTTCATAGCAACGGCAATTTTCCTCTTTGCGTTTACTACTGTTCTCGGATGGTCGCATTACGGAAGCAAAGCGGTTGAGTATCTTATTAATGAAAAAGCAGTTAAATTTTTCAGGGTCATTTTCGTGGCATTTATGATCGTAGGCGCTCTTGCGACATCATCACTTGCATGGGATATTTCCGATACATTTAACAGAATGATGATGATCCCCAACCTTATAGGTGTTTTATCCCTTTCGCCTTTGGTCTACAAACTGACAAAGAACTACGTTAACAGAAAGATAAAGGGCAAAGACGAAAAGCCCATGCTTTCTTACTTCCCCGAAATTCAGGAAGAACATGAGAAGAAAGTTCTTGAAGGGGAAGAATAGAGAAAGTAATTATGTTTTTTTTGATATTCAGACCGTCTGTCGCATGGTAAGTGACAGGCGGTTTTTTCATGCTTTTATGATGACATTATGAATGTATCGGACGCAATAAAACGTCTTTTCGAATATGATCAAAAATAATTTGGTGAAGGAAAGGAAAAATCCCATATTTGTCTTATTTGAAACAATTTACAAAAAAGATTTGACAAAATTAAATCGTATGCGATATAATTCAGACAGGAGGATGTGAGAATGAATGACAAATACGAATCGATAAGGCTGAGGAATCAGTTATGTTTCCCGCTTTATGCCGTATCGAACATGATTACAAGAAAATACAAGCCGCTTCTTGATGAGCTTGATTTAACATATACGCAGTACATTGTAATGATGGTTTTGTGGGAAGAAGAGAAGGTTAACGAAAAGCTGCTTTGCGAAACGCTCTGTCTTAAATCAAATACCGTCGCACCTCTTTTAAAGAAACTGGAGAGCAAGGGATACATCAAAAAAAGCAAAGATTCCGATGATGAACGCAATATTATAATCTCACTTACAAAAACGGGAGAAAAACTTAAAGACAAAGCACTCGATGTACCAAAAGGAATTGCCTGCCGGATAAATCTTTCAAAAGAAGAAGCAATGACATTATATAAGATACTTTATAAAATGCTTGACGAGGATAAGAAGGAAGGAGACTAATTATGAAAATTGCGATCAGATATTTTACAAAATCAAAAAAGGGCAATACCGAAAAACTTGCCAATGTTGTTTCAAAGGCATTGAATCTGGAAGCTCTGGATGTTTCCAGGGATCTGGAGGAAAAGGCTGATAAGCTTATTCTTATTAATGCGATGTATGCAGCTGATATCGATAAGGAAGTAAAGGAGTTTCTTACAAGAAACAGGGATAAGATCGGTGAAGTTGTCAATATGAATACATCAGCTTCAGGTTCTTCAACATGGAAGGCCGTAAAAAAGACGACTGACAAGCTTTCAATTAAATTAAGCGACAAGGAATTCCATTGTGCGGCATCATGGATCTTTATCAATAAAGGTCTTCCCACAGCGGAAAACTACAGACAGGCTGAGAATTTTGTTTTAAGTCTTTAATAAAAAACGGAGGAAGAGTAAATGAAAAAAGAAACGGTTATTGGAATAATACTGGTTTTATTTGCAGGCGGAATGATCTATGTTCACAGAAGAGTTATCAAAGCTTTTCTTACCGGAAAACCGATGCCCAAAGCACCCGCATGGCATTTCTGGGTTAATGAGAAAGCGCGAAAGAGCAGCTAAACGATCCTGCGATCGGTCTTTTATATGGAAATGCGCAAATAAGGAATAAAAATATGAGTAACAAAAAAACAGCCATAGTGATAGGTACCGGCGCAGGCGGAGCGGTTGTGGCCAATGAACTGCAGGGAGAATATGATGTAACGATTCTTGAAGTGGGATCTGAATTTAAAAGTTTCTCGGGTTCGCTGCAAAAACTTGCATCGCTTCGTTCGACGGGAATATACAGGGATATATCACAGATACATGCTGTTGTTCCGAATATGGTCATCGATAAATCCGAGGAAATAAGTATTTTGTGAGAGGAATAGGGCTTGGCGGTACGACCACCCTTGCCACAGGCAATGCCGTTCGTAAGGATGAAGATTTAAAAGAAATTGGAATCAATCTTGATGCGGAATTTGAAAAATTATATTCCATGATCCCTGTTACAACGGAGCATAAGAAAAACTGGAATTCATCCATGAACAAAATGTTTGATACATTTCGCGAAATGGGTCTTAATCCCGAAGTTATGCCGAAGGCTCTTAAAACTGAAGCATGTATTAACTGTTCGCATTGTGCGATCGGATGTCCGACAAATGCGAAATGGGATGTAAGAGAAATAGTTGAAAATGCCGTGAGCAAAGGTGCGAATCTTGTTACTGACTGCAAGGTAACACGTCTTGAGACAGAAGATAACAGGGTTAAGAAAGTTCACGCCAAAATAAAAAATAAAAGTGTTTCTTACTCTGCGGATCTGATCGTCCTTTGCGCAGGAGGTCTCGGTACACCCGTAATTCTTAATAATTCCGGAATAGAATGTAAGGATTCTCTTTTTGTTGATCCCCTCATTTGTGTTGCTGGTATTTCACCGGGAGCCGATCAGGACAAGCAGATGCTCATGCCTTTTTTAAGCAGGCATGACGGATTTATTTTATCGCCTTATATCGACTATTTCAGTTTCTTCTTCGACAGGAAATGGAGAGTTCCGTCATCTGACCTCGCCTGCATTATGATCAAGCTCGCAGACGAAGAAAGAGGATACCTTGATGGTGAAAAAGTACATAAAGTTTTGACAAAAAAAGATAAAGAAAAATTCGATGAAGCAATCGAACTTTGTCATGAAATACTGAGAAATATGGGTATTCCGAGAGAAGATCATCTTGTCGGTCTTACCGCTGCGGGACATCCTGCAGGAATGCTTCCTCTGACCGAAAATGAAAAAGATACGCTTCATTCGCCTCTTTTGCCGGATAATCTTTATGTCGCAGACGCAACCATACTTCCGAAGACAATGGGATTTCCTCCGATGCTGACAATTATGGCGCTTGCAATGAAAATTTCAGAGAAAATAATGAATCTTTAAAAAGATCATGTTTTCCGAAAACGGTTACAGGAAAATTTAAAAATATAAAAAAGACAGGAATATCCTTAAATAAATAATTGTGTGTTTTTTTCTGAACTAAAAAGGGACGGGTGCAGATGCATCCGTCCCTTACATTATCCGCAGGTGGAATTAATCATTGTTTATAAGCTTATAGA
>JAIKXN010000012.1 GCA_024684055.1 Lachnospiraceae bacterium | reverse complement strand
AATCCGCCTTAGAATAAACTGCTTAGCTTATTCTTAACGTTTACTTGTTTAAGGTTTGTCTTTCTCTGAAATTACTCTTCGGTTTTTAACCGATTTTAGAATTGTTTCAGGGTTGCATTGCTGTTTATTTGTCAAGGTTCTTTGTTGTTGCTTTCTTAACGGCAACGATAGAATTCTATCACTACCGCAACCTCATGTCAACAACTTTTTTCATTAATTTGAAAAAATTTTTTTACCGTCCTTTTGGGCGGTGGAATTATATTTTAACATCACATAATTTATAAGTCAATCGACTTTTATATCATATTAATACTTTTTTATATATCTTATATTTTATACTTATATATATCTTTTATTTATATATACACAGGCTGTAATTCCATAAGATTATCACTTTCTATATACACAAGCTGTAATTTCATAAGATTAACACTTTCTATATACTCAGATTGTAATTGCATAATTATCACTTACGGTAATTAAGTATTCTGTATGTGATCCCGGGTACAAAAAAACCACCGTAGACGGTGGCAGTTTTTAAAAACGGAGAAAGAGGGATTTGAACCCTCGCGCCGGTTACCCGACCTACACCCTTAGCAGGGGCGCCTCTTCAGCCTCTTGAGTATTTCTCCAAAGTCTTAAGTTAAACGCTTACCAATATGCAGTTAACTAAGGAACATCCTGTTCCGCGGGCACTTCATTTTCAAATGACGCAAGGACTATTATAATGTCGTACCGGTCTTTTGTCAATTGATAATTTTATTCCTCAATAATCTCAATTCCGAGTTTTTCGGCCGTGTAATCACTGCCCTTTGTAACCTTAAGAAGATTCTTCATTAACGAGAATGCCGCTTCTTCTCCTTCATCCCTCATTGTGGTCAGAGCTTTTTCCAGAACAGCCTTCGTATCGGGATGCATTATGATCACTTTTCGAGCCCTCAGATAATAATTCCAGGGATCGCCCGATGTATATTCGCTTCCGTTGTACGCAACGCATGCCGCATATCTGTCGGCGATCATTTCCGCAATGTATTTCATCGGCATTTTGCAGGCGAAAGCGAAATTCTCGGATTCGGCAGTAAAATCAATCCAGTATTCGAAGTGATGTTTGTTTCTTCCTTTATGGTGAAGCCACGCCAGAGAGCGTCCGTTTAATTTCCTGTCGACCGCATTGGGCGAAAGCCTTCCCGAATAGTATTTCACACTGGGAATAAATTCGGTGGGTGAAAACTTGCTCAGATCATGAATGATTCCCTGCCAGCCGATTCCCATTTTAAAACACGCTTTACTGACATGTCTTTTGTGCTTAAGCACGGTTCCGAGATGCCCGAAAAACCTCTGTGCAAAATTCTTTTCTTTATATAAGTAATATTTCTCTTCCTGAGTCATTTTATTTCCGTCCGTTTTATGTCGCGGGATACATTAATACAGCGAATTGCCTTCGGCATCGGCAACAACGATTACGGGGAAGTTTTCAACTTCAAGCTTTCTGATCGCTTCCGTGCCAAGATCGTCGTAAGCCACTACTTTGCTTTTGACTATTGATTTTGACAAAAGAGCTCCGGCGCCGCCCACCGCAGCAAAATAAACCGCTTTGTTACGAATAATCGCATCGTAAACTTCACGGGTACGTTTCCCCTTGCCTATCATTCCCTTGAGTCCGAGGTCAAGAAGTTTCGGTGTATATCTGTCCATTCTTCCGGCCGTTGTCGGTCCCGCAGATCCGATAACCTTACCATCTCTCGCGGGTGAAGGTCCCATATAATAAATTATCTGATTTTCAATATTAAAAGGAAGAGCCTCTCCTTTGTCGAGACACTCCTGCATTCTTTTGTGAGCCGCATCACGTGCGGTATATATCGTTCCCGTAAGATAAACATAATCTCCGGCTCTAAGTTCAGCGTATTCTTCTTTTTTTAACGGTACGTTTAAATTCTTTGTCATAACTGCTCCGTTTCGAAACTTTATCAGATTGTTCTGGAAATATGTCTGTTTACGTGGCAGCAAATATTAACGGCCACAGGCATTCCGGCTATATGCGTGGGATATGTTTCTATATTTACTCCGAGCGCGGTAACGCTTCCTCCGAGTCCGGCAGGTCCTATTCCGAGTTCGTTGATCTTTTCAAGCATTTCTTCTTCAAGTTCTTTTACATAGGGAATATCCGAATGAACTCCGTTTTCTCTTGTGAGTGCATGCTTTGCCATAAGAGCGCACTTTTCGAATGTTCCGCCTATGCCGACACCGAGCACCATCGGAGGGCACGCATTCGGACCCGCATCTTTAACTGCGCTAAGTATCGCATTTTTGATTCCTTCTATTCCGTCTGCAGGCTTTAACATATAAAGCTTGCTCATGTTTTCGCTTCCGAAGCCTTTGGGTGATATAGTGATCTTTACATTCTCGCCATCAACTATCGAATAATGAATAACAGCGGGAGTGTTGTCTTTTGTATTGTTTCTGATTACGGGATCGTCAACAACGGACTTTCTTAAGAACCCTTCGGTATAGCCTTTTCTGACGCCTTCATTAATCGCATCCTCAAGCCTGCCTCCGCAGAAATGAACATCCTGACCTATTTCCATAAAAATAACAGCCATTCCAGTGTCCTGGCATATGGGTATCATTTCTTCTTTTGCTATCTTAAGATTCTCGTCAAGCTGTCCGAGTATTTTCTTTCCGAGTTCACTTGTTTCTTTTTCACAGGCTCTTTTCATTGCCCTGCTCATGTCTTCGGAAAGCACATGATTTACTTCGATGCACATTTCGGCAACTGCATCGCTTATAAGCGAAACGTTTACTTCACGCATTTATAATTCCTCCGCCGCACGCCTTTAGTCAGACAATCGGCATAATATTAAAAAATGTTCTTCAAATTAAGTATTACATCTTTTGTCTTAAGATTATTTATATCGTATTAATTCTCTTCGATATCGTTTTTATCTTCAATATATGCAGTTTTTTCTTTCTCTGCTTTTTCAAAGTAATACTGTCCGTTTCTTTTGGTTGTAGGTCCGTAGTTAATGGCATTTACGGGGCATCTGTGGAGGCACGCGAAACACATGGTACACGAGCTCTTAACCCATATGGGCTTGCCGTAATCCATCGAGATTGCGCCCGAAGGACAGTTCTTGGCGCATTTTCCGCAGCCGATGCAGTCCTGGGATACTTTGAACAAAGAAGTCTTTCTCGACATATTAAAGCCTTTGTGAACAACGTTGGAAACAGGCCATAATCCGCGATGCTTGTTATAGTATCCGCCGGATCTGTTATTCACAAGAAAAGCAACATTCTTTAGCTGCTCTTCTGCACTGTCGTTGATCTTTGCGTTTTTCTCTTCATTCTTTACATTGAATACAACAGTATAGTTGTCTACCATTTTTATAGCGAAAGTCGCATGAAGCGAGAGGCCTCTTTTGCTTAACAGTTTGGCAAGCTGCATATCCGCGCCTCCCGTAGCCGCGCCGCAGGTAGCAACGGAATAGGTATAATGCTTTCCGTATTTTTCAAGCGAAAGAGACTTAAGGAACTGCTCAACAATATAAGGAAGCCCCCATGCATAAACAGGGTATACGAATCCTATTCTCTCTCTTTTTTTCAGTTTGAAATCGTAATGCATGGTTTTGACGCATTCCGAAATCGATATAACGCAGTCATCTGTTTTTTCTGCAAGAAATCTTGCCACATGTTCGCTGTTTCCCGTACCGGAAAAATAAAATATCATCTCTCTTCTCCTGTAAAACTTAAGACACCTTTCCCTGCTTTCTAACAGAGAAAAGTGTCTGTAATTTAGAATGTAAAGATTGCCGCTCCGTATGAAGGAAGGTCGAATTCAAGATGATAATCCTTGTTATCGCTTTTTCCTTCAACTGCTGTAAGAACCGAAGGAATCTCGCCCCCGTTTCCGCCGAATCTCTTCTCATCGCTGTTAAGAAGCAGTTTGTATTTGCCCTTTGACGGAACGCCTACCCAGTAGTTGTTTCTTCTCATCGGAGTCATGTTAAGGATCACCAGAATGTTGTTTCTTCCGCTCGAACCTTTTCTGATATAACTGTAAATACTTCTGTCACAGTCATCCGCATTGATCCATTCGAAGCCGTCCCAGCTTGAATCAAATTCATAAAGAGCAGGATACTTTCTGTAAATCTTGAGGATTTCCGTTACGTAATTGAGCATTCCCCTGTTCAAAGGATTTTCCAGAAGATACCAGTCAAGTTCTCTTTCTTCGCTCCACTCTCTCTCCTGTCCGAATTCCTGTCCCATGAACAAAAGTTTCTTTCCTTCGTGGGTGAACATGAATGTGTATCCCACACGAAGGTTTGCATATTTGTCAATCTGATATCCGGGCATCTTGTTGACCATGGAACACTTAAGATGCACGACTTCGTCATGAGATAACGGAAGTATATAGTTTTCGCTCGAGTTATAACTCATTGCGAATGTAAGCTTGTTGTGATTGTTCTTTCTGAAATAAGGATCCAGTTTCATGTATTCACAGAAATCATGCATCCAGCCCATATTCCATTTGAACGTAAATCCGAGCCCGCCATCCTCGGGTGCTCCCGTAACTTTGGGCCATGCCGTTGATTCTTCGGCGATGGTGCAGACTCCGGGGTATGTTCCTCTGATAACGGAGTTGAGATGCTTAAAGAACTCGATCGCTTCAAGATTCTCGTTTCCGCCGTATTTGTTGGGAACCCAGCCGCCTGCCTGCTTGCCATAGTCGAGATAAAGCATGGAAGCAACGGCATCTACTCTGAGTCCGTCTATATGATATTCCTTAATCCAGAAAAGTGCATTGGCGATAAGGAAATTCTTAACTTCATTCTTGCCGTAGTTAAAGATCTTTGTTCCCCAGTCGGGATGTTCGCCGAGTCTGGGGTCCGGATGCTCGTAAAGACATGTTCCATCAAATTCGGCAAGGCCGTGAGCATCTCTCGGGAAGTGTGCAGGTACCCAGTCAAGTATTACACCGATACCGTTCTTATGCAAAAGATTGATAAGATACTGGAATTCCTCGGGCGAACCGTATCTGGAAGTAGGCGCAAAATAGCCCGTAACCTGATATCCCCATGAACCGTCAAAGGGATGTTCTGCGATTCCCATGAGCTCGATATGCGTATATTTAAGTTCTTTGAGATATTTTACTATTCTGTCTGCGAAATCCCTGTATGAATAAAATCCGTCATTTTCGGCAGTCGGATGTTTCATCCATGATCCGATATGACACTCGTAAATAGCCATCGGCTCTTTAAAAGGATCTTTAGCCGCTCTTTTTTCCATCCAGACGGTATCGCTCCATTTGAAATTGGCAATATCGGTAACGATGGAAGCAGTTCCCGGTCTTAATTCGGCATAGTTTGCATAAGGATCCGCTTTATATAATTTTGTTCCGTTCTTTGTGTAAATAAGGAACTTATACATGTCGCCTTTTTTGGCGTTCCTTACAAAAGTTGTATAAATTCCGACATCATTTATTCTTTCAAGCTCGTACTGGTCCTCAACCCATCCGTTGAATGAACCTATAACAAATACCCTGGCAGCGTTTGGAGCCCACACAGCAAAAAACACTCCCTGTTTTCCGCCTTTGACGCATATGTGAGCGCCAAGTTTCTTATAAATGTCGTAATGCGTCCCCTGTCCGAAAAGATAGCAATCCGCTTCGGATATAAATACATTTTCCTCCTGAGCCATTACATAACCCCCATTATTTTTATTCAAAATCTTTTTCGCGAAGCATGATCATGCCGTTCTCATCGCGATAATTCTTGGACATTTTTCTGAAGAGATTCGAAACCGCTTTTTTGTCGTTTCTTTCTATTGCCTCATCAACAATTCCTTTCACTTCGGCAATGGTAACCGTATGATTGCCCGCCTGAGCCTCACGCACTCTCTTATGGAATGCCATGTTGGCAAATCCCTCGTCAATAGAGTATCCGAGATTGTTTGCATATTTCATTCCGTAATCGACAAGTGCCGATTCGCTCATTGCGATTACATCTATTCTGATGTTGAAATAATCTGTGATCGTTCTCTGTCTGCCGACGAGTTTTTTGATCTCGGCCTTGCTGTCAATAAGGAAAATAAGGATTCCTCTTTCTTCCTGATTGATCCCCTGCGTAAGTCTGATGAGTGAGTTGTTGGATAACTGGTTGGCGTTTTTGATCACAAGCGCGCCGTTGTTAAGTTTATCCAGAACCTGTGCGACATTCTTCGTGTTGAAATCCGCCGCATTTATCATCGACATAACGCCGGAAAAGTTTACATCCGCAAACTTGACAAATTTGACAATCGCCTTTGCAAGTGCCGCGCCGGTATCAACATTTTCCGTTGTTATGATAACATTTCCGACATAAGCGGCAAGCGAAATATTTTCAAGTGCATTCGCAATCTGCGTTCTCATTGAACGGGGATGAAGGAACTGCGAGAAAAGTTTTCTTTCTTCGGGACTCAAATCCTTAACTTCCGTGCTTGCAGCTGTCTCCTCGTCGCTTTCTTCATCGTATGAATCTTCGCCTTCCTTCGATTCTCCGGCTTCTTCGGTATCTGCTTCGACAGCTTTTTCTTCGGCTGCCCTGTGTTTTCCGGATTTCTTCGCAATTACTTCGGTATTTTCGGAAACCGGTTCATTTGAAACGTTTTCTTCTGCTTCTTCTGTATTCTCGCTGTTTACGGCTTCGGCTTCGTAGTTGACTTCACCTGCTTCGAATTCGTTTTCTTCGGATACCGCTTCCTCTGTATATTCGTTACCGTTTTCATCCGTTGTGACAGAAGCGGTTTCGGCTTCGTTTTCAACAGCTTCCGGTATTTCCTCGACTGCCTCTTCCTCTTTTATGCTTTCCTCAAATTCATCATCAAGTTCGGCAACTTCTTTCCAGATGCTTCCGGGTTCTTCTTCCGGTTCTGCACTCTCTTCCTGTTCTTTCTTCTTTTCGAAGATCTTGCCGGTCTGCTCCACTACGTCATCGTGGATACTCTTTCTTAAATTCTGAGTATTTCTTTCTTTTATCTTTGACCAGTCGGACAAAAGATCGTCCATGGTAACCTGGCCCGGAATCTTGTCGTCTTCAAATGTTTCGTCTGCAGCCTCAGCGAAGGAAATCTGTCCGTTCTCATCGCTGTAAAGCTGTTCGGCTATTTCATCGTTTTCGGGTGTGATCTGTCCGGGAGCCTTCACTTCACGAATATCGGCAGCCCTGCTTACGGGCATTTCATACTGCGTGAAACTGATATCTTCGGTCTTGTCCGAGAAGAAAACTTCCTGTGTGCTGGGCGGAATGGTCTGCTCGAGTGATTTGGTATGGAACTCCGGTTTCTTTCTCCTTGCAGTGCCCCTGTCTTCTTCTTTCATTGTCTTGATATCTTCGGCAAGGTGGCTTTCAAGATTGAGCGCGCTCATATCCATCGTATTCATCATCTTTACATTGCCTGATGAACCTGAACCCGATCCTTCCGTAATGCCAAGACTTAATCTTCTTAAAAGAGCTTCCTGCTCCTTGCTTAAGGGCACGTTGCTGCTCTTCTTTAATTCAAGTGCTTTTCTGGCAAATTTTCCGTCATCGCCAAACAAAAGAACGAGTTCGTCGCATTCTGCGGCGCACTCTGCATACTGTCTTGCCTGATTGTATAACTTTGCGAGTTCATATCTGAACTGCTCTGCTGCAGGTTCCTTGCTCTTTAATCCGACAAGGATCTCAATCTTTTCGGTTACGGGAAGATCGTAGGCAATGGCTCTTTTGTATTTAAGAGCGTCATAGTGCCAGTCGCTTCTGTCAGTCATGCTCTGGTATCTGTCGAGATAAACCTGAGCGGTAACGACATCTTTGCCTTCAAAGTATATTTCACAAAGAAGATAAACTATCTTCTTATTGTTAGGCTTTCTGTTATGTGCCATTTTCAAAATGTTAATGGCATCGTCAAAGCGGCGGGTTCTTCTGTATGCTTCAGCCGCCTGAATAAGACTCTTTACGTCCTCTTCTTTTCTCCAGTCAACTTTATCCACAAGAAAGACCGCATCGCTGTATCTTCCGGCTTTCATGAGTTTGTCAATCTGTTCAATATGAAGTCTGCTATCCGATTTATCCAAAATAACCACCTCGTAATAAATTGAATTTATGTATTTGTCAAAAGCGACAGACCGTTTTTGACGTCACCGATATATCGGCTTACGGCATTTTAATATATATTGTGTTTGAAAAATCAAAATACACCCTATATAGTCTATCACATGGAAATAATAATGTCAAAAATAATTACAGCATATTCGGATAAAATCATACATCGTTATTTTGAGAGAATATCGGAGAAAACACCCCCGGCTATTTCGACAGAATATCTGATAAAATGGCAAATTCCTCAAGTGTCAGCTCCTCTCCTCTTATGTTTGTATTTTTGCCCATCTCGGTTAATGCATCCTCTATCCTGCTTTTTTCCGTTTTATATGAGCAGGAATGGGACAATGCATTCACAAGAGTTTTTCTTCTCTGTTCGAAAGCACCCTTTATTATGCGAAACATAAGGTCTTTGTCTTTTACCGTGACTTTGGGTTTCTGAAGCTTGTCGAGTCTGATGACAGCGCTGTCAACATTCGGTCTCGGGATGAAACAGTTCGGCGAAACCGTCATCTTCACCTGAGCATCGCTGTAGAAGGCCACCGCAAGCGAAAGCGCACCGTAATCCTTGCTTCCCGGTCCCTCCTGCATTCTCTGAGCAACTTCCTTTTGAATCATGACCGTTATGCTTTCTATCGGTGCATCGCTTTCAAGGAGTCCCATGATGATCGGCGTCGTGATGTAATACGGAAGATTTGCAACGACCTTTGCCGTTTTTGAACCATGCTCCTCGAGAAGTTTTCTTATATCGACTTTAAGAACATCTTCGTTCACTACCGTTACATTTTCGTAATCCGAAAGCGTATCCTCAAGAACCGGTATCATTCCCCTGTCTATCTCAACGCATATTACTTTTCCGGCCGCCTCGCAAAGATACTGAGTAAGCGTTCCGATCCCCGGACCGATTTCAAGAACCGTATCTTCTTTGGTTATGTCCGCAGACTTTACTATCTTTTCGAGGATATTAGAATCGATAAGAAAATTCTGCCCGAATTTCTTCTTGGCAGTCAGATCGTATTTTTCAAGTATTTCCCTTGTATTGGAAGGGTTTCCGAGATATGCCATAAAATAACCTTTCTATATATAAAGAAAATCAACTCTCAATTTTATACATTTTAAGAGCATTATTATATGTAACTTCCATTACCTTTTCGATGTCAACGTTTTTAATATCTGCGATCGCCTTGATAACGTATTTGAGATAGAGCGAACAGTTCCTCTTTCCCCTGAAAGGATCCGGCGCAAGATACGGGCAGTCCGTCTCGAGCACTATTCTCTCAAGCGGGACTGCTTCAACACTTTCCCTGAGCTTCCTGCCGTTTTTAAAAGTAATGACTCCGCCTACACCGATATAAAAGCCCATATCCGTCACTTCTTTTGCGATTTCGGGCGAATACGAAAAGCAGTGCATCACGCCTCCCGCCTTTTTCGCATCGCATTCTTTCATGATATCAAGAGTATCCTTTGCGGCATCCCTTGAATGTATTACTATGGGAAGGCTCAGTTCCTTCGCCAGTTCGATCTGTCTTGCAAAAGCTTCTTTCTGAATCGCAGAGTTTTCTTTGTTCCAGTAATAATCCAGGCCGATTTCTCCGATGGCTCTGACTTTTTTATTTTGTGCAAGTTCTCTTAAAACCGCGATTCCTTCGTCGTTAACCTCCGCCGCATCATCGGGATGTACCCCTACCGCCGCGTAAAAAAAATCATATTTATCCGCAAGAGCAACGCTCGCCCTGCTGCCCGAAAGATTCGCTCCTATATTAACCACCTTTGAAATATTCGCTTTTCTCAGGCTTTCGATCAATTCTTCCCTGTCTTCGTCAAATGCTTCATCATCATAATGAGCATGCGTATCAAATATCATATATCCTCCGTCGCGTCCCTCGCGATTTAGTCGAATTACGGCTTTTTTCTTAATCCATTATTGAATAATATCATATATCAGCGCATTTTAAAGCATTCGTTAAAAAATTTTTTAAAAAAGGTATTGCAAAACAAAAAAACTTATACTATAATCCTATTTGTTCGCGCGATTAGCTCAGTTGGTAGAGCACCTGACTCTTAATCAGGGTGTCCAGGGTTCGAGCCCCTGATCGCGCACTAAGTACTAATTTTGTGGACAGATGAGCCATGGGGTTGGTACTTTTTTTGTACCATGATAAAAGTTTTCAAAGCAATGCAAGAATACCGATGCTCGCATCGGGAGAATTGCATTTCTTTGAAAACTTAACAAACATGAGCAAGTAGCATCGAAGATGCGGATTGCGAATGGTTGTAGGATTGCGGGAGCATCTCTGATGCGTAGCAATCCGTATTATCATGGTTACATATTATTATTCTTATTTCCCGGGAGGTATTACGATGACAAGAAAAGAAATTGCAATGGAAAATTTCCATAAAGGATATAACTGCTCTCAGTCCGTGGTCCTTGCATTCTCGGACCTTTTAGGCGTCGATGAAAGTTTCCTTCTTAAAATGAGTTCCTCATTCGGTGGTGGACTCGGAAGACTTCGCGAAGTATGCGGAAGCGTAAGCGGAATGGCCATAGTTCTCGGAATCCTGTACGGCTATGACGATCCTTCTTCAAAAGACGAAAAAGCGGATCATTACAAAAGGATCCAGGAAGCGGCACACAAATTCGAAGAAAAGAACGGTTCGATCATATGCAGAGAGCTGCTTAACCTAAGCGTGAAGCATGATGTTCCGAATCCTGAAGAGCGAACCGCAGGATACTATAAGAAACGTCCCTGCGCCGAACTCGTCGGAGATTCTGCCGAGATTCTTGAGGAATATATCAAAAATCATCCGATCAAAAATTTACATGATTAATCATCCTTAACAACGAATAACAAACCGGCCTCCGGATGTCAGAAAAATGCCAGCAAACGAAGATCGTTTTTCTTCGGGTTATATACAAAAAGCCACGCTTTGCGTGGCTTTTTTTTAAAATACAAACTGGAATACGCAGAATCCCGCATAAAGAAGAAGAAGGATTATACCCTGCCATCTGTAAAGTCTGCCCTTGATCAATGCCGGAACCGTAAGGAAAAGCATTACGAAGAGCATCAAAGGAATTTCAAGTACAAGTGAGGAGTTAAGTCCCGTATTAAGGAATGTTTTTTCCGCGGGCACTTCGAAAGGTTTGATCGTAATCGCAAGTCCCGATACAAGAACAAGATTGAAAAGGTTTGCTCCGATGATGTTGCCGAGCGAAAGCGAACCGTGTCCTTTAATTAATGAGGTTACAGCCGTTACGAGTTCGGGAAGCGAAGTTCCGAGTGCAACTACCGTAAGTGCAATAACCGAGCTCGGAACACCGAGTTTGGTTGCTATGATCGTACCGTTATCGACAAGGAGTGTCGCGCCGAAAGCAATTATTACGGCACCGAAAACAAGAAGAATCAATGCTGTATAGAGAGGCATTTCTTTTTCCTTCTCTTCTTTTTCATCTTTATCATCTGCTTTCTCTTCACTGCCGCCTTTAGCCTTAAGTGCTGTTATAACCGTTATTACCATGTAAACAACAAACATAAGGAGCAAAACGATACCGGTTACTCTTGTGAAATTTCCGGTAACATACGCGGTGAACGAATAAAATCCTGCTGCCGTAAAGAAGAACGCTATCGGTAATATCATGCTCTTCCTGTCCGCCTTTGAAGGTTTAACAGCAAGAGTGATCGCTGCGATAAGAGAAACATTACAGATGATCGAGCCTATCGCATTTCCGTAAGACATCGCTCCGTTTCCTTTGGCCGCTGCCTGTGCGGAAACCATTACTTCAGGAAGTGTAGTTCCTATTGATACAACCGTCGCGCCGATAAGGATTTCCGGTATTTTGAATTTTGCGGCAATCGAACTTGCACCGTCAACAAACCAGTCGCCGCCTTTTATAAGCAGGAAAAATCCAAGCACAAAAAGAACAATCGCAGGAATGAGTGTATCAATTCCGGCTTTTGCATTAACTATAAACCCTGCAAGTCCAACAACAAACAATAAGATTACAAACAAGATTTTCTTCATTTCAACTTCAGGTACCCGAGTACCTCTCCTCTCTTATTTACCCATAAACGTAAGACTATAAAAAAACAGACTCTTACCGCACCAAACGATAATAGTCTTGTTCCTAAATCATCAACTCAGTCTGCATTCCGGCCGTAAGGCGTGATGACGAAATACAGAACATCTTTCGGATGCGAACTACTCCCTATATCCTTTTGTGAGTTTAACAGATTTCTTGAATTCAGTCAAATAAATCGTTTTTTCATTAAAGTTATTTTTTCCTAATTCTGATAAGAAAAGAAAGCAAAAAACAGTTTGTATAATAGTAACAATGTGTTATTATGTAAAAGTACTGTAATACTCCAAAGGAGGAATAAAAATGGCAATTTACGAATCAGGTGAAATGTATCTCGAAACCATTCTTGTTCTGTATAAAAAAGGAATGGAAAAGGTCCGTGCAATAGATATAGTTAAGGAAATGAATTATTCCAAGCCGAGCGTAAGCATCGCTCTTTCAAACCTTAAGAAAGAAGGGTATGTTACGGTCGACGCAAACGGAACCATAGAATTCACGGAAAGCGGCAAAAAGATCGCAAAAAAAATATATGAGCGCCACGTGGTACTCTCCAAAGTTCTCGAAGACATCGGAGTATCCAAAGAAACCGCTTCGGAAGATGCCTGTAGAATAGAACATGTTATTTCGGACGAAACATTTAAGGCGATCAAAAAACTTTCCAAAAACTGTCAGCCCAAGCAGACAACATAAAAATATAAACTGCAAATACTTTAAAACAAAACTGCAGACTGTATTAATGTTTAATGCTACAGACTGTATTTAATATTTCCAAACAAGTTACAATAAATATTTAAAACAAAACTAACTCCTCTTCAAAACGACATGCTTCGAAGAGGAGTATTTTTATGCCTGTTACAGGCTCATATGTGAATAATTTATCTTAAACGATCAAATTAATTGATGCTATTTGGGCGTAACAGGATCAGCCGTGGGAGTAATGTTATATGTATTTTCAATTATTTCATTTAGGCTTGCCGCATCCCTGCCGTATCCGCATGTTATTCCATATAAAGTATTCTTATCGGCCGTATAAGCGAAATTGCCTTTTTTGTTGTCCCACCATGTATCCACGCTGAGTTTCGACTGCGTTACAGGCTTCCACTCTCCCGTTTCGTACTCTCTGACGTAAATATTTTTATATGCAAAAGTACGGACTTCATTGCTTTCGCCGGACAGATAATTTTCCATAAACTGAGACATGCCACCCCTGAAATAAGAATGGCTGAGGCCTGTATCAAAACAGCTTATCTTGGTCCATACGCCCGTTTTGATCTCCTGAACCCACTGCTCAACATATGTGTGTCCGCTTGCTGCATCATCATAGCAGCAAAGATACATTCTGTACCATTCTCCGGTCTTCCAGTTATAATCCGTAATGTAATTTGTGCCTTCACCTTCTCCGCCGAAAGAACTCGTGTCACCCTTGGGATAAACTCTTTTCGCTCTGATAACGGTATCCCTGCCGTATTCATTATTATAATGGATTTCCCAGAAAGACATGATCGCTTTCTTTCCGTCACCCCTGCTCTGGAGTCCCGCATAAGCACCGCCGTCATCTGTAACCGTATATCTGCTTCTTAAATCCGAAACATCCATGCCCCAGTTGCAAAGTGCCCAGTAGGTTCCGGCCGGTGTACTGTCTGAACAGAAATCGATCAAAAATCCGGAGTATTTACCGCTTGTATTATACAGTACCGGATCCGAATAAATATTGTGTGCCATTCTTCCTTCGGGATTATCTTCCCCGGGAACAGGTTCGGGATATGAAAGAATGGAATGCCAGTCATAAAGTTTTTTCTTGCTCGGATCATAAGTACCTTTGTCGGTTGCTTTGTAATTCCCTTTTTTGATACCGTAATTCTTGCAGATTTTTTCAAACTCAGTCGAATTTGCAAAGCCTTCAAACACTTCGTCCCTTGTCATTCCGTTTTTAAGTTTGTATACCCAGTCATCGTATCCTTCCTGATCGTATTTTCTTCCCATCATGGCGATATACAGTTTCTTCACATAGGTTCCTTTTGTATATTTCTTTTCCAAGAACTCCTTGCTGAAGAAAAAATCATGCGCACACTTTGAGCCGGTGATCTTACCCTTGATAAGCTTCTTAACCCAGTCTTCCTGTCCGTTTTTGTCGCCTATTCTTCCCAGACAGGTTTTATACAATCTCGCCACAAACATGTTAACATTATTCATACGGTTGGGATTGTATCCTGTTTCCCAGTAACCTGCCGTAATATTTAACTTTTTGCATTTATTGTAAAATTCACTCGAATTAACAAAGCCCGCAAATACCTGTTCTCTTGAAACTCCGTTTTTTAACTGCTTAACCCAGTTATTTTTGCCGGATGCATCGGAACTCCTGCCGAGAAGAAGTTTGTAACAGTCTTCAACAAAATCGGAATTGCTCTTTTTCTTATTCTGATATTCCGCACTGAAAAGAAAACCGTAAGCCGCTCTTGCGCCGCACGTTATTCCGTCATTAAGTTCTTTCTTCCAGGTCTCAAGTTCTTTCGCCCTCGGATTACGTCCCAATGCGGTTTTATACCAGTTTTTTATAAAAGTATCGAGCGCCGCTGCCGAAGGCGTCACGAAATCTTCTTCGGGAAGATCAAACTCTTCTTCGTACTCTTCCGGTTCGATTCCGTGAACCGCTTTAACGTTTATTGCCGGTATATTTATTACCGCCAAAAACACTATCATCGAAAGTATTACACATGACAATCTTAAAATTCTGTTTTTCATATGAACTTCCTTTTACAAAAACATAATATAAATAATTATAGCACAAAAAAATAAAACGGCACATTCCGCCTTTATCGCATGTATAAAAGGTGCAATTATAAGAAGTCAAAACGGGTTGTCATTTCATGCTTTTATCTGTAATATAAATTATATACTAAATATATATTTTGCTTAAAATGGGGAGGTTGATTATGGTTAAATACCAGATTTTTTTAAGTTCGGTTTCAAAGGAACTGAAAAGCGAACGGGATACGGTCATCCGAAGACTTATCGAAACAAATAACTGTTTTCCTATCGCCATGGAATTTTTCCCGGCTTACGAAAACACTCTGAAACTTTTATACCGTTATCTGACCGAATCTGATTTCTATGTTCTTATTCTTAAAGATTCCGAAGGAACACCCATAAAAAAGAATCGTGTAAAACTCTATCTTGAAATAGAGAAAGAACATCCCGAAATAGTTCCCTGCAGAGAAAGATTCTGCAAAAGCACAGGCAGAGAAATCGAGGAATTAACATATACTCAGATAGAATATATTTTTGCGGAATCACTGAATTTAAAAACTCTTGCTTTTGTATATGAGGACGATTCGTCAAGCAAATCATCCCGTATTCAGAAATTCAACGGAGAATCTTTTTCTCATTCGGTCAAAGGCTGGAGCGATGCGAACGCACTGGCAAACGGAATTGTTGATGCCATTAAATTCCCCGAAGAAGATGAGCAGTACAGCGAACTCGGCTGGGTAAGGAGAAAAAACGAGCCTACTTTAAGCAGGATGAGAGAGGCGGGCATTCGCGAGCTCGCTCTTAACGGAAACGGCTTCAGCGAAAAGCTTAACAAAAAACTCAAAGGCGCAAAAGAACTCGATCTGTTTTTTACCACAGGACGAGGATTTATACTTACAAATCAGTCCGCCCTTGCTTCTTTTATAGCTTCAGGAGGAACTCTTCGTCTTTTATGCGGTTTTCCAAACGAAGAATTTTTGTCTTATGTTGCGGCAGTCGAAGAAGAAAAATTCGGTGAAAGAAAAGATATTCACAAAGAGTTTGAACTCGTAGCGGAAACTCTTCGGCATATTTACACCAGCGCTTATGCAAAGTGTAAAAAAAGCGGCAAAGAAGAAAAAATCGGAAAGATACTTGTGGCAAACTCAAGAACAATGTTTCGCGCTTCAATCCTCGGAATAAAATATTCCGAAAATGAAATGTGGGGATGGATCACTCTCACACTCCCTCCCGAAAAAAGCGTGGACATGATAAGCCTCGAATTGAATTATCCTTCGGAAGTTGATGACGAAAATCTCTTAAAAACAGTATTCGCCCATTTTGACGGAGTATGGAAAATATCCGAGAAAGAAGGAACGATTTATACAATTGATGATAAATCTGACATAGATGATATTCTGAACAAACATATTCCTTCAATGTTTGCAAATATCGGTGAAAACAATCAGGGAGAAAATATCTTTAACAACAAGGACGCCCGGAAAATCTGGGAGGAGAAATTCAGTAATGCCAGAAAGATAATGAAAGCTCATAAGGGCAAAACCACCCTGATCGAAGTTGCCGCACAGCATCCCTTAAAAGACGGCACAACACCCGACACTGAATTCGAAGCCAGATTAAAAACCGCATATTCTCTTTGGAAAGAAGAAACAGAAAAAGGCCGTACGGTTGAAATATATGTTCCGGGCAGCGTTCACTTAGACAGCGATGGCGATCCGGAAATGAATTCTCTTTCGGAAGCCGGAAAAGAATACCTTATCGATCTCGGAATACCGGAAGAAATAATTCTCGGAGAAAATCTTAATGAAAAATATGATTCCAAACGTTACTGGAAAGGAGTTTATAATTCAGCGGATGAATGCTGCATAGCAGCGCAGTATTTCAAGGAAAAGAATTTCGACAAACTGATCTGCATCTGCTCTCCCAATCAGGTAATGAGAAAAACGATTCTGTACATAAATCAGGAAATCATGCCCTACGTATATTCTGTTCCGGTTGAAAGAATGTTCCATGATCCGATCGATGAAATATTCAAATCCATCCCTTACATTTTGTTTAAAGACAATGATTGTCAGGGCGAGAATTCCGAAATAGCCATGAATTCCAGAATAGAAAGAATGCCGGGTTTTGCCGCCAAAAATAATTGATATGAAGATATTGTCTGTATAAGTATCAAACAATGTTTTTTCGGGAAGTTATTGTATGTCTTCAAAAACTTTAACAATGTCTTCGGTCAGTTTAATTCCGTCTTTTAATTTTTCTTCCTCCGACAATTCATCCCACGATACCAGACACGGATGCGTTTTGGCTTTTATCCTGTCATTCGAAGTTATCTTTTCTGAATTGATATTTGTTTTATCCGTATTTATATATCCGATCGATCGGGTATACATATTCCATCTCATATGTTCGTAACACATCCACAAAAGATCCTTTTCGAGAGTGTCATAACCCAGCCCTCTCTTTTTAAGCAATTTCGTTTTGTATTTTAATGATAATGTTCTCGCATAAACAGAATGTCTTTTGTATTCGTCATTACTGTATTCGATCCAGGATATTTCCTTGTAGGGTTCCAGTTTTTCTTTGTTCCCATCCGCTTCTTTTTCTTCGATTTCTTTTATCTTCTTTTCACGCTCAAGCCTTTTATCTCTCTGACGGATTTCATGAACAGCCTGGGCCGCCTTCTCTATATTCGACAGGGTAATAAATTCGTAGTTATAAATGTATTCCAGCCCTCCTACGAGAAGAATATTATCCCTGATGCCGTCAGCCCAGTTTTCCATAATATAATTATTATCCGCACAAACCTGTATGAAATAATTATCTCCGTTATTCTCCCTTCGTCTGAATGTATTGATACGAAGACTTATGTTTATGTTGTCGATATTATTGCCGGTGCAGATAAATGCAAACGTAAATTCCGGGCAGTATCTTTTAACCGCTTTTTCAAGTGAAAGCGTATCATATTTTATGTGCTTTAAAAATTTGAGCGAATAAATGCTGTCTCCTTCTTCATCTGACGATTTCTTTATTTCAGGGATCATCTGCTTAATGACAGCCGTTTTATCATTTGAATCAAGCACAGTGATTTTTAATTCATATCCGGGCATCTGACAAAGATGGAGAAGAGATTTAATCATTTCCATGCTCTTTTTCTCAGTTCCGACTATCAGGACATCTATGATTTCCCTGCCTTTTTCACCGTCCGCACGGGTATTTTCAAATACCGAATGATCAAACAGATCATTCAGTATGAAATTCTCATTGCAGTCAACCAGATTAACCAGAATTTTGTCTGCCGGAAGTTTATTGTTTTTGACAAAATTATCATAAATTCCCCATGATGTTTCCGTCAGTTCGACATATACTCTGATCAAACCTTTCGCAGAAGAAAAATCTATCTTTGCAATTTCATTCAATTTTGAAAGATTATCTTCTTCCGATTTGCCGAAAACAAACACATCTATTTTCGATGCTCTTTTTTGAAGCTTAAATATTTCTTTAGATATATTTACATCAAGGCAGTATGCTTTTAATTCCTTTGCCCTGCTTTTGTTGATTTCCGACTGCTCCGAATCCATGAATGCAATGGCTGTTTTTTTACCGTTTTCTTTATTATCTCTGATTGATCTCGCTATGCTCAGTGTCTTTTCATTCATCTCGCTAAAAAGAAAAACTTTTTCGTATTTCCTGCTTTCAAGAATTGCTTCTTCAATAAAACCTCCGAGAAACTGAAGCACAAAACCGATAAGCGAAATCATAACGCTTAAGTTTACCAAAGACAAAACGATGGTATAGACGGCTTCAAAAATATATCCGCCTTTTATTTCCATTTCAAAGAATCCGTTTCCGGAGAAAATGATCAAAACATCGAGCAAAGACAAAAGGATGCTTTTAATAAATCCCAAAAATGTTAACCTTGCTTCCTGCATCAGGACACCGGGGAAAATCATGATCCATGCAGCAACAATTTCCTTGATCGACATCTTGGCGAAAGCCATTCCGCGGTTATCTTTATTTTGAAAATAGGTAACAATACCCCAGACAAAAAATATTAATCCAATTATTAAACTGCAGTACCACATCACTGACTCCATCATTCTTTTCTCCTTCTGCTGCCTTGCAGGCTGTCCGTGATTTTTATTATATCACAAGAGTGTCTTTTCATTCTGTATTATTCGTTTTTTTGCAAAAGAAAAGCCCACGGAAAACCGTGGACTTTATCTTCCGGTTCTTATTCTGCGGGAGTAAATCCAAGCTGCTCCTCGACTTCTTTCTTGAAATCTTCAATTGCATCGACTTTGGTTTTTCTTCCGTATTTCAATTCATCAACCTGCTTAACCCAGAGTGCATTTATCTCGTTGTCATAAGAAGAAGTATTAATGCCTTTCGTGTTTGAACCTGCTGTCATTATCGTTTCGAAAATATCCTGACCGTCGAGAATTCCGGGAGTGCAAACGTTTTCACTCATCAGTATCTCAGAGCCGACAGCCTCGGCGACAGACGTATCATTTTCGGGAACATTTCCGCAATGTTTGTAAAGTACATCTTTTATAAAACGGGAATCTCCGAAGAATCCGAATACCTGCCTGCTTCCCGAACCGCTCATATCCGCATACCATGCATCGCTGTACATTTCCGTATTGTTCGTATAATCATTCTGGTAAAGCTGCTTGGTAAATCCCATGAGTTTTTCTCTTCTGGTATCGATCACAAGTTTTTTGTCTATCAGCCATGCCGTATCTGCGCTGTTTAAAACCGGAACCTGAATATCTTCAGTACCCGAGCAAACTGCATATCCTTTTGCTTTAAGTTCTTCAGCCGCATCCACAAAAGGCTTCCATGCTCCGGTACCGCCTCCGATTTTCTTTTTGATAATATATGGATCGTCCGTGCCCCAGACATCCTTAGCTATGGAACGTCTGTAAATAAAGAATCCTGTCGTATTTTGGTATCCGAGTGCAACCACTTTGTTATCCGAATATCTCGTTCCCGCCTGAAGCATGTAATCGGCAGTCTGAGAATCTTCCGATGATTTTGAAAAATCTATTCCAAGATCCTCATAAGCGATCGCATATTTAGCAAATGAGCTTTGTGAATATTTGTGAGAGAAGCTCATTTCAACTTCGTAAATGTCTGCCTCTCCGTTCTTTATCGCTTTATCGAGCTGCTTCTGATATCCGTCCTCAACCGGAATAACGGTAACATTTACCTTATATCCGAAATCCGGATTTTTCTTGCAGAATTCTTCAACGATATTAGGGAGTTCATATGAATACGACCATAATTCAATCGTTCCCCCGCTTCCTCCGTTTTCCGGTTCGATCATTTCGGGTTTTGATTCCTCTGACACCTGATAGGAAGCATCTGCAATACCGTACTGAATTCCGTTCTCCGTTGAATCAAGCGTAACATATTCGATTATTTCTTTTAATCCGTCAGCCTTGCCTGCATCCGCTGCCGCTTTGGAAGCAAGCACAAGCGAACCTCCCGTGTAGAATCCGACAGGAGCTTCCGTAACAGCCCAGTCGCCGTATGTTCCGCCTGACAGAGTTGCTGCTTCAAAACTTTCTCCGACTCTTAATGTGCCGCAGTATACACTTAATGTACATCCCCTTACATCCGCATAGATCTGAGCCGCATCAAGTGCTTCTTCAGAGGAGAGTGACTTTCTTATATCATCAAATGAAGATGCGCCGTAAGTTTCCAAGAATACTTTACCTGCATTTCCGTCAAAAAGTTTGTCAATCGCAATTCTTCTTCCTTCGCGAAGTCCTTCGCCCGCGGATATAACTTCAGTATTAAAATATGTGGATACAACTGCTTCTCTTATTGAAGTCATCAAAGCGATATCTTTTTCCTCTTCTGCAGAATATGACCTCGATGAATCAACCGAAGGTTCATTAAAATCAGCCGCAGTAATGATTTTTGTTCCGTCGCTTCTGAATCCTCTGACCTGCAAAAGCGAAACAAGTTCCGTTCTCTCGGTGTTGATGCTTTCATCCTGCGTTGCCGCAAACGCATCATCGAGAAGAATGAATTCTTTGTTGTAAAGGTCTGCTGCCGCATCGGCATTTCCAACCTGCAAAAGCAGATCGGAATTTTTTTCGTAAACACCGGCAAGCGCCTTGTAATATTCGATATTATCGGGATGAGCCGCAATCAGAGTTTCGTATGTCGAAACCGCTTTTGCATAATCCTGAGTTGCCGTATATTTCTCTGCCGACTTAATCATCCTTTTCTCTTTTGCCTTCGGAGAAATCGTTACTGCGACAGCGATCGAAATTCCGACAGCAAGAAGTAAAAGAAGAACCCCCGCGGGTATAATGAAAATAACAGGAGAGAGCTTTTTTTCTGCGCTCTTTTTCACTGCAGTTTTCGAAGCAGTCTTAACCGTTGTTTCACCGCCTGCGGCATCTTTGTTTTTCAAAGAATCCAGGTATATAAGCACATTTTTATCTATAGCCGTGGAAGTACCGCAGTTCTGGCAAAAAGTTGCGCCCTCTCCGACTTCTTTTCCGCATTTACGACAATACATTTTTTATTTCCTTTCCTTAAAGATGCTTCTTTAAAACTATCGGATAATGTTGTAAATTGCTGTCAAAGTTCCGTCTGTACCGGGTTTTCAAAAAGCACATAATAACCTATTGTATGTCTACGTTATAATTTTAACATTTTTGAAAACCCGGCACAATTAAAATAATTTTTTTCGCAATCTACGAGGCTTTTGCCATATGCTGAGCCGGGGGCATTTCAACCGAACTTCCTCTGAAACCGAACTGAGTGGTTTTGGGAGTTTCCGTTAAAAGTTTGTTCTCTTCAAAATCCTCGATCTCGAGCATAAACGTTCTTTCCTTAATATTTTTGCTGCCGTATACCCGATAAGCATAATTAATTATGGCGCTCTCGACCAAATTTCGGCAAAAACGTCCGTTTCCGCTGTTGGGATTGCCTATTGTTTTCCGACATATTTTTACTATGCCGTCTTTTGCATTTTCGGAAATCGTGAATCCTCTGGACGAAGCTTCCTTAACGATGATTCTGTACATTTCCTCCGCATCGTAATCGGCGAATTCAAGATGAAAAGGAACTCTTGAACGCATCCCCGGATTTCTGTCAAAAAAATCTTTCATTTTATCGGGATAACCGGCGAATACAACAACGGTTCGGGACCTTCGGTTTTCCATTTCCTGAACTATCGTACTGATCGCCTCATCACCGAAATCGTTTTCTCTGCAGTCAAGCAGCGAATATGCTTCATCAATAAAGAGAAGCTTTCCATCTGCATGCTCAAATATACTCTTGACTTTGTCAGCAGTCTGGCCGACATATTTTGCGACCAGGCTTGAACGGCCTACCTCAACTATTTCATCGCTTGCAAGAAGACCGAGTTCGTACAGTATACCCGCAAGGATTCTGGCAACCGTTGTCTTTGCGGTTCCGGGATTTCCGGCAAAATCCATATTTAAGGATATGGGAACTTTATTGCTTAAATTCAGATCTCTGATATCTTTTATCATTCTTGCAAACGCAGTTATTTTATCGACTTGTTTCTTTACATCCGAAAGACCTATAAGCGAATTAAGCTCGGCAAAGTAATCTTTTTGCGATCCTTTTCGAGCCTCTTCATAACGGTTTTGATAAAAGTTCTTCATCTGAGTCTGTATATTTGTAAGGCCTGTTTTTCCGAGGTTTCTGATCTTCATTAAATCCTTGTCGCTCATCTTTGCGATATCACCTATTTTTGTATAACCCGCACGCAAAAGGCAGTTATACGTTCTGACCGTGAGTCCGAGTTCATCAAGCGGCAGATCATAATCTGACCTTTTTATGGGACTGCTCATTATTTCATCTTCTTCCGTATACGAATCATCAAAAGGATCATATCCGCAAAAATCTTCCCAATCTTCATCAATATCGAATAAGCTGTCATCAACAACGTCTAACGGTTCGCCATAAACAGTGTCTATCGGTTCGTCATCCACAATTTCCGGCATTTTACTTAATCCTTCATCCTCAATCAGACAACTGTTGCAGGCATTCTGAAACTGCTTAAAACATTCTCCGATCATAACTTTCGTTTCCGAAGAGTCGAAATCACAGAGGCTGTCTTTATCGGGATTCACCTCTTTAAGACACAAGTTATTAAAACTCATTCCGAAATACGCTTTTCCCGATAACGAAAGTTCATCGTGAAGAGAGATTAACACTTTCATTCTTGAAGTACGGTTATTGCCGAGTCCGAAAAAAGCAAACCTTATGATCACCCTTTTTGAAACCGCAGACTTCATAAGCTTTTCAAACAGCCTGACATCACTGCATTCCAGCCTTTTTCTGGGATCTTCAACCTTGATAACCGCAGAATATATCTTTCTCTCACCGTTACATCCGAATATATTCCGAAAATGCTTTTTATCTTTGCCGACCTTCAGATCGGGTTCGAAAATACGGTCAATATCATCTTTGGTTACCGCTCCCGTATTGCCGAATGCATAAAAATCATATCCGTTATCCGTCGCCTGAAGCTGCATTCCGATCATTTCTCCTTTCTGAAGGAAAACGCTTGCCGCTGACATATTTTTTATCGTCAAATAAAAAGATGATTCTTTTATTTTTGCTTTCGCCATTTCAAGCTGATATACCGAAATATTATCAAATCTTTCAAAAAAAATATTATCCATAATCATTGTCCTTTCTTTTTTTAACCTTTATCGTTTCCAAATAACAACATCTGAAACGAATCGGAATCCCTGGCACGCTCCCTGCTTTCGCAGATCGTGGCGACTGCTTCCCCGGACCGGCTTCCCCGATTCGTTCCTATTCGGTTTTCAAGGTTCACGTGTAATAAAAACAGCTGAAAAATACACAAAAAAAACAGATCTTCAGCGATTTGAAACAGGGCATAGTACTCCCGCTGTTTTTTTCACTTCGACCTGTATTGCCTTTTTTAGAATGTATTTCTCATAGATTCAAAACACGCGAAACTCTCGCGAAATAAGGACAATAAATAAATTGTTACATCATAATAACTCCGCTCGCATATAAAGTCAATAAATAATTTTAAAAATATGATTGAATCATTTTAACACACTGTTTCTGTTTATCCCGGAAAATCTTTCCGAAATAAAAAATCGGAGTGACCTGATTCGAACAGGCGGCCTCGTCGTCCCGAACGACGCGCTCTACCAACTGAGCCACACCCCGAAAGTGAATCGTTGCCAAACTTTAAGGTTTTCGCAACGACTTATAAATGATATATCATTTTCCTTTTCGTGTCAATAAAACGATTTTTCCTTCTTTTTCTCAAGCCGCATTGTTTTTTCCGATATTTTGGGATATTATTACACAGTACTTAACATGCGTCGGAAATTCGCTTATAATCTGACTTGCAGATTTTTGATTTTCTGTCGCAAAACAAAAAGTCGGGAAGAAAGCGGTCTGCTGCCGTCTTTCCCGAAAAAATTAAAAAGAAACGGAAAAAACAATGATTAAAAACATAGTATTTGATATAGGAATGGTTCTTGTCGATTTTGCCTGGGAAGCCACAATGCGTGAGCTTAATTTCAGCGAAGAATGCATCCGGACTCTGGCAGACAATTTAATTGATCCCTCCACCTGGGACAGATTTGATCTCGGAGCACAGAGAGAGGAAGATGTTCTTGACGAAGTATGCAAGAAAATTCCCGAATACGAAAAAGAAATACGTTTGTTCTATGATAATCTTCTTATGACCATCCGTCCTTATGACTACTGCGAAAAATGGGTTAGGGAAATGAAGGAAAGAGGACTTAATACTTATCTTCTTACCAATTACCCCGAATCTCTTTTCGAAAAAAGCATTGAATCGGGATTTCCTTTTTACCCTTACATCGACGGCAAAGTTGTATCATCACACGTAAAGGCGATTAAGCCCGACGAAAAAATATACAAATGTCTTTTTGAAAAATATAATCTGAAACCCGAAGAATGTATTTTCTTCGATGACAGAGAAAAAAACATAAAGACCGCAAGAAACCTCGGCATGAACGCTTTCGTTTTCGAGGGCTATGATAAAGCAATGGAAATCGTTAACAGTCTGATTGATTAATAAGAGATTTATTCTTCAGTTTCCATTATCGGCGAATAAAAGTTTCCGAATCCAAAAGACGGTTCCTGTCGGCAATAAATGTATAAAGCCACTACGTGAACCAGAGGGATAAACAATCCGAGAATACCAAGTAAGGTCGGAATCGTTCCGTCATCTTTTCCGTAGGTTTTGAATAAGTCAATATACATTATCGCTCTTACCGCAATCTGTGCCACTCCCATGAGTGCTTCAATCGCAAATGCCAGCAGTCCGAAAAGATAATTTAAAAACGGGATCATCCCCAGAAACATTCCGAGCGTTCCGAGAAGTAAGGGAATAACATAAATGATTAAAATGTACGCTATGTAGCCTTTTTTTCTGTCCAAAGACTTA
Source organism: Lachnospiraceae bacterium (assembly GCA_024684055.1). Lineage (GTDB taxonomy): Bacteria > Bacillota > Clostridia > Lachnospirales > Lachnospiraceae > UBA3766. The sequence goes on along the minus strand of JAIKXN010000012.1, from coordinate 14,733 downwards.
TACATTCCCAGAAAAGAATATTCTTTTACGGGAAGAATATGCATTAAATATGACTGTCCGAACGGTATAAATGCCAGGAACGGATATGAATAACCCGCTCTTTCCGCCATCATGTAAATCGGAACGGCTTTTAAAAGAAAAGAAAATATCATGCCTGCAATCGTCATTAATACAGGCACCACAAACATCATTATAAAAAATAAGCCCAATGCTTCTTCGTCAGATATCATACTGCTTAAAGCATTGCCTATAGATGAATATGACTGGTTCATTTTATGCCTCTGTCTCAAGTATTTTTTTACTTTTGATTTCGGATTTTCCGATTAAGATTTCACAATCGGATTATCCGTTTTTTTATTGTTTTTTTCGATTCCACATTAAATGCTAAAGAAGCGAAATAAATTTACGAATCCACATCCAGATGTTCAAGGAGTGACTTCTTGTCATTTTTAATAATATCCCCGTGTTTTACCATAAGCATCGTGCAGAATGCGAGAATCGCAAATACAACACCGTAAGGGAAAAGCGTTCTGTATGCCACGTACTGAAGGAAAGCTCCCGACAGAATAGGCGTAAGCACCTGAGCTGCCATGGAAAACGTGTAGTAATATCCGGTATATCTTCCCTCGTCTCCGTCGGAGGCTATTTCCACAACCATGGGGAATGAATTGACATTTATCGCACCCCAGGAAACACCGACTATACCGAAAAGAATATAAAGAAGCGCTCCGCCGCTGTTGACGAACGTACAGACTGCAAAAGCAGCCCCGAGTCCCGCAACACCTGCGAGAATAACTTTTTTACGTCCGAATTTGCTTGAGATCATTCCTATGGGAAGATAACTTATAACCGCAACAACGGTAGCGGCAAGCGTGTATGTCGCAAAATCACCTTCATCAAATCCGAGTACCTGTAAGGAATATCTCGAGAACGCGGAAATGACCGCATTATATGACATATACCAGAAGAAAACGGAAAGAAGCAGGAAAATAAGACTCTTAAGCTTATCCCTTGATATTTTCTTACCGGCATTTACATTTTCTTCAGCTTCCTCATCCGTATCATTGTCTCTGACTTCTTTTGCCCATTTATTCTCAGGAACAGCCAGTACCAGTATCAAAGTACTTACAAACATAAAGAGGACAATGGAAATGAAAAGCAATGTATAATCGGGAGTATCCGTTCCTTCGGTCTTTTTGACCAGAAGTTTTATCATTATCATCGAATAGACGTAACCGACAGTTCCCATTAGCATTATGACGGCATTGCCTTTGCTTCTTAACTTTCTCGGCGTGATATCCGGCATAAGCGCAACCGCCGGCGATCTGTAAAAAGCCATCGCAAGAAGAACCAGTCCTGTTGTGATCAAAAACATCAAAAGGTTACGGCTGTTGTCAAAAAACGGCATAAAAGAGATCAGACTTATCGCCAGAGAGGTTCCTATTACTATGAAAGGCATTCTCTTGCCGAGTCTTGTATTTGTTTTGTCTGACCATATCCCAAATATCGGAAGAAGGATCAGCGCAAATACATTATCCATCGCCATAACGACACCGATCCAGACATCGCTTAAATGAAACGACTTAAACAAAATTAGCGGAAGGATAGTGTCATAAAGTGCCCAGAATCCCGAAATTGCCATAAAAGCCAGTCCGGTAATGATCGTTCTTTTGTAGTTTAATTTCATTGATTTTTCCCTTTTACATCAATTACATATAAAAAAGTATACAACATTTCTTTTCCTTTGGGAAATATTTTGTTAGCGCTTTTCTTGAGATTGATATTTTCCCGAAATAATTGTACTATAACAATAAGAATTTTATCTTTCGGAGGCAAAATGACTGTTTACATTTTGGGTGCTGTAATTGCTTATCTTATCGGAAGCATCAATACTGCCTTTTTTATTTCAAAGATTCTTAAAAAAGATATCCGAAGCGGCGGAAGCGGAAATCTCGGTGCATCAAACGCCACACTTACCCTTGGATGGAAGTGGGGTATTTTCGTGGCACTCGTCGATATCCTCAAAGGCGCTCTGGTAGTATTCGTATCAAGGCAGTTCTTCGGCGATTACGAATATCTTCCTTATATAGCAGCTTCAATGGCCATTCTCGGTCATATTTTCCCGTTTTACCTTAAATTCAAAGGCGGAAAAGGATTTGCAACTCTTTGCGGTTGTATTCTCGGCTACAGATGGTGGCTTTTCCTCATTGCAGCAGTTATCATTGCGATCATCACGCTCGCAACTGATTATATCGTGCTTGCAACTCTCACAATGATCATCTCCTTCCCCATTTACATAGGGATCACAAATCACAATTTTATATATCCCCTTATCCTGGCGGTCGGAAGCCTGGTAATATTCATAAAACACATTCCGAACTATAAAAGGATTTTGAAAAAAGAGGAAATTGGAATACGTTCATCTTTTACAAAGAAGCATCGTATATGATATAATGAAAAAGTGTCAGGCAAATATAATCTTTGCCTAGCAAATTTATATGACAAAGTAAATAAAAACTACAGGAGGGTTATAATTATGAAATACGTATGTCAGGTTTGCGGTTATGTTCACGAAGGCGATCCCGTTTGCGAAAAATGTCCCGTTTGCGGCGCTCCCGCTTCCAAATTCACTCCCATGGCAGAAGAGATGTCATGGGCAGCTGAGCATGTTGTCGGCGTAGCAAGCGATGCTCCCGAAGATATCAAAGAAGATCTTCGTGCCAACTTCAACGGAGAATGCTCCGAAGTAGGTATGTACCTTGCAATGTCAAGAGTTGCTTTCAGAGAAGGATATCCCGAAATCGGTCTTTACTGGGAAAAAGCTGCTTTTGAAGAAGCTGAACACGCTGCAAAATTTGCTGAACTTCTCGGTGAAGTTCTTACGGATTCAACAAAGAAGAATCTTGAGATGAGGATCGACGCCGAAAACGGAGCAACAGCAGGCAAGACAGATCTTGCAAAACGTGCAAAGGCTCTCAACCTCGATGCAATCCATGATACAGTTCACGAAATGGCTCGCGACGAGGCAAGACACGGCAAAGCTTTCAAGGGACTTTACGAAAGATATTTCAAATAAATTGCAAATAATCATCAGATAAAAACAATCCTCTCTTTACCGGATATGAGATAATCTCAAAAATCCGAGAAAGAGAGGATTTTTGTATGTCCAAAGGATGCCTTCATATTAAATCATCTTTTCTCTTTGCTCCTTAGGTTTCTGTACTTCCAGAGCATATTGTAATAAACGTAGAAAACGAACGGCGCCTTCAGGCAGAGATCAACCATCTTCTTTTCTTCCGCATCCGGGATCTCGAAAAGTTCGTTCTTCATGAAATCCGGAAAGGCTTCAAGAATTCCTTTTCTTAATTTCTTTATAAACGCATATCTCTTCCTGTCACACCCAAGCATATAACTGAACAGGGTATTCTTAAAATAGAGTTCGGCGAAAACAGCTTCGAGAACATCTTTGTATTTCTCATAAATGTTTCTCTCTTTAAACTCGGCCACCATCAGTTCCATGGATTTCATTCTGTCCATGCATCTTTCTTCGGTAACCGTATGAACCGTGGACACTCCGTGCTGATAATAAAAATACATCGGTTCGTTCACGAGTTCGAAATGTTTAAAGTACGCAGCCCATACTCTGGAGGCGCAGTTGTCTTCATAGAAAATATTTTCGGGAAAGTTTAAGTTATTTTCCTTTATAACGGCATGCCGATATATTTTTATAACCATGCTTCCCGGTCTGAACATGTATTTCTTACGGAGTTTCATCGGTTCTTCATCTTCAAAAACTCCCGTCTGATCCTGAGAATTGTTCTCGACTGTTCTGCCCGGTTCAAACGTCTGTGTTTCCACTATGCTGTACGAACATCCGACAACGTCCGCTCCGGTTTCCTCAGCCTTCTTTATAAGTTTTTCATAGAAGTCGGGCGTTATCCAGTCGTCGCTGTCAATAAAGCCTATCCATTCTCCTGTTGCGGCCTTAAGACCTTCATTCTTCGCTCCGCCCTGCCGCTTGTTCACTTTATCGGATAAAGCCTTAAATTTCCCGGGATACTTTTTCTCATAGTCTTTTAAAAGCGAAAAAGAATCGTCGGAGGATGCATCATCCACGGCGATTATTTCGTAATCTTCTATTGTCTGATCTATAAGCGAATCAAGACAGAATTTCAGGATATTGTCATGATTCATGTTATAAACCGGCACTATGATACTTAATTTCATAAATTTATATTTCCGGAAAGTAAATTAATTGCAGAGAGAAAATCCCTTGCTCTTTAAACTGTTCTCCACTTCAGGTCCGTCAGCGGTATGGAATACCATGATGGGACATCCGCTTTCACGGTTAAATGAAAGATAAAGATAATCCACGCTGATGTTGGCATCATCAAGAGCCTTAAGAAGTTTCTGAAGGTTTCCGACTTCATCCTTTATTTCTACGGCCAGAACATCTGTAAGCTTACAGATAAGTCCGGCTTTGTTAAACACTTCCAAAGCTTTCATCGGATCGCTGACTACCATTCTTACAATACCGTATTCAGCCGAATCATTGGTAACCGATCCGAGAATGTTAATGTTTTCGTTCGCAAGTATGCTTGTTATCTCAAGCATTTTGCCCTTAACGTTTTCCGCATATATAGATACCTGCTTTAACATTTTGTCTGTTCCTTTCATTGCTAAACATATTCTCAACCTGTTAATTTTAATACATTTGGGCTTAAATGTACATAATACTGTGTATTTTTGCTTATTTCGAGAGATATTTTTGTGTTGACCGTATCGGTCGATATTTTTTGGCTTTTTTGTCTTTTTTTTAACAAGAGATACTAAATATATTGATTTTACCCTTCTGTAATGCTAAAATAATACTAAATTTTGTGCTTATGAATAAATATATATACTAATAATGAAAGGAATGATGTGCACGTGAAATCAAAAAATACCATTTTCACAAAGAAGATCGGGCAAGTAATGCTTCTGCCGTTGTTTATGCTTTTTTTAATGATCGCATTGACATCCCATGTTCAGGCAGCACCCGCTAAAGTAAAAATCAGCAGTCTCACTTTTCCCGATTACGACTTCAGACATTACATTGAAACAACCTATTCAAACCTTATCACCAGAGAAAACGGCGATGAGTACCTTACTGCAGATGCAATTTCCAAAATTAAGGTAATCGACGTTAACGGTAACAACGGAAAGAAATACGGTAACCTTACCGGTATCGAATATTTTACCGAACTCGAAGAACTTTACTGCAATAATAACGGTCTCGCTATTCTTAACGTTACGAATTTCCCCAATTTAAGAATCCTTCACTGCGAGGACAACAATCTCGCTTATCTTAGTTTAAATTCCAATACGCAGTTAAGAGAGTTGTATTGTCAGAACAATAAACTCACATCTCTTAATCTTGAGAAAAACCAGATCCTTACAGAGCTTAACTGTCAAAACAACAAGATCAAATCTCTTGAATTAAAGAACAATCATTATGTAAAAAACGTAACATGCCAGAATAACGATCTTGCATACTTAGGTCTTTCATTATGTTCCGAGCTTCAGTCACTTTACTGCTACCAAAACCAGCTTAAAACACTTAACCTCAGCAATTCCAGAAAAGTAACATACATTTCCTGTGAAAACAACCAGCTCGAAAGCTTAAATGTAAGTTTCTGTTCTGCCCTTGCGCAAATGGATTGTTCCGGTAACAAACTTACGGCACTCGATGTAAACCACAATCCCAAGCTTACATCGCTTATTTGTCACACCAACCTGCTTACAGGTCTTTCGGTAAGAAACAATCCCGTGCTTGCTGAGTTATACTGCTACAACAATAACTTCTACAACCTTGAAGTATGTGAAAACGGCACACTTCATAAAATCGTCAAAGCCGCAACACCCGAGCCCAACCCTTACGGGCAGAAATACTACAAAGACAGTAAAGGTTCCATAGCACTCTGGGCTGACAATAAAGTTGATATATATGCCCTTCCTTCAAACATTAAGGAAGATCCCGTAGTGGATGAAGCAGGCGTAAGACGTTTTGTAACCGGATTTTACTACACGATTCTCGGAAGAGGACCTGTCAATGGCGAAGAAAACGACTGGATTAATAAACTTTGCCAAAGAAAGATCAACGGTGAAACCATTGCAAGAGGTTTCATATTCAGTCCCGAATTCGAAAGACAGAGAGTCGGAAACCGTGTTTATGTAACAAAACTTTATCAGACCTTCCTCGGAAGAAATCCCATCAATAACGAAGAACAGGGTTGGGTTAATAATCTTGAATACGGAAAGAGCCGTGAATATGTTCTTGCCGGTTTCGTAAACTCACCTGAATTCGACAAAGCTTGCAAAACACTCGGTATTGAGCGAGGCAACATGGTAGTAAAGAATCCCAATGCTCCCACAGCTGCCGACGATCCTTCAATCCCCAGATTAAAGATTATTTCAACAAAGAATGTTAGTGATGCTCAGTTAACCGCTTACGTTCAGAGAATGTATTTAAAAGCATTTGACAGACCTGCTGAACCCCAGGGACTTGCTTACTGGAAGAAATGTATTCTTGAAGGCAAGGATGCCGAAAGAAACATCCAGTACGATGCGATCAACGTTCCAAGAAAAGGTTTCTTTGAATCAGCGGAATACATCAGAAAGAATACAAACGACCGTCAGTTTGTTACAGACGCGTACAGAGTATTCTTAAACAGAGAGCCTGAACAAGACGGAATGGACTACTGGCTGGATCAGCTTGCCAGAGGAAGATACACCAGAGCTTCGATGCTTGACATCGGATTCGGAAACTCCGCAGAATTCAAAAAACTTCTTGAAAGCTACGGATTTGAAGTAGGATATTAATATAACTGAAAAACATAAAAACACGTCGGATATTCCGGCGTGTTTTTTTACTTTTGACGCGGGGTATTCCGGCGTGTTTTATTTTATCGTGTGATATTCTTAAGTCAAAAATACGGACCTTTTTAAAGGTCCGTATTTTGATCATTCGATAATAACAAATCCGTATCTTTCGATCAGAGCCTTAAATTCCACTGAATGACCGAAGCCTGTTTCAATTAATTTCTGTCTTGATATAAGTCCTGAATTTAGCTGATTTACCCAATCCCAGTAATTGGGTTCGTCCCAGGTTCCTCTCGGATCCCTGTCGAAGAATGCCGCATAGCATCTTGCAACAAACAGCTCGTTGGATTCGCCTTTTCTTCTGTATTCTTCCGACTGGAAGAATCCTCTGCTTATTACGGTTGAAATGTCATAAGGAGTACCGTATATGTCTTTTCCTGACATTATTACATTTTTCCAGTATACTACTCCGTCCTCTTCGCCGTCTCTTGCGAGTACGCTCGGATAGATCCTCTCAACAAATCCGGTAAGCTTTTCATCGTCGACATTTGACGTATCAAGCTTAAGTACCGGTGAATAATCGATATTCTCCGAAGGTTCGGGATCGTTACCGTCACCGTTTGACGACTGATTGCCGCTTACCGGAAGGCTTCCTGGATTAACTTCAAATCTGTGGCAGAATTCCTTGTATTCTTCTGAATTAACAAGCATTGCAAGAACGTCTTCCCTGCTTGTTCCGCTTTCAAGTTTGCCGATCCAGTATTTATATCCGAGAGCATCGGGTTCCCTGTTAAAGAGGACCTGATAGCACTTTCTTATATACTTGTCATCAGAATAATTTCTGTCTCTGAATTCCTGACTGTTTATGAAACTCTGCGCCACGTCAGCGCCCGTTTTCTTTGCAAGGAAGATATCTTCGATCCACTTCTCACGCTCCTCGTCATCGGAACTTCGCTCAAGAATGATAACGTAAAATCTTTCTATGAATGCGTAAATATACGATTCATCAACATATCCGAATATACAGAAATGTCTGTAGAAAGCTTTGTTGTCATCTCCGAATCTGTCCCAGAGACCGGGATTGGCCTTCTTGTATTCTTCAAGATTAAAATTCTCCGAAGCCTGATGTCCCTTATCCATACCGTATCTGGTAAAGTAATAGAACATGTCTTTGAATTTAACGGGATTTCTTACGGGATCCGTCGTGTAATATCCGACTACTTCGGGATGTTTTGCCTTGTAATATTCAAAATCAAATACCGGACTGTAATCGACACCGTCGAATATACAGCTTCTCGAATCGTCTCCGTCGGGATTATCCGTCTGACTCTTCCAGTTCGGCACGATGTCCGTCCATGAATTGATTCCGAGAATTCCTTTTACCTGATTGAATATCCACTGTTCGTGTCCTTCATCTCCGTCATCGAGATACTGCCATATGGTCGCTGCAGGTTCCGTCAGTTCGAATCCCGAACCGTTAAATTTCATGATATGGAATGCGTCCACCATATCATCGTATTTCGCCCTGTAAAATGTATAAACAAGACTTGCGGCCTGCACGTCGGCACCTTTCTTTGAAGAAAAGCCCTGCTCGGTAAGCAGTATCCTGTGGTGCATTCCGTAACTGTTTTTTATGTGATTCGTCAGAACTTCCAGATTATATCCGTCAACATATTGTGCGTTGTAATCTTTCGGGTTCATTCTGTGATCGGACCAGATATTCGGCTGATTAAGATCGGCGGGATAACAATGGTACGCGATGCACCAGTCCCTGTAGCTTCCTTCCTTTGAAGCAAAAAGATTAATGAAATCTCTGGTGGGTATTATCTTGCCGCCTTCGCTTTCGTTCCAGCTGTGGTCCACGCATAAACATACACGTGCCTTTTTGTTCCTTCCTTTAACGGCGCCGTAAACTATGTCAAACCAGCGAACGTAATGGCACATAAGTTCGTTTCTGTTGCTTATGGCCCATCTTCCGCTGCTTCCGATGGGAGTCATGCAGAAAGTTCCGAAAAAGCACCATGGATCCGGAGCATTGACTTCGTTTCCACATATCCATGCATCAACATGACAGTCGTTCTTGCTGAACTTTTCCGAAAGGAAATCCATAAAAGCTCTGTATTCCGAAACGACCGCCGATTCCGTCATATTCGGCGAATAATAATGAAAACTGCTGTATCCTCTTGCAGACGGCTCGATAAGTCTTAACTTTTCTTTGTCATATCTTAAAAGAAGCTGAACCGTTACGGTAACGTTTTTACCGTTGATCTGCTGGAGCGTTCCAATATCATCAAGTCCTTCGGGGACCTTGAAATAGTATTTCTTTCCTTCGAAAAACCACGGGGTGAAAGATGAAATATCGCTCTTGTCATCTTTAGGAAAACCGGTTTCCATGTATACGTTCCAGAAAATGTTTGATGAGTTTCCAAGCTCGATATCCTTGTAACTCTGTACTCCTTTTTTGGAACGGTCTGAAGTAAATAAGTCCGCCGACCAGTAAGCCCCCTCGGCTTCTGCATGAATCGGCGGAACAAAATTAATGATCATATATACCGCAAGAAATGCGGAAATTATTGATATAAATCCTCTTTTAAATTTCATATGCCCTCCGTATATCCGACATATTCCTTTACCCTGAGGATAAAGGAATACATCTGTAAATCCAAATATCCGGAGTATATCTCGTGTGTTATACTCTCGTCATTATCAGTTTGCATTCTCCCGCTATACAGAATATATCGGTAGATTTCGGTGCAAACATACTCTCACCGGCCTTAAATTTTAAAGTTTCCAGAATAATATCCGGTTCATCTATGTGTCTGACGGTTATTTCACCGCTTCCTTCAAGGCACAAAAGCGATGTGAAACTCTCTTCAACGCCCATGATTCTCGCTCTGTCCGTAATATCCAGAAGAGTACATTCAAAATATTTGCATCTCGATATGACTCTCTTGGAATAACCCTCGGCATTCTCGAATGCCTCGTCAATCCTCGGAGGACAATAGCTTGAAAAATCCATTACATCAAGCGCCTTGTCGATATGAAGTTCACGCAGATCGCCGAATTTATCTCGTCTGTTAAAATCGTAAAGCCTGTAAGTACAGGTTGAACTCTGCTGTATTTCGCAGATCACAATGCCTGCACCGATAGCGTGTACGGTTCCGGTCTTGATGAAATATACATCACCCTTGTTAACCGGAATCTTGTTTAATATTTCAAGAATGGTATCATTCTCAATTCTTTCCCTGACTTCCTCTGCACTGACTTCTCTGTTAAAACCGCAGTAAAGATAGGAATCCGGTTCGCAGTCCACGACATACCATACTTCGTTCTTGCCGTACTGTGATTCATTCTCCATTGCATATTCATCGTCGGGATGAACCTGCACGGAAAGCTTGTCCCTGGCATCGATAAGCTTTACAAGGATTGGGAAATCGCTGAATGTGGAACACTTCCATCCCCAGTTGCTCTTTCCGATAAGTGAAAGATATTCTCCGAAAAGCTTACCTTTGTTACGACCGCTGTTAACGATACTCTGGCCTGCTTCATGAGCGGAAAGTTCCCAGCTCTCTGCAAGGATATCGAAATCGCAGTCTTTTGAAAACATCTTTTTGAGTTTGTTTCCACCCCAGAGATTGTCCTTGTATGAAGGCAGAAGTTTTACCATGGGTTCGCTGACTGCTCTGACCTGTTTTACGGGCTGAACTTCTTCAACGGATACTTTGTCATCCTCGCTTACGTTCTCACCTACCGAAACTTCAACAATCACGAGATCGAAGTCTCCGCAGTTGGTAACCTGATGGATCATTCCGGGAAGAACATCCACCACATCGTCGGTGTTATAATATCCTTCTTTGGAATCGATCTCTATGTATGCATGTCCGGAAACCACGGTCCAGTGCTCGGACCTGAAAATATGCTTGTGCGCATAAATGGTTCTGCCCGGTCTTATAACTACGTGCTTTACCCTGTAATGAGGTGTATCTACCAGAAGTTCGTAAGTACCCCAGCTTCGATACATTTTTCTTCCGGTTTCGAAGAAAGAGCGTACACCGTTTTCGCCCGAAACGCCTTTGATCATTTCCTTAAGACTTTCGGAGCATCCTTTTTTGCCCACGTATACGGCATCCGAAGTATTTACTATAACTGCATCGTCTATGCCATTCGCAACAACAATGCTCTTGTCGCATCTGTTGATTATATCGGTATTGTCACTGTTGAATACAATCTCGCGTCCGCCTGAAAAATCAGTATAGTTTGTATTCTTTATATCTTCCAGACAGCCGACATCTTTCCATTCAAAATGTCCGTTTATAACCTTGGCACGAGTGGTTTTTTCCAGAAGAGTTTTTTCTATATGTTCAGCAGGGATTGTCTGCAGCACTTCAGCAGAATAGCTTACCGCATTTCCCCTGGTTTCTTTCATTTTGATCGCTTTTTTGCAGAGAGAATAAATATTGGGATCGTATTTCTTTAACTCATCCAGATAATCGCCGACTCTGAAAACCATCATTCCGCTGTTAACAAGATATTCGCCGGAATTCATGTACTTCACGGCTGTTTTGCGGTCCGGTTTTTCAACGAAGGCTATTACATCCTCTCCGTCTGCTTTGATGTATCCGTATCTTTCTTCGGGTGAATTTATTTTCATTCCGAAGGTTACGATATGTCCTTCTTTGGCGAGTTCCTTGGCACGCATGATATCGTCCTTGTAAACCGCACCGTCTACTACCTGATCGGCAGGAAGCACAAGAACAGTCTCGGATTTTTCAAGTCTGAGACATGCCAGTGTAATGGCTGCGGTGGTCTTTCTTCCCTCGCCCTCGAAAATGTATCTGTGCACCAGTCCCTGAAATGCTGCGACCTGATTCATTACGATATAACGGTATTCCTCATTGGTAATGATGATAAACTCATCACAGTAAGGAATGTTACCGGCTATAGTCTCCTGAAACAGGGAATGGTCGCCCTGAATACTTATAAATTGTTTCGGATAACTTTGTCGGGCGAGGGGCCATAATCTGTCTCCTCTCCCGCCTGCAAGAATTATACACTTCATTAATTATTTAAGCGCTTTCTCTCTCTTAGCAAGTTCTCTGTCATGAGTAGCCATGATCTTTACAAGCTCTTCGTAGGAAGTCTTCTGAGGATTCCATCCGAGAACCGTTTTTGCCTTTGTGGGGTTGCCCCAGAGGTTGTCAACATCTGTAGGTCTGAACCACTGAGGGTTAACACATACAAGCATTTTGCCTGTTGCTGCATCATAACCTTTTTCGTCAATTCCCTTGCCTTCCCAGCGGATCGTAATTCCGTTTGCTGCAAAAGCCTTCTCTGTGAAATCTCTTACTGTATGCTGTTCGCCGGTTGCGATAACAAAATCATCGGGAGTATCCTGCTGCATGATAAGCCACATGCATTCTACATAATCCTTTGCATATCCCCAATCTCTGAGTGAATCCATGTTGCCGAGTTCAAGATGATCCTGAAGTCCTTCTGCGATTCTTCCGGCTGCAAGTGTAATCTTACGTGTAACGAATGTCTCGCCTCTTCTTTCTGATTCGTGGTTAAAGAGAATACCGTTTACACAGAACATTCCGTATGCTTCTCTGTATTCCTTCATCATCCAGAAGCCGTACTGCTTGGCAATTGCGTAAGGTGAGTAGGGATGGAAAGGAGTTGTCTCCGACTGAGGAACTTCCTCTACCTTTCCGTAAAGTTCAGAAGTCGAAGCCTGATAAATCTTTGTCTTCTTTTCAAGTCCGAGAGTTCTTACCGCTTCAAGAATACGAAGAACGCCGATAGCATCAACGTCGCCTGAATATTCGGGAACATCGAAAGATACCTGAACATGGGACTGAGCTGCAAGATTGTAAATCTCATCGGGCTTTACTTCACCGATAACTTTGATGAGTGAAGTTGAATCGGAAAGATCACCGTCGTGAAGCTTAACCGAATTTGCATCGATAAGATGCTGAATTCTTGCCGTATTTGCAATGGATGCTCTTCTTGTGATTCCGTGTACCTCATATCCTTTTTCAATAAGAAGTTCTGCAAGATATGAACCGTCCTGACCTGTGATACCTGTAATTAATGCTGTTTTCACTATATTTCTCCTTTATCTTTATTATTTAATCCACTGAGCCCATTTGCTTCTGTATACTTCTGGTGTCATGCTCTCCGCATCCACAAACATTTTGATGAACTCACTGTAATCTTTGATACCGCATTCGGAAGCAATCTTTGTTTCCGGTTCAATCGTAAATCTTAACATCTCTTTTGCGACATTAAGTCTTCTGATTTTAAGATATTCCGCCATGCTGATTCCGTATGCATTCTCAAAAGCCTCGTCTATTTTGTCCTTCTCGAAACCGATCCTGGCGCATACTTCATCAATTGCATTATCCGATGCGAAATTATCATTCAGATAAGTTCTTGCAACCGAAACGTCGATGTCGCTCGTCTTCGAAGAGAGTGAAAGCACATCGGAGATAATCTCCGTAAACATCTCCGTGAGAGTTTCGTTCGCATATATTTCGGACATTACACTCTTGTCGTTGCAAAGAGCCATGAGGTTCTCAATCATCTTTACATAGCCTTCGGTTTCAACGGGTGTAAAGACATTCTGTCCGCCGTTTTCCTTAAGGAAAAGCTCGTAAAAGCTTACTGCCTGTTTTCCGAAGAAATGCACCCATGAAAGTTCCCAGGGGTTGTTCTCCGAACTCTCGTGTTCATATTTGTCCATACAGTTTATAAGAACGCAGTCACCGCTTTTAACGCTGTATTCTCTGCCTGAAATTCTTACGAATCCGTCGCCGTCCTTTATTATCATGAAAAGGATGGATTCAAGACCTTCCCTCGAACTCTTGTGAGGTCTTAAGCTTTTTAATACGCCGGCTTCCTGAACATACAAAAGATTGTTAACTGCAAAGTCGCCCGGTGTATGAATAAATCTTGTGGACTGTGTAATACCCTGATTGGAAAAAAATCTGCTGGATGTGTCACTCATTTATCTTTTCCCTCCAATAATCAAGAGTCTCCTCAATGGTCTGAGCCAGAGGTATCTGCGTTTTCCATCCGGTTGCCTTGAAAATCTTTGTCGTATCCGCTTCGATAATCGGAACATCTACCGGACGAATTTTGGCGGGATCGACTTCAACCTTAATCTCGGCAGTCGACTTGGATAGAATCAAATCGAGAATATCCTGAATCGCAATTGCCTTTCCGCTTCCGACATTGTAAGTCTCGCCCTTTTCGCCTTTTTCGATAAGAAGTGCATAGGCTCTTACAACATCTCTTACGTCCGAGAAATCTCTCATCGCTTTGAGATTGCCTACGTACATTACGGGCTCACGCAATCCTTTTTCTATCTCAACTACCTGCTTGCAGAAATCTGCCACAACGAACATCGGAAGCTGATTGGGTCCGACATGATTGAATGCTCTTACCATCATAAGGTCCATGTCGTAAGCTTTCGCATATATGCTTCCTATCATGTTCTGACAGGCTTTTGTTGCCGCATAGATATTGCCGGGGCGAAGATTATTGTCTTCAGAAATGGGAGTTTCTCCCGGTTTAATGTGACCGTATTCCTCGCCTGAACCGATAATAAGAACTCTGGGTTTATAGTAAAGTTCTCTTATCGCATCCATGACATTTACGCTTCCCTTTACGTTAACGTCAATTGTTAACGAGGGATTCTTCCATGCAAGTCCGACAGAACTCTGTGCAGCCAGATGGAAAATGTAATCCGGTCTTATCTTAAATAATGTGTCTACTATTTCCTGTTTCTCGAGAATATTAAGGTCGCTTACCGATGCATTGGGATTATCCAGTACTTCATGCGCCAACTTTGTCGCATAAACCTCCATCCCT
>JAIKXN010000232.1 GCA_024684055.1 Lachnospiraceae bacterium | reverse complement strand
AATCTCTGCTCTTGCCGTTCTTTAATTCCTTAAGCCAGCCTTCATAACCTGCCTTATCGGGTTCTCTGTCAAAGAACGCTCTGTATAACTTGGTAACGTATTCTTCATCGGTCATTTTCTTCTTCTGGAACTCGTCACTGTTTATGAAGCCTGCCGCTACATCCGAACCTGTTGCGGTTTTGCTTATCAGTCTGTTTGTCCAGTCCGCAAGTCCAGCTGCTTCTGCAGGTCTGTCGAGAATGATGGTGTAGAATCTTTCAACGAAGTTTCTTACCTGTTCTTCCTGTGTAAGCTTTCTCCATTTTGCCTTGTAAGTCACATCCTTAGCAGGCATCTTTGCAGCAACCGTTTTATCCCAGCCCGTAAATTCATATCCGTCTCTTACGGGAACAGGTGCTGTGATTTTGGCACCGTACTTTACTGTTCCCTTTGTATAACTTCCGCTTGCTTTTCCGCCTGCGAAATCCCATGTGAGTTTGTAGCTGTTTCTTGTGTAATAGTATTTAACAACAAGTGATCCGTCCGCTTTGATCTTTGCCGTCTGAGTTGCAGGTGCCGTGAATCCTTTGTATGTCTTTACTTCAGGAGTTATACTTGCATTTGTTTTACCAGTTAATGCTTCGGTTTCATTGGCAGTTGCAGGATATGTGCCGTCAACTTTCTGTCTGTAATGTTCAACTTTATAAGAAGCTGTAATCGGACTCCACTGAGCGAAAAGCGTAATCTTGTTTACATTATATATTTTCAGTTTTACCTGAGCTTCGTCTGCATAAGAAGTTCCGCTTCCGTCCGCCTTGGTATTCCAGCCGACAAACTTATATCCGGATTTTTTAAAAGTATTCTTTTTAAGCGCAGTTGAGGTATTGTATTTAATGCTTTGTGAAGACATCGTTCCGCTTCCTCCGTTAGCATCAAACTTAACGGAATATCTGGAAGGTGCCCACTGTGCATAGAGTTTTGATGGCGCATCGGTCGATATTTTCGCTCCGGCGTTATAAGTTTTTCCGGTACCGTCAGCTTTCGTATTCCAGTTGACAAATTTATATCCGCTTCGCGTAAATTTGTTTTTAGTCAAAGCCCTGTCATAATCCTTGTGATAGTATTGCGTATATGCATTGCCTGTTCCGTTATTCGGGAAAAATTTAACACTTCTGATATTATAAGCATCCAAATCGATACTGCCTTTAACCGTGCCTTCTGTAATTAATCCTTCAGCAGTAATATATACCTCATCACCTTCATTCTGAGCTTTGTTATCCTTGATAATTCCTCCTTCAATAGAAAAATCTTGAGGTTCTTCAAAATAGTAATTTACCAGTGCCATACCTCCACCAATTAGCGCTGTGTTTTCAGAAACCGTTCCGCCACTCATAACAAATGTCGAATAATATATATATAAACCGCCTCCATCAGAGTCTGCACTGTTTCCGTTAAAGTTTCCACCGGAGACGGTAAACGATGATGATTCTGAATATACGGCGCCGCCACAAAATCCGGTATGATTACCGATAAAAGTTCCGCCTGTGATATATCCGGTTGTTGCAAGCAAACCTATTGCCCCGCCATTACTTCCCCCCGTATTTTCAGAGAAAACTCCTCCGTCTATCGTAAAATTATTTTCGTAAATATATATTGCACCTCCGGCACTTTCAGCATGGTTTCCTTCAAAATTTCCACCTTTTATATGTGTCGTTGAATCGAAAGAAAAAATAGCTCCTCCATGATAATACGCTTTATTATTTGATATGGACCCTCCGTTAATGGTAAAAGCAGATCCATCCATAATATAAAAAGCTCCTCCGTCCGCTGTTTCAGAAGTATTATTTGAAACTGTCCCATCATTCATGATGAAGGTGCTTTCACTTTCACAATATATCGCACCTCCACCGGCAATGGAACTGTTACCGGAAATTGTTCCGCCATTCATTGTTATTTCAGAACCTGCAGCATATAATGCCCCGCCGCTTCCTCCGTTAGCTCTGTTTCCTTTGATACTGCCTCCATTCAGCATAACTTTAGAATAAGTAACAAGTAATGCCCCGCCGCTTCCGCCGTCAGCTCTATTCCCTTTGATAATACCTCCATTCATGGTAAAAGATGAATTATCAACATTTACTCCGGCACCGAACGTGAAAGTATTTCCGGAGATGGTTCCGCCATTCATCACGAATTCCGATCGGTTTGAAACCTCTATTGCACTCCCTGCCGCTCCATCTAGGTGGGTAATCATTCCCTTATTGCCTTTTTCATCAAATAAGTTAAATGTTGCATCATCAACAACATAGATAATACAGCCGTAAGACTTCGTTGTAATTTTATGACCATTCAGACAAAGATTAATCTTCTTGTCTTTACCTGCAACATAAAATGTGTTTATAAGTTCAATATCATTAGTGAGATAGCCGCTTCCCCCACTTTCTTCCAATTTTCTCAAATCTTCCAAATTACTTATGGCCATCCATCCTTCGTGTTTGGAACCGTCCTTATCCGATCCTTTATGAGCCGTATGTACTGCAGGCGCAGCATATGCAGTCATGGGAATGCTGATAAAAGCCACTGACACGATAAACATGAGTGCCATCAGAATTATCTTCAAATTTTTTTGCAGAATTTTCTTCATTCTGAATACCTCCCTTATGTAAATATGCTTATTAATGCATTTTTCCACACAATAAAATTTTAACATAAATAAACTGTTTTGTTTTCTTTTTATTAGATTTTTATCCAATTTTTCTTTCTGATTTTTATCCAATTTTTCTTTTTGATTTTTTTCCAAATTTCATTTGATTTGTTTGCTTTATAAAAAAATGCAGACTCTGCGATATTACCCGCAGAAATCTGCATTTTTTCTTTTGTTATCAATTCACTGACTCCCAAAAGAAATTACATAAAAAGAATTAACAGCTTCCGGCATTAATACATTTTATCTTTTGGTTTACATAAATCGCCATCAATTCATCCCGGCGTTGATTATGAATCTGCTGAAAAAGAAGTAAATTGCATATCTTTAATAACTTCCCGCATTGATTCCGTACTTCTTGCAAAGGTTGTTAAATTCAGCTGAGTTAATGAAGCCTCTTAAAACATCATCTCTGCTCTTTCCGTTCTTAAGTTCCTTAATCCAGCCTTCATATCCGGCCTTATCGGGTTCTCTGTCAAAGAACGCACGATATAACTTCGTTACGTATTCTTCGTCAGTCATTTTCTTCTTCTGGAACTCTTCGCTGTTGATGAAGCCTGCCGCTACATCTGCTCCCGTTGCGGTTTTACTTATAAGTCTGTTCGTCCAGT
>JAIKXN010000219.1 GCA_024684055.1 Lachnospiraceae bacterium | reverse complement strand
AGTTGTCTTCCCAAAAAGAGCAGACAATATTTTTCTTCCGCACCCGCCTTTACAAAAAGGCTGACCATTTTATCCTACGTAAAACTTTCCTTCCGAATGTTCGATCCTGTTTTCCTTGACTTTCGCCTTGCTAAAGAAAATCGCCATGGAAATAGGACCGATTCTTCCAAGATACATCGAAATTATAATGATGATCCTTCCGAGAGTATCAAGATTAGGCGTAAGTCCCCTTGAAAGTCCGACAGTCGCAAGTGCACTCACAACTTCATAAAGAGCATCTGTCATGGTAATTCCGCCCCTCGATAAAAGCAAAACAGTCATGACGCATATGGCAATGAAACTTACGAAGACAACAGCCGCTGCTTTTCTCATCATTTCTTCGGATACTTTTTTCTTAAAAACAATGTTTTCCTTGTGACCGAAAACGTACGAAAATGCATTCATAAGAACAAGAAATGCAGTTACCGTTTTGACGCCGCCCGCAGTACCTACGGGTGAACCTCCGATAAACATAAGAACATATCCCACAAGACATGTGATCTCGGTAAGGCCGTCCTGAGGCACCGATGCAAAACCTGCCGTACGAAATGTTACGGACTGGAAAAGGCTGTTTAAAAACTTGTCCCAGAGATTCATATCTCCCATGGTGTCCGGATTATTGTACTCCGCAAAGAATACAACTACTGTTCCGAATGCAAGAAGTGAAATCGTCATGAGCAAAACAAGTTTGGAATGCTCCGACAAATGAGTGAGAATCTGCCGCGGCGAAAAATACTTCTTTATTCCGTCTTTTATCCCGTCAATAATATCAAACCAGACAACGAAACCGAGACCGCCGAGAACTATAATGGTCATCGTTACAAACATGAGATATTCGGAATCCCTGAATTCAATCATGCTGTTCGGACCCACAACATCCATTCCGGCGTTGCAAAAAGCTGAAACAGCCTGAAAGATCGAAGCCCATAAGCCTTTAAAAAATCCGTATCTCGGTATGAAATTGACTGCGTAAAGGAGCGCTCCCGTTCCTTCTACCAAAAAAACACCTTTGAAGATTCTTATGAGAAAAACGATAAGTCCTCTGGTTTTTTCAACGTTTAACGAGTCGTTTAAAAGCTTTCTTGCGCCGAATGAAAATTTCTTTTTTCCCATGATCATGAACATGGAACCAACTGCCACAACGCCAAGTCCTCCGACCTGGACAAGCAGAAGGATTATTAACTGTCCGAAAAAGCTCCAGTGCGCATATGTATCAACTACGACAAGACCTGTAACGCAGACTGATGTGGTTGCTGTAAACAACGCCGTTATAAATCCCGTATGCTCTCCGGGTGCAGTCGAAAACGGCAGAAGTAAAAGCAACGTTCCGACAATTATCGCAAGAAGAAAGCTGACCGGGATAATCTGTACAGATGATATCCTTATACGGTTCACGTTTAACCTCTCAAAAATCACTTATTCCTGTAAAACAAACTATGTTAAATTATAAAACTATTTGCCCTTTTAGACAACTGTTGACGCCTTGGGAATGAGGGGGATATAAATGAAAAAGTCATACCGAATAAAGGAATATCCGGTATGACCTTTTCTGTATTTTAAGTTTTTCAGATAACATATTTAATCGGTTTTCCTCTAAAAACCTGTAACGGTGCTTGTTTTCACACCTTTTTTAGACTATCACATATTTTTTCATTTGGCAAATGGTTTATTTTGCAGAATTTATACAATTATTTCACAAAAATAAAATAGTTTAGTCAAAAATTGTTCATACTTTAATATTAATATAAATACTGTAATAACAAAAACAATTTTTTACCACCACAATTCACCAGTATAAATTTTTTCATTTTCATCCCTTTCAACGCTCATACAACCTTCCAGGCAGGTTGTATGAGTTTTTTATTTCGCCTTTATTTCTCGCAAAGGAAAGCTGCATATGGGAACTTATAAAGACACACTTCGTTTCCGAAACGGTTAACGATTGTTCCTTCCGCTTTGCGGTTTTTGATTTCAGTAGCCCCTTCGATAAGCTTATCGATAAGTTCGGGTTTTACCGGAAAATCTCCGTGCATCGCATAAATATCATCATAAAGTCCGTCGTATTCCTTAAGATGTTTCATGCTTTCGATGTAAAGATCAAGGTTTCGTCTCGCACCGAACATGAAAATATGGCCGTTTTGAACCGAATCGCCGCTTACAAGCACGCGGTTTTTCTCATCGAGAATCGCAATACTTCCGGGTGTATGTCCCGGGATGTCTATAATCTTAAGCGTTCTTTCTCCGAGGTCGATAATGTCTCCTTCTTTTACGGGAAGAATTCTGCCGCTTCCGTTATTATCCTTAAGATTTCCTTCCTCGGCCGGACTCATATAGAATTCTTCAAATGCCGCGTTGCCCGCAATATGATCGGGATCCGCATGCGTATTTATAAGAATAAGCGGAAGCCTGGTAATTTCTTCCGCAATTTCACGAGCGTTTTGGGTATTCATTCCGGTATCGATAAGCGCTGCTTTTTCGGTTCCCTCAAATACAAAAAAGCGTACACCGTCGTCTTCGATACGCCATGTGTTTTCGTTAATCTTTATGGTTTCTGCCATTTTTCTGCCTCCGTTTTTCGTGTTTAATACCGGAAGGTTAGTGTTTCCATGTTATATCCGGGTTATATCCAAACACTGTTGTTCCTGATTCCTTTTGGGTTTTCTCTGCGGACTTTTCAGATTGCGTTTTTCTTTCTCCATGCCGGAATTCTAGTAATTATGGTTCGCTCCCTCCGATGTCATTACCGTATCAATCGCAAGGATTACCGCAATTAAGGCAATCTCATCCTCTCCGTCCAAAAGATCCAGTTCATAACTGTCTCCCCAGCTCATCCATTTTTTGTGAATGGAGGCGATTATTTTCGTGCCTTCCATAATGCAGTAATCATGCGCCAGGAAATCGCCTTCTACAGTCCAGTCTTTGCCGTACACTTCATAGCGGTGCTTAAAGATTTCCAGACGTTTCTCAATCTGTCCTATCAGCTCACCGTTTGCATAAACGTTGAAAGTCGGCCTCCATCTGAAAAGTTTCTGCTCGACAAATCCTACTTCCTTGTACTTTCTGTCTGTAATATGCAGTTTTTGACCGAAGGTAAACACCTCGCCTTCCACGCGATACTTCCATTCTCCGCTCTCGTCCAGAATGTCGAATTCATTTGGTATGGTAAATAATTTCTGCCTGATATAAAGATGCAATGTTCCTTCTCCTCTTCAATTTCCACCCCGGAAACTTTTGGCAAATGAAATCAAAAGACACGGGATAATAATCTCTGCTATCTCGTGTTTCCCAAAAATCTTCTGATTCATCAAAAAAATACTGCCTGTATTATATCAATTTTCAGGCAGTAAATCGACTTTTATTTATTATCCCCATCTTTCATTTGAGTTTACGATTTATTTAATCTTCAATGCAATCGTAAAGACGCTTGACAATTTCCGACTTTTCATAGTTTTTGCCAATAAAAACCACCTGATTGCAGCGGTCGCCATACTTTTCATCCCAATCGTCTTTGATATCCGGAAAGTCTC
The DNA here is from genome assembly GCA_024684055.1 of Lachnospiraceae bacterium. Classification (GTDB taxonomy): domain Bacteria; phylum Bacillota; class Clostridia; order Lachnospirales; family Lachnospiraceae; genus UBA3766. Next base: position 123 of record JAIKXN010000219.1, on the reverse strand, counting down.
TCACAACAGCTTCAAGCTCATTATCCGGCCAGGCGCTGACCCACTCTGACAGTTCGGTTACGGAAGCGTTTCTTCCTGCCTGTTCAAAAAGCTGAATGTGCTTCCAGTCATCAGAAAACCAGA
>JAIKXN010000157.1 GCA_024684055.1 Lachnospiraceae bacterium | reverse complement strand
ACAAGGTAAATACCGAAAATAAGGAAACTTGCCACGCCTAAAAGAGGAATAAGATTATTCTCGATCCTTTCTTTAGCATCAAAAACTTTCTTGTCAAAATCAGAGAGTTTTCTGTTTGCCTTTCTGTTTTCATCGCCTCCGATATTGAATAATCCCGAATAGAAAAATCCGATCAGGAAAATCAGGATTCCGAACGCTGAAGGAATAATGGGCTCAACATGCCAGCCCGCATCGATGATTTCCTTGGGATTTTTAATATTATAATAGATTGTTCTTTCAAACTCGTCATCGGGTACCTTGTCAGGAACAACCGTAGAGGTAACCACCATTTCGCCGCCAACTCTGTATGCCAGTTCGATCATTGTTCCCTCATTGTCGATATCGTAGGAAGATATGATCGTTGCATCTACTTTCTGCGCATAAAGATTGATTCCGTTAAAAAGGATGAATAATACGATTCCTGCCGCAAAGAATACTCCGCCGAGTCCAAGGCAAACCATTCCGACAGTTTTTTTGTTCAGCTTGTTCATAAACCCTCTCCGTTATTTTGCGTATACTATTTTTCTCATCATGGAAAAATAGTTTCTGATATCAGCCAGATATTTTTCCGAATCAAATACACCGTCAAGATATGCTTTTTCCATAATGCCCTTTACCGTATATCCGACAGTCATATCCAGGATCTCCCTGTCGACATCATCGCTCAGAACATCATTCGAAAAACTTTCGAGAGCTTCCTTGACCTTCTCGGTATAAGGTCCGATCTTCATTCTGGTAGTCTCGGAAATCTCTTCATCTCTTTCATCAAGCATTGACTGAATCATAAGAGGTGCATACGGATATATTTTCGATATGGATGCTTTCGTCTCCTCGATCATATAAAGTATGTCAAAATAATCTGTGGGTTTTGACGAAAGATTCACACTGAGTTCCATGTTAATGTATTTAACGCAGTAATCTGCCACAAAAGTATAAAGTCCGGCCTTATTCACGAAATAATGAAACCATAATCCCTTGGAAACGCCGGCAACTTTAACCATATCATCGGTACTTGCAAGCTTGTATCCCTTAATGGCAAAAACCTGCATCGCACCGTTTATCATTTTATCCTGTTTTTCTTTTTTCAGATCAAAAAATTTATCATTCATTATTAAGCAAACCCCGATCAGTAATTGACTGCACAAGTCGAAATAATATTATCATAATTGGGTATCAACTTCAATGCTTTTCTATTTACTTTTGGGCATTATAAGAGTAAAATAACATATATGTAACTCATAAGGAGGGTATGCAATAATGAACAAAACTACGAAAGGTTTTCTCTTAGGTTTAACAACCGCTGCAGCTTGCGTAGGTGCATATTACGTTTATCAGAACAGAGACAAGATTTTTAAAACAGAAGAAGTTGTAAACGAGGACGGAACAGTTACCAAGAAGCGTTCATACGTTAACCTTGACAATATCAAAGAAAAAACAAACGAAGCAGTTAATAAGACAAAAGAAACTGCTCAGAATACATGGAAAAAAGCTACCGGAAAATTCAAAAAGAACGAAGACAGCGTTGCTGAAGAGATCGTTGAAGACGTAAAGGATGCTTTTGAAGAAGTCAGCGAAACCGTTGCAGATACTTCAGAAGATGTTACCGAAGAAATCAAAGACGGATTCGAGGAAATCAAGGACGCTGAATAATCCGAACAATTAAACAATCACAAAAGCCTGTGCATATGCACAGGCTTTATTTTTTCCAATTTCATTAACTGAATCTTTGTTATATTCTTTTCGGGATGTTTTCACATCTGATTTTTGATCTGGCAAATCTATTTGATATTATTGTCTCTGCCCTTTAACTTAAGTCTGCTCATCTCTCTCGCGATTCGCATCTGAGCCGATTTGTATTCCTGAATACTCTGCTTTTGAAGCATTGCTTCCTTTGCTTCCTCGGCAGCTGCTTTTGCTCTGTTTTCGTCGATTTCATCCGGAGTCTCTATCGTATCAACAAGAACTTTTACGTCATTATCCACTACGACAAGAATACCCTGTGAAACGCACGCAACCACTCTTTCCTCCTCGTTAATCGAGAATTCCAGGATTCCCGGAACTATGGCTGCCACCATATTTTTATGATTGCACTGAATTCCGTAGGCTCCGTCGGTCAACGGCACCACAAGACTGATGCAGTCTCCCTCGTAAAAGTTTCTTTCAGCCGCAAGAATATGAAGTGAAAAATTATTCATACTTATAATTCTCCGTTTTTAATCTTCTCTGCTTTGATCCTGCATTCTTCTATCGTTCCGACATTAAAGAATGCTGCTTCGGGAAAATCGTCAACCTCACCGTTAACAATGGCTTTAAATCCTCTGATCGTCTCTGCTACAGGTACGAATACACCGACATTGCCCGTATACTTCTCTGCAACGTGCATGGGCTGTGAAAGGAATCTCTGTACCTTTCTGGCTCTGAGAACCGTAAGTCTGTCTTCCTCGGCAAGTTCGTCCATACCGAGAATGGCGATGATATCCTGAAGTTCAGCATACTTCTGAAGTATTTCCTGAACCTTTCTGGCTGTCTCATAATGCTCATCACCTACAATCGAAGGCTCAAGAATACGTGAAGACGATTCAAGAGGATCAACTGCAGGATAAATACCCTGTTCGGCAATCTTTCTGGACAAAACGGTGGTTGCATCCAGGTGGGAGAATGTTGTTGCGGGTGCAGGGTCGGTAAGGTCATCCGCAGGTACGTATACGGCCTGAACCGATGTAACCGAACCACGCTTTGTGGAAGCGATTCTCTCCTGCAATGCGCCCATTTCCTCAGCAAGTGTAGGCTGATAACCTACGGCTGAAGGCATACGGCCGAGAAGTGTTGAAACCTCTGAACCTGCCTGTACGAATCTGAATATGTTATCAATAAACAAAAGCACGTCTTTGTTCTGTGTATCTCTGAAGTACTCAGCCATTGTAAGTCCTGAAAGAGGCACTCTCATACGAACACCGGGAGCCTCGTTCATCTGACCGAATACTAGTGCGGTCTTTGCCGATACACCGCTTTCCTGCATTTCTCTCCAGAGGTCGTTACCCTCTCTTGAACGTTCGCCTACACCGGTGAAAATCGAATATCCGCCGTGCTCTGTTGCAACGTTGTGAATAAGTTCCTGAATAAGAACCGTCTTTCCTACGCCGGCACCTCCGAACAGACCGATTTTACCTCCCTTGGGATAGGGCTCAAGAAGGTCGATTACCTTTATGCCTGTTTCAAGAATTTCAACAGCAGGGCTCTGG
>JAIKXN010000212.1 GCA_024684055.1 Lachnospiraceae bacterium | reverse complement strand
AATCGCCGACAAACACAATCTTTTCGTAGTCGAAGACTGCGCTCAGGCGCATGGTGCGAAGGTCGAAGGAAAAACTGTCGGAACTCTCGGAGAACTCGGATGTTTTTCATTCTATCCCGGCAAAAACCTCTATGCCTTCGGCGAAGGCGGTGCGGTAAGCTGCAAAACAAAGTATCATAATGATTATATTAACGTTATGAAAAATCAGGGCTGCAACATAAGATACTATCACGAGATGATCGGATACAATTATCGTCTTGAAGGAATTCAGGGTGCCGTTTTAAGCGTATCATTAAAGTATCTTCCAGAATGGACCAGAAGAAGACAGGAGATCGGAAACGTATATTTAAAGAATATCAATAATCCGTTCATAAAGATGCAGGCTCACCCTTCAAATACGGAATGTGTGTTCCATCTTTTTGAAATAATGACCGAAGGCGATCCCGAGAGATTTGTAGCTTTTATGAAAGAAAAGGACATCGAATGCAACCGTCATTATCCCGTTCCCTGCCACCTTCAGAAAGCTTATGCACATCTCGGATACAAGGAAGGAGACTGTCCAAACGCCGAAGCGCTCGCTGCTCACTGCGTGACTCTCCCGCTCTTCCCAGAAATGACGGATGACGAAGTGGCAAGGGTTATCGAAGCAGTAAATGCCTACACATTATAATTTTTTACCCGAAAAGTTAGACCTGAAAAGAACTTAAGGAGTTCGTGCAATGAATAAAATTCTTATAGTTGAGGATGATAAAGAAATCAACAAGCTTGTATCCGACTTTCTTGCAAGTAACGGCTACGAAGTCAAATCACTTAACGACGGCCTTAAAGTAACGGAAACCGTCGAAAATGAAAAAATCGATCTCGTAATCCTCGACCTCATGCTTCCTTATAAGAACGGCGATATGGTGCTTACGGATATCCGTAAGGTTTCAAACATCCCCGTAATCATCGTTTCCGCCAAGGAAACCACCCAGAATAAAATCGACCTTCTCCGCCTCGGAGCAGACGATTATATGACGAAGCCCTTCGATCTCGAAGAGGTGCTCGCACGAATCGAAAGCAACTTAAGAAGAGCCGGCTTCAGTTCGGGAAGCGGTGCCGTGCTCTCATTTAACGGACTCACCATAGATGAGAAAAACAACGTAGCCTCCCTTGACGGCACGGAATTGTCACTTACCGCAAAAGAATTTTCCATTCTTCAGATGCTTTTAAAATATCCCGACAAGGTTTTCTCCAAAGCGAATCTTTTCGAAAGCATCTGGAAAGAAGAATACATCGCCGAAGACAATGCGCTTAACGTTCACGTCAGCAATCTTCGCGCAAAACTTAAGAATATCTGCCCCGACAAAGAATTCATAGACACCGTCTGGGGTATCGGATACCGTCTTCATAAAGACGAATAAGTAAATATCTTTAGGTTTTAAACCTTTCTTTAGAAATTCCTTAGACTTTTTTACAAAAGGCAAAGGAATTTTTTAAATCTGCCAAATATACTGATACCATAATCAAATTTAAAGGGAGACCGGAAAAATGGAATCATTCGTACTTGAAACAAAAGGAATATCAAAAAAATACCGCAGCACTCTGGCTCTTGATAACGTTAGCCTTAAACTTGAAAAAGGAAAAATATACGGATTCATTGGCCAGAACGGCGCAGGAAAAACAACACTTATAAGACTTATAACGGGACTTGCTTTTCCCACGGGCGGCGAACTCGCTTTATGGGGAAAAAGCAGCGAAAAGGAACTTCAGGAACAGCGCAAGAGAATCGGAAGCCTCATCGAAGGTCCCGCACTCTACACCAACATGACTGCTTACCAGAATATGGAAGTTCAGCGTATCCAGAGAGGAATTCCCGATAAGAGCATTATCGAAAAAACTTTAAATCTCGTCGGACTCTCCGATACAGGCAGGAAAAAGGTAAGAAACTTTTCTCTCGGTATGAAGCAGAGACTCGGAATTGCAGTTGCGCTTCTTAACACACCCGAGTTCCTCATCCTCGACGAGCCCATCAACGGACTCGATCCCGCCGGAATCAAGGAAGTGCGTAATCTTATCAAAACATTAAACAAGGAATACGGCATGACAATTCTTATTTCGAGCCATATTCTCGAAGAACTTCATAATACGGCAACCGATTTTATTTTCATCGACAAAGGACGTATCATCGAAGAAATCTCCGAGGCCGAACTTAATGAAAAATGTAAGCAGAGAGTTGAGATCAAAACATCCGATCCTCAGAAAGCACTTATGGTACTCGAGCAGAAACTTCACGCAGAGAAAATCAAAGTCATGCCCGACAATACAATTCAGCTTTACGAATATGTCGACGATCTCGAAAAAATCGCGGCTGCACTTTCTAATGAGGACATTCTGGTTACAGGGCTTACCGTTAAAGGCGATACGCTTGAAGAGTACTTCTTAAACAAGATAGGAGGTAATGCGTAATGGCTAAGCTTATCAAAGCCGAAATTTACAAGCTTTTCCACAGCATATATCTCTGGTGTATCTTTGCCTGTTACTTAGTGCTTAATTCAATACTCCTGGTGGACTATATAAAAAGAGGGATGACCTGTTTAACCAGTTCGCTCTACTTCGGCTTTTTCCTCTTTTTCATAATTGGCGCTATCGCGGTTTTGTTCTTCGGAAATGAGTTCGATCAGAGAGTAATTCAGAATTACGTTACGGCAGGAAATTCAAGAACAGCCATTTTCTTCGCGAAGGTTATAGTTTTCCTTACAGGCAGCGTTTCAATAATCGTTATTACACTTTTAATTCACGCGCTTATTGGAATGATCTTTTTGGGCGAGCCTCTGGATATTAAGACAATCGTCTGCCTCATACCTTCTTTTATCGCTACATGTACCGTTCCGGTTTTTATCGGATTTTTGTTTAAGGATATCGGAAAGACACTGGCCGGTTCGCTGATTTTCTTTGTACTGTCAGTGGCAAGCGTAAACACAAAAGGAATTATGGAATGGGCAATATATCTGCCCGATGCCCAGAGACTTCTGGCTTATAAAGGAGTTTTCTTTGATTATTTACCGATGAATATCATAATCGATGTCATCTGGACCATCGTATTTTTAATCGCATCTTATGCTGTATTTTGTCGCAGCAATCTTAAATAAGGAGAATTTGAAATGGATAATTTGTTAAGAGCAGAGCGTTACAAACTCTTTCATCGTTTTACATACTGGATCGGACTTGCCGTAATGTTTGCTTTCGGCTTCATAAGCGCCAAAGGATATATAGATGACGGCATGTACTTTGCAACAACATCGGAACCTGTTCCCGTAAGCAGTTTTTCGGGACTCTTTAACTGCATGGCAGCCGATTCGCTTATTCTTGTTGTCATCGTCACCGGAATATTATCATTAATCATCGGAATGGAATTTCACAAAAGAACAATGTCATCGGAAGTAGCTTCCGGCCACAAAAGAAGCGAAATTATTTTCAGCAAAATCATGGTAAACACCATTGCCTATAATGTTATCATGCTGGCATTTCCTTACGCAGGTATCATAAAAGCCGTTATTTACTACGGCACCGGAAATCTTCTTGATAACATTCTTAATATCTTAAGAACAAGCGCATACATGGTTCTTGCATACACCGCTATATTTGCATTCGCTATACTCCTCGCGTTCCTTTTTAAAAACGGTGTAGTTGCCGGTATCGTTACCACGATTATCTGTTTCGCAATGACATATGCCTTTGCAATATCATGCGGTTCAACCGGTTTAGCTTTCGTTTTCGTTCTTCCTTTCTATCATTTCAGAAAGGCACTCGAAGTCGGCTCTTCCATTGACGGCGATCAGATAATTAATGTTTCATCACTAATCGTCTGTTCACTCTGGATAGCAATATGTGTTATCATTACATGGAGAAAATTTGCAAAAAGCGATTTGAAATAAGATAACAAAAAGAAGCAAAACAACATAAAACATAGTGTGATTGGAAATCAGAATGATTGCATGTATGATAAAAAATCACGCAATGAAAAATATTCAGACCTCGGGGAATTGAAATGATTTATCTGTATATAATAATTGCCGTACTGGTATGCATTATAGCTGTACTCATATATAAAAATATCAAGCTCAGGTCGGGGATCGGAAAAATCTCCGACCAGCTTGAGGAACTTGTATCCGATAACAGCGAAAAGATGCTCGATATTTCTCTGACCGATCAGAAACTCGAGCGTCTTGCAGGACTTTTTAACAAATATAACGACAAGCAGCGTCAGGTTGTCGCAGGTGCAATTAAGGATGAGGAATTTTTAAAGGATTCCGTCGCAAACATTTCGCACGATCTCAGAACGCCTTTAACGGTCATCCTCGGACACATTCAGTTAATTTCCAAAACGGAACTTACACCCGAGCAGAGAGAACGCCTTGATATAGTAAACAACAAGGCACTTCGAATGAAAGAACTTGTTGATACATTCTACGAGTATTCTCTTGTCACAACGTCGAAAGAAGAAATGAAGCATGATAAACTCAATATCCTCAACATGCTGATAGATTTGATTTCAGACTGTGCGCCTTTAATGGATAAGAAAGGCATCACACCTCAGATTGATTTCCCCGAGCATTCCGTTTATATCTATTCGGACAGGAATGCAGTAGACAGAATTTTCCAGAATCTCATTTCAAACTCAATAAAGTATTCCTTCGGGGATATCTCTATATCGCTCGTGTCTGATGACAGGAGTGTTGTTCTGTCTGTATCAAACCCCATCCCCGAAGACAGTGAACTTGATCCTGAGAGAATGTTTGACCGTTTTTATACCGGCGACAGTTCCAGAAACAGCGGCGGCACAGGTCTTGGCCTGGCAGTCGTAAAAGAACTTACCGAGAAACTCGGCGGCTCAATAAAAGCCGAAAGAAACGGCAATAAACTTATCATGCGACTTGAGCTTCCTGTCGGCTCGGAAAAATAATGCAGTTCATGCGCCCTTCAGGATTCATTTCTTTCTGTTGAATATTTGCTTTTCATTCTTTTTTAAGCTCGGTATTCATAAACTTTTTTCAGCCACATTTCATTTAATTTTCAGCCATACTGCAGGTCTTACACCGACACGCGAAGCAGTGTTGATACCGACCCTGTCATCAAATTCATCAACCACTCTTCCGTAGCTGTCCACACATGCGACATACTCTGTATATCCGTACGTAATCGAAGAACGAAGCCACCACGTAGTTGAACTCCCGGTGAAGTCTGCAGCGCGGTCATTTACGCCATAAAAGTATTCTTTTGCTTCTTCACTGCTTAGTAAGAAAACTTTCCCGAAGCCGTAATCATGTATCAGAGCCTTATCGTGATCATTAAACTCGTTAATGTAATAATCGTTATTTAAGAATTTTTTCATATCGCTTTTATCCCAGAGATTATCCGTACGAACAGGTTTTGAATCCACGCTTTTATCCGCATAAAAGGCATGAACGTCCAAAGGTCTCTGACTGTCTCCTCTTGGCAGTCCGTTGAAAACCATGGTATCCACAACACGTTCCGTAATCAGCAGTACTCTCGTATCTTCAACTGCCAGAACCCTCCATGAATTGCTCCAGTTTTTATTTCCGAAAACAATAACATCGCCCACCTTAACCGAATGACCGAG
>JAIKXN010000186.1 GCA_024684055.1 Lachnospiraceae bacterium | reverse complement strand
TGAAAAGTCGGTAATCAGACATGCGGCAGAAGATGGTGCAATATTGCTTGGATTGGATGATCTTTTTAAGTAATTCGTATAGAAAACTCGGTGCGGTTGAATAATACACGGTTTATGAAAGGTTAATATGGCTGATTTGTTAAAAATAGTCGGTGAAGACTTCTTTAAGCCGTTTCTTGGACGAGAATAATAGTATGAAAAAGGTATACATTTTTGCGGCAATAGCCATTGTTATTTGCGTAACATTGATAATAGTCGACTTATCGGCAAGACATAAATTAAATAATGAGACGGGAAATGATATTGAAACTTTAATCGAAACAAATAAAGAACCTGAAACAACTGATTCGGATGATAATTCAGGCGATGTGGTTTTCGAAGACGGAGTTGAAACTGAAGAAAAGGTCGAGATTGATATTAATGATCTTCTTAATGCAAGTAATGTCGGAGAAAAACAGGAGATCACATATGGCATAGATGTATCTAGATATCAAGGAGTGATTGACTGGGCAAAAGTTTCGGAGTCAAATACTTCTTTTGCGATGATTCGAGTTGGATACAGGGATTCTTCAGGTGTTATTACAGAGGATAAAACAGCAAAATACAATATGCAGGAGGCGGAAAAATACGGTATAAAAATCGGAGTGTATTTCTTTTCAACAGCGGTTTCTGCAGAAGAGGCCCAAGAAGAAGCAGATTGGGTTGCGGATTATATAAAACAATATTCGATTACTTACCCTGTGGTGTACGATTGCGAAGGCTTCAATAAAAACACATCGAGACAATTTAATCTTTCCAAGGATGAAAGAACCGATATAGCCATGGCCTTTATGGACAGAATCTATGATAAAGGCTATACACCTATGTTTTATGCAGCCGTAAATGAATTAAAGGATAACGCTAAATGGAATACGACTCAAATAGAACGAAAATATAAGATTTGGATGGCTTGGTATGGTCAGGATACAGTTAATCTTGAAAATAAACCTTTGTACGATGGTCAGCTTTCAATGTGGCAGTATTCGAACCATGGCAGTATTGAAGGGATAGATGCCGATGTCGATTTAAATGTAGCATACTTTGGCTATGACGGAACAGAAGTAGCTAAAGATGCCTCTCCACGAGAAGAGGTTGCGCCTAACATAGAAGCATTAATGGATTTTATTGAGGTAAACGAGACTGTCACGGCCAAAAATGAAACTAATTTGCGAGATAAACCGGTACAAGGCGAAGACAGTTCAATTATTTTTACCATTACTAATGGCCAGACGGCGACGAGAACAGGTATGAGTGATGATGGTTGGTCCAGAGTAATTTTCAATGGAGTTACGTGCTATGCAAGAACTAATTTGTTGACTACAGATTTGAGTGCAACACCGCAGATTTCATCTGATGATAATTCCGGATTTAAGACAAAGTTTACAGCGTGTAATGAGAAGGTGACGGCCAAAGAACTTGTAAATTTAAGATCCAAGCCGAGTGTAACGGATGAGGATTCTATGGTTATTGCTACGCTCAGCGCCGGAGATACGGCAATCCGAACAGGAATTAATACGGATGTAGGATGGTCGAGGGTAGAATATAACGGACAGGTACTTTATTGCATTAGCAGTTATATTTATGTTGTAGAATAAAATGAAAAATACGCAATTCAACCTATGGTTTGGTGAAATGTTGGGATTTATCTATTAATCTTTTGGTTAGAAAAAATCAGGAGGTGACGAATGGATAATATAAAGACCGGATCTTTTATCAGAGAAAAACGAAAAGAAAAGGGGTTTACTCAAAAAGATATTGCAGAAAGATTAAATGTAACAGATCGTGCGATATCAAAATGGGAAAGAGGATTATGCGCTCCTGACATTGCGCTGCTTGAACCATTATCAAAAATACTTGAAGTAAGCATATCGGATTTGATTTCAGGCGAAGAAAGCCAAGCTGAAAATAAGAAAAATGAGAAAATAATAGTTGAAACAATTAACTACTCGAATCGTGAGATGACAATAAAAACTAAAAGGCTAAAAAAAGAACTGATTATTATTTCGCTTGTAGCAGGATTAGTTGTGTTGACATTCTTAGTATACGGATTTTCTTCGGTTATTTTTCAACGTGGAAATCCTGTTCCGTATTTAAAAGCAGCTATGCAAATAGATGAAACGCACAGATTTATTAAGGTAAACGATGGTTCTTTTCAAAATGTTTATATCTCAAAGAAAAAGGACCAACGAATAGATGATTTATTAAAGGAATTAGAAGATGATCGGTTGCTTAAACTAACATTCAAGGAACAAATGGGAAGTATTTACGAGGTCACAGACGGGCAAAATATTATCTACATAGAAAGCGAAATATACTTAGGCAGATTTATTGTTTGGACATATCCAAATTCAACTTTACCGGATTGGCAGGAGTGAAATTGGTATTATTTTCTGATTTTATAAAATTCGGACATTTTAATAACAATAGATAAGAGAAATATGAGAGTAGCAACCACGGAAGAAGATGAATATCTTCAGCAGATTTCAAAACTTCAAAACGATAATTATATTCTTTTGAATGAAATCATGTTATGCGAAAGTCAAATCAAAGGATACAAAGAGCAAAGAAGGAAAGAAACAACAAAATTTGTTACCGACATTTGCATTTGTATCTTTTTGTGCTTGTTTGCTTTTATATGCTCTATAGCAGGTAGATTTAATATGTATGTCGGAGCGATTTCCTTGGCAACCTGTGGAGTTTTTATTGTTGTTCCGTTCTTCATTATATACACGATTATAGTATCAATAAAATATTACGCTAAAATATCTTCCCACGAATTAGCAATAAATCTTTCAAAAAAATTCAAGGTTGAAAACATCTATACTGCTGAAATCACAAATGCGAGTTCAATTATAAAATATAAAAATGTGATTGATGAAAACCAAAGAAAAATAAACGAACTTTCTTTGGGATATGATGAACTGAAAAAGAAAAACGATGAACTGTTTGCGGAAGAATTAAAATCCGGAGCAAGGAAAGATGATTTCAACTTTGAAGCGTATAATAATTTCATTGATATCAGTAATGAACAAATTGATTACAATAAGATGAGAGTTGAACTTACGTCGCTTACTAAAAAGAGGAAGGATTTGGAAGACTCTCTTGAAAAAATGATGCAAAACGAGGAACAGTGTAAGAAAAGTGTTAAATTATTTTTGCTTTTACTTATAATGCTCATTGTGACAATGCTGCTTTTGCTTCTGGTTATTAGATTCGATTCCGATGTTATGACAAATTACTATGCCATCATTTTTTTAAATCTGGCAATAATTGCATCCGTAATAATAATGCCAATCAATTTAGTTAATGCGATTGTTAATCTTCCTTATTTATCAGACTCAAAAATCGCCATTTTGATTGCAGATAAGATAGGATTGGATAATACAAAACATGAAAGAAAGGGTATGATGGAAGTGTTATCCGCAGTCAATAATCGAATAAAAGTTCTTGAGGAAGAAATGATAAATATAAAATCATTGATGGACGAAAAGAAAAAGGATTAATTAACTCGTTTCAATAAAGCTACTTGTCTCCGCCCATGAAAAGGATTCAAGTCAGATTGACTTAAAGTCCTTTTCATCGTTCAAGATATCTATGCAGATGCTCTCGGGAGAGCGAAGATTCTTTTTTTGCACTTACCTCCAGTTTCTTTTGGTTTAGTTTTTCTCTAATGCTTTCACGCTTTACATCTTTTTGCTCATTTGTAAGAGGTTTACCTTCGGGCTGCAATTCGGGAATATATTCCTTTATGATGTATTGTATATATCCAAGCGTTTGTTTTTCATTGCTTAGTGATTTTATTTCGCTCAATTTAAGCTGAGAATCAAGTTCTAAACGTTCTAGTTCCCTTGTTATAGCCTTTTTATTATAATCACCTTCGGGAAGATTTATTCTCAAATAAGAAACGCATTTGTTCCATTCCTTTAATTCTTGGGCATGCTCTTCCCTATACTTCTTTTTGCCGAATCCGGGAACATTAGCTTTTTTATGGATTGAATCCAGTTTTTTCTTTAATTCCGCATGATCTATAATTCCTGACAGTTTGGCTTTTTGCCTTGATAAGGATTTACTTTCGTTTCGTGCAGTATTCAGTTTCTGTGATACCTCTTTTACCCTTGCATCCAAGTCCGATAGTGATTGAATATTATTACTGCTTAAATAACAATAGGTATTGGCGTATTTTTCTAAATCTTTCGAAGCTGCTTTCCGAATGGCATATATGTTTGACCACGATTCCCTGTCTTTTTCTCTTTCGGCAAACCATTTTTGAACTATATTGGTAATGGATATTTCTTTGGGCTCTATGTCTATTTGCTTCGCACCACGTTCTAATTCGGATAACCAGGAACCAATCTTTTTTAATGTTTTGCCGATTTCTTTAATGAATTTATTTATTTCTTCGATTATCTGGTTGAGGCTGCCAAGATATGTACTTTCTCCACGAGCTTCCATAGCACAAACGGCAGGTCCTTTATGTACGGTTGGGATTAAATCAATACCTTGCTTTTCGTAAGAATCCAAACAGACACGTTCTTCACGACCGGCACGTTCGAGATATTTGTTCTGAAGATTCTCCCAGTCCTTTCTCCATTTTTCCGCGTTTCCTCTATCATCCCAGTTCGTTGTATATACTTTTCTGGTAACAGGATTTCCATTCTTGTTTAATTTGATATTACCGTCTTTATCCTTAACCAATTCTTTCCGGGATTTTGCTTTCCATTCGCCTTCATCATCGATGGCTCTCATGGTAAGCATTATATGAGCATGAATATTCTCCTGACCGGTAAGGATGTTATCCTTGTCTTTTTTATCCTCCTCAGGTTCATCCTTTTTCTTTTCATCATTGTTTTCTTTCTTTTTATGTGGTCTGTGAATGGCAAGATCAGCAACCATTCCTTCGTCTACAAATTCTTTTGAAACATACTCATGAATAAGACTTATATTATCTGCATCAGATAACTCTTTAGGGAGTGCGATTATTATCTTTCTTGCAAGTTGTGAGTTCCAATTCGGTTCAGCTTTTTCGACAGAGTTCCACAGGGTAGCACGGTCCAAATATTCTTCGGGAGCATTCTTAGGCAAAACAACTTCTTTG
>JAIKXN010000171.1 GCA_024684055.1 Lachnospiraceae bacterium | reverse complement strand
TTGACATACAGAGGCAGGAAGGTCGAAGTCCGGAATGGTACGGGAGAGTCGTAGCAGCAGGAATACACCCTGACGGAGTACCGGTCTACACCATAACATCTGCTCGTAAAGGGGAATACAGTGAACCTGACATAACATATGTCAATTTGATAAGGGATGCTATCCGTGAAACATGTGCGAGATATGATATCGGATATGATTACGGGCGTGATACCGCATTTATCCTGATGGCAAGAAATCCCAGGTATAACGAGGTCCGATTGTCACAATACATTGACTTGCCGCATCATCCGTATCGCCTGTTGTGTACGCGATGCCTCAACGAAGAGATAAACTGCACCTGCAAGAGGGAAGATCCATTCCTTTTCAGGTATTATGTCGAGATTGATGAGGACATATTTGACGCAGTCCGCATGCTTAATCAGAAGGGATATTACACGAATTTCAGTTGTCAGGGAGATATCCGCCGGGATGCAGATAAATTGGTTTATGAGAGCTATATTTCATTTTGCGATTATATTACAGAAGATTTGCCGGTTCCCGGAATTGATCCGAAATATGTCAAGATCAAGAGAAGAAAAAGGGACAACGGCTTTAACAGTATTCATATATATCATAGCGTGATATTGGGTAAAACCAATGCTGCCGAAAAAGAAGAGGAGATTCGCGAGGTAAAAGAGGCGGCAAAGAGGGCGTGGATCATGACGGCAAAGGCCTGGCCGAATAGGAGGCGATGATCTGAAAATCACATCGCCAAACGTAAATATTGTAATATTCTGCTGAAATAATGGAGGTTTTTAACGACAAAACATTACAAAATTACAGAAAATATTATAATATTTCATATATTTAAATATAATTAAAGAATTCCGAAGGTTTGCATAAATGAAACCCTCAGAATTCTTTAAAAAAGTCGTAAATAATCGGTATTATATTACAATGGACCGTATTTTTTGATAAAAGCTTCATTATAACGCAGCAATAACTCGGAAGCATTCTTCATGACTTCCTGGTCACTGGCTACATTAAATGATTTATCGCCGTGGAACAGATTGCATCTTATTTGATATAAAATCATAAGCATGGCTTTTGTGCTTTTTCTAGGTGATTTTTCTCTGATTTTCTCAACATAATATTTTGTATCGGGATAGCCAATTCCTTTAGCGGGATCATACCTCATGTTTTTGATGGGGTCCCTGTTACAGAAATATTCAAATTCCGAAAGATCAAATATCTTTAGAAGATCTTCCTTGATTGAAGCATAATCCTCGTCAACGAGAGTTTTTATGGCCTCTTTTTCGCTTTCATCGTAATAATCGCTGTATAAAGCGTTTAAAGCAAAAAAACCATAAACAAATTTGTCGAAATAATCTTCTTCTTTACGGGATTTCTCAATCCAGGTATAGATTCGGTTAACGTTTTCAAGCATTTTCAGAGATCTCCTTTCCAAGCAATATTGTACCGTTTGCAAATATGTAACACATTGGCTTTTCCACGCTCATGTGTTCAAACTCACAATCATCGAAATCTATAGGGCCGAATATCAAGGCAGTACCGTCCTTTGAGACTTTGTATGCAAAATCGATCCTATCCGAGAATACGATCACGGTGTCGTTTGAAGAAAAAGCGCATATATGCACGTTTTTGCGGACAAGCTTATTAAAACCGTATTCAAAAACAGTCAGCAAATCCGCAGCGCCATTGTCTTCGAGAAAATCCGTAATATCTTCGGAAATATCCAGGGATACTCCTTCAGATCTTACCGCAACATAAGATAAAAACCATTTAACTTTTTTGATATTTGTTACTTCCAGCCGGAAATCTCGGTCTGTTCCGAATTGAATGATTTCAGGCAGAGATGTTGAATCGAAGAGAATTTTGTTTTCCGATGTTTCTTCGTTATACAGCCCCGGAATCAGTTTTCCGTAATTTCTAAAATCATTGCCCTTGTTAACGATCCGTTCGTACAGATTATGGGAATCACCAACCAGTATGAAGAATTCCTTGGCAATGCTTCCAAAAGAAGCACTGATAGGTTTTATAAGCATCCAGGGATACTGAATATCGCGAGGAGTTGGTAAGCACGATTCATCCGTAAAGTATTCCTGCGGAAATTCAAGCGGATATATGAGCGGATTTTTATCTTTTACGGGTGCCTCGAGAGCAATCCGGTAAAATTCCCGGTTTATTGCACTTATGATGGTTGCTTTATTTGGACGTTTCTTTTTGAATAAAGCACATTGTTCGGCAGAAGGTACGATTTTGTATTTTCTGATGTGAAAGCCGTTATAATTGTAAGTTTCGAAGCATATCAGATCTGATTTGAATTCAAATTCAACATCTTCAAAAAAGGTTATATGAGCATTAAGAACAGGTTGATCCGTGTTACCGGAACAACTTTCTTCAACACGATATCCTTTCCGTTCAAATTCACGGACAGCAGGGTATATGTCATGGTCGATTTCTTTATAATACGTGTTATACGGAGAACACCGACATACGATATCTAAGCATCGGCTACAACATTTCATGGCGAAAACCTTTCGTCTCAAAAGTGTCCTATAAAAATATTATAACATATAGCGTAAAACGCACAGGTGAACCGAAAAGCTATGGTCCGCCATATCGAGTTATGTAAACCACATGCAGAAATTTGTAATTCGTTTAATGATTGTGGTCAAAGGGACCGTAAACCGCGTATTTTTCGCGGGTTTTGGAATAAGGTATGTTTATTGGACACAGTTTCCTGTAATCTGGTATCAGATAAGGGCATAGAATGAAGAATTAAATGTTAACTCCGGGCTGTTTTTTCGGTAAAAAAGCTAACACTGACTATTGCAATAAGGTATATTCCTAACTGTCGATTACTA
>JAIKXN010000158.1 GCA_024684055.1 Lachnospiraceae bacterium | reverse complement strand
TCCGTCTTCGGTAAGAGCGTGCCTTTTTTGATTCGATCGATGTAAATCGGCTTGAAACGATTGCAGCCGTGACTTTCGATACCTCTGCGGTCGGATTCGAGAAGAACGTCAGCACAGATTGCGGCATCTTCTTTCGGAACTCCGTAGCCCGTAAAAGCGTCAATCAGAAAGGAATTCATCAATTCCCATGAAACATAAAAACGATTATCCATAATTGTGTACCCCCGATAATATAATTTTACCGATTAAAAGATTTCAGTCAACCTGATTTGTCAGATGTTTTCATTCGCGTAATGAACCAAAAACAATTTGAAAAAACAAACATCTGTTGGTAAAATTAAAGGGTAAATTAAGGGCAAACTTTTTGAAAGAAAAGGACGCAAAGTTGTAAGCCTAAAGAGTAAATCCATGGTGGTTTGACTGCGATCAGATAAGAAAAATTTATTTCTTGTTTGGTTGCTTTTTATTTTTGTGTAATTAACGATTATTTATACATGAGAATATGATTATATTTCCTGTCGGGGAGGATGGAATAATGAATACGAAGATGAGAAGAAATCTGATGAATTTGGTGACTGCATTAATGCTTATTGCATTGGTGTCAGTTTTCGGAATGCCCATGTTTGCCAAAGCTGAGGCTGCGGCCCATGTTTCACATGAAGGTCATTCTGATGCTGCCTGTCACGATGGCTGGACGGCAATAAGTAATATTACGGAATTAATGAATCTTTTTGAAACAGGCGGAAGCGGATATCTTACGGCAGATATTGATATGGGTGATAATTGTTTGGAATTAAATGGTAATACAAAGGTTACTCTCTGCCTTAACGGATACAGTATTATCAGAAAACAAATCGGCGGGATAGCGCCATATACAATTATAATACGTGATAATTCTGTTTTTACTTTGTATGACGAAAGTGAAAATACAGGTAAAATAACCCATGTAAATCGTGACGGGGGAACTTGTGTGCACACTGAAAACAATGCTGAATTTATCATGAACGGAGGAACAATTACCGTAAACGAAACAGGAGATAAAGGAATAGGAATAGATTTGGGACCTGGCAAATTTATCATGAATGACGGAATTATTACGGGACATAATGGCAGAAGCGGTGTTTTCTCAGAAGGAGAAATTACTATGAATGGAGGAATCATTTCAGATAACACGTCAGAATACACCGGTGGTGGGATTTGTGTTTCCAAAGGGTCATTTACCATGACCGGCGGCAGTATTTCAGGAAATAAAGCGATTTCGGGAGGGGGAGTATATATTATTAACGAACAAAATTTCATTTTTACGGGAGGAGAAATATCGAATAACGAAGCTTTTTCCAGCGGTGGCGGTGTATTTAGTGAAGGATCATTTACAATGACCGGCGGAAATATTAAAAATAATTCGGCCCCAAACGGGGGCGGAGTGCTTGCCATAGGAACTTTTACAATGAGTGACGGCAGCATAACGTGTAACAATGCAGAGGAGGGCGGAGGAATAAAATCAGGAGGAACATTTACCATGGATGGCGGAATCATCACGGAAAATAATGCCGACACAAGCGGTGGCGGAGTAAATTCTTTATATGGAACGTTTACCATGAACAATGGAAATATCCTGAAAAACAATGCAGGTAATAATGGTGGTGGAATAAATTTGGAAACGTCAGTGTTTAATATGAATGGAGGAACCATCGCGGAAAACAATGCCGATATTTTCGGCGGTGGAGTAAAAATTTACAATGATTCGTCAATGACGATGAAAGGCGGTAAAATATTACGAAACGAAGCAGGTGATGGTGCCGGAATATATAGTATGAATTCAAAATTCACATTGAGTGGGGGAGAAATTTCGGAAAATAAGGCAGAAGCAAGCGGTGGAGCGTTATATTTCCGTAACGGTGAATTTATAATCAAAAGCGGTACTGTTAAGAATAATACGGCCCAATCAGGAGAAGGAATTTATGTGGAATCGGAAGGAAAAATTATCAGCGGAAACATTAGTGATGATGTCCTGCATGCTACAGCCTTTTATACTTCTGTTACGTTTAATCCCAATAAAGGAAAAGGAAATATAATAAGACAATTTATGCCGAAATCAAATGGTACGGATTTATACGGTAACGGATTTACGAGATCCGGATATTCGTTTGTCAACTGGAATACCAACGAGGACGGGACAGGTGATTCGTTTGAAGATTCAGAAAGTATGCAGATGTTGGATGACTTAATATTGTATGCTCAGTGGAAACCGGATAAGTATACAGTTAAGTTTGATGCAAACGGCGGAAGCGGAACAATGTCTTCGCAGAGCATTGATTTTGACGTTTCAACAGCACTTTCCAATAATTCTTATACAAAAAAAGGATATGCTTTTGCAGGTTGGAATACAAAAGCAGATGGAAGCGAAATTTCATATGCGGACGGAGAAAAAGTAAAGATAGATTTATTGAACATAAATAAGGTTACGCTATATGCACAGTGGCAGGAGGCAGAAGATACACCGTATAAGGCAGAGCATTATCTTCAGAATCTTGACGGAACATATCCCAAAGAGCCAATCGAAACCGATGAATACAAGGGCACAACGAACAGCTTTGTAACACCTGAGTTAAAGGATTATGAAGGATTTACTGCACCCGCTGTAAAGACTGTTTCCGTTAATGCAGACGGTACAACTGTTGTTAAATACAAATATAAAAGAAAAACATATACTTTAGAATGGGATTTCGGAGGCGCTACAGTCGAAGGTGAATATACATCGGGAAAAGTTAAATTCGGAGCACCGATTAAAGCACCTGTTTCTTTGTCCAAGACAGGATATGAATTTATGTTTTGGAATTATGATGTTCTTCCTGAGACGATGCCGGCTGAAAATATTATCATCAGGGCATTTTGGGGACCACAACTTGTAAATTATAAGGTTGAACATTACAGACAGAGACTGGACGGAACATACAGTAAGAAACCAAATGAAGTCGAAGAACGTATGGATTATGTTGACACAGAGGAATTTGTTGGGGTAAGAGAATACGAAGGTTTCACGTCTCCGACGCCTGAGAAAGCTACATTAAATGTGGACGGAAGTACTGTAGTTCGGTATTATTACACGAGAAATTCCTATACCTTGACATGGGATTTCGCAGGCGGAAGCGCTGATGAAGGAACATATACAAACAGAAGCGTTAAATACGGTGAAGCAATCACAAAGCCCGTCCCTGTCAGAGCAGGATATACATTCAACGGCTGGAAAACGACAGTTCCCAAAAAAATGCCTGCCAATAACCTTACTATTAAGGCAACATGGAAGGCAGCGACAAATACAAAATATACTGTTGAGCATTACAAACAGAAACTTGACGGAACTTATACTGCAAAGCCCGGTGAAACCGATAAACTTACAGGAACAACAAATACAAAAGTTACACCTGAAGTTAAGACTTATGAAGGCTTTACTTCACCTGCAACAAAGACAGCTAAGATCAAGGCTGACGGTACACTTGTGGTTCAGTATTACTATGAAAGAAATTCATACACATTAACATGGAATTTCACAGGCGGAACTGCTACGGGAAGTTATACTGAAGGCGTGGTAAAATACGGTGCAAAAATAAAAGCTCCCGTACCCACAAGAACAGGATATGTATTCAACGGATGGAAAACGGAAGTTCCCAAAACGATGCCTGCAAAGAATCTTACGATTAAGGCGACCTGGAAGGCAGCTGCAGATACGAAGTATACAGTAGAGCATTACAAGCAGAAACTTGACGGAACATACAATGCTAAAGCAAGCGAAACTGAATCGCTTACGGGAACCACGAACACCAAAGTGACACCTGCAGTAAAGGAATACAAAGGCTTTACTGCACCCGAACTTCAGACTGTAAAGATCAGTGCAGACGGAACACTTGTTGTTAAATACTATTACACAAGAAACAGTTACAAACTTACCTGGGATTTCGCAGGCGGAAGCGCAAAGGGAAGCTATACTAAAGGCAATGTAAAATACGGCGCTGCAATCACAGCCCCTGTTCCCACCAGAGACGGTTACGCATTCACAGGATGGGACAAGACAGTTGCTTCAACAATGCCTGCAAAGGATGTAACCTACAAGGCTAAATGGAGAAAACTTACACAGGAAGAGAATGTTAAGAATTTCGTTGAGAGATTTTATACCATAATCCTCGACAGACCTGCCGAGGCAGCCGGACTTAACGACTGGACGAACAGACTGATCGGTAAGACAGCAACAGGTGCTGATGTAGCTGCAGGCTTCATTAACAGTGGTGAATTCCAAAAGAAGAAAATGACTGACGAAGAATATGTAACCAAACTTTATCGTGCATTCTTTGACAGAGAACCTGATAAGGCAGGCTATGACGGCTGGCTTAAGGAGTTAAAGAACGGCAAGAGCAGAGACTTTGTACTCAGAGGCTTTATTAATTCGGCAGAATTCAATACACTTTGCAAGAAGTACGGAATCAATGCCGGAAGATACTAGGGG
>JAIKXN010000148.1 GCA_024684055.1 Lachnospiraceae bacterium | reverse complement strand
CAGTTCGTATTCAGTACGGCGGATCAATGAACGCTTCCAACGCTGCTGAGCTTCTTTCAAAGCCCAACATCGACGGCGGTCTTATCGGCGGCGCTTCACTTAAGGCTGATTTCGGTCAGATCGTTAACGCTTAATTATATTATATTTTAAATTTTCGCGGCGAATCCGGTTATTCCGGATCGCCGTTTTTCATGGGAATTGAAAATCAGATTTCCGTTAAACGAGCAGACTTGGGAAAATGCAAAAGCTTCTGACGATTATGTTTATTCAGATGAAAAAATATTAAGAGTTTTTTCAAAGTTTTTTTAAAGGAAGAAAATTCCGGGTGTTATATCCGTTATTATATTTTTCTCTGCAAAAAAATTAGAATTGCCTATTTTTTTATTGATTGAATGTGAAAATAAGTCTGAATTTGGTAAAATTTAGATTATAGATAATAAAATTTTTAAGCCGAAATATTATTTTCCGGCAAAATAAAAAAAGAGGAAGAATCAAATGATTTTCAAATGTAAAAACTGTGGTTCGGCACTGGAATATTCAGCCGACCTTAACAAGATGGTTTGTTATTCCTGCGAATCGGTTTTTGATATTAACGAAGTATCCGCACAGAATGATGAAGAAGATACAGCTAAAGGAGCAGCGGCTCAGTCGTTTGAATTCAATAAGCCTACTGATTACTCATCTGCGGATGGCAATCAGACAATAATTCACGACAACAGGTTCGAATTCACGAATCCTGCGGGTTTTGCCTCCAAAAACTTCGGTGATTACAATGATATTCTTGAAAAGAAAAAGGCTGAAGAGCAGCGCAGGGAAGAAAGAAAACATGCATCGATTCAGATGCATATCATGAAATGTACGTCCTGCGGTGCGGAACTTGCTGTTAACGGCGTCGAAACATCTACGTTCTGCTCGTACTGCGGACAGCCTACGGTTGTTGCCGACAGAGTGGAAGATTATCTCGAACCCGATTATATTATTCCTTTTAAGGTTAACAGGGATGATGCTGAAAGAATCATAAGAAGCCGTTTAAAGGAAGGCTACTTTATTCCGAAACAGTTCAAAAACTTTCAGGTAGACAAAATGAGAGGAATCTATGTTCCTTTCTGGCTGTTTGATATGTATTATCATGATAAACAGTTCTATAAATATACCAGAAAATCCGGAAAAACATCTGTTACAAGATATGAATATTTTGAAGGCGAAACAAATTTCAGAAAACTTACTCTGGATGCCTCCAAGAATTTTAATGATGATTCATCCGCAAGACTTGAGCCGTATGATATGAGACAGCTGACAGATTTTGATTCCTCTTACCTTTCCGGTTTCTATTCCGACCGTTTCGATCAGGGATACGAAGATGTTACAGGTGCTGCGGTAATTAAATCAAAAGAACTTTACAATACTCAGGTAAGGGCTGAACTTAAGCATAAGGGCGGAAAATTGGTTTCTTCGGATCCCGATTACAGGGTTCAGAATACCGAATATGCGCTGCTTCCCGCATGGTTCCTTACATTCAGACAGGATGATTTGCCTTATACAATCCTGGTTAACGGACAGACCGGTAAAATGGTAGGAGCTGTTCCTTTTGACAAACCGAAAGCTGTAGGAATGTTTATTTCGCTTGCTTTTGTTTTGAGCCTTATGTGCATGCTCATCTGTACGGCACTTTCACACTTTTTCTTTTTGCAATGGGGATTTGATGACAAGTTAACATGGGTTTTCTTTC
Source organism: Lachnospiraceae bacterium (assembly GCA_024684055.1). GTDB lineage: Bacteria > Bacillota > Clostridia > Lachnospirales > Lachnospiraceae > UBA3766. Next base: position 3,165 of record JAIKXN010000148.1, on the reverse strand, counting down.
TCGGATGTCCTGCAATCGCGTTCATGGTTGCCGCATACGCAAAGAGAAAATTTGATGCACTGAAGAAAAGTCTGAGTCTTACGACTGCAAGTCAGATAAATCGTTTTGCCAAAGAAAGGACGGACAGATAATATGGTTGTTTTTGCAAATGTATACGGAATTACAATAGGACTTGTGCTTGGAATCTGTATAGCGCTCGGGATTACGATGAAATTTATAAAGAAGTCAAATGATATCGGCGACTCAAAGGGTGAGTTTAATGATTTCGGCGATTATGTGAAAACCATCAACCAGATTGATGAACTTACCGGGATGGACACAAACAAAAGAGGGCTTTTATACACTTTATTTAAGTAGTTTAGCCGACAGAATTTCAGTCAGTGTTTATACCGTTATATAATCGTTATTTCTAACTTGGTTGATGAACTATTATATTATTTCATCCATATATCTTTTTATACAGACGATAAAAATTTTCAGGGGATTATTTAATACAGATAAAATACAAAACGGTAATGAAATGTGGAATGCTTCCGAGTATGACGAATAAATGCCATACGAAATGAAAGTATTTCACATTTTTCTTTCTGTAGAAGATTGTACCTGCAGTATAGAGAACGCCGCCGATAAATAAGAGAAGAAGTCCCGTGGGAGGGATTGCTTTGATGGCTTTGTAAGCGAACATAACTATCGACCATCCCATGATGATATAAAGGATCTGGGATACACGGTCAAATTTCTTGATTGAAACACCGTTTAAGGCAATACCGGTAATGCAGCATGCGGCATTGATTCCGAGAACGGTCCAGCCTACCCAGCCGCCTATTATCGATAAGCAGATGGGAGCGTAAGTTCCTGTTATCAGAAGGAAGATCATACAGTGATCGAATTTCTGAAAAACTTTGCTGGCTCTTGTAAATATGAGAGCGTGGTAAAGACAGGAAGCAAGATATAAAAGGATAAGAGAACCGCCGAAGATTGAAACTCCCGTAATAGCCAAAGGTCCTTTATGATTGATCGAAGCAAAGACGATCATGATAACGGTTCCTGCTATGGCAAGAAGAGTACCGACACCGTGAGAAATGGCATTGCTTAATTCTTCACCGAGGCTTCTCGCAAGGGGAGAAACGTATTTTTCCTTAACTTTGGTTTTCTTTACGCTTATTTTATTGATATTCTTTTCCGAATTTACTGAATCGTTAATAATAGAATTCATATTGAGAACTTTTGCGTCCATAAAAACACCTCCCATGTCGGTTTGTTTACATGATGTAGTTTTCAATACTACGTTAACACGATATCTAAACCTTGTCAAGAGAATCCGGTGCTGTTTATGGATTCTTTATAAAAATTATATATAATTACCATGTTTTCTTACTTTGAAGAGCTTCTACTGATTTCTTTTGAAGTATTAACTCTGTATAGTCTGTTTGATCGTTGTCGGAGTTTATCGCTCTGCAGAGTCTGAAGTGTTGTCGTAATTTGTCATTCTGTAATGCCTGTATAATCGTTGTCGAAGTTGATGACGCAGTAGTATCCTTTGTGCTTTGAATGGACTTTTTCCTGTATTTCATCATAGAGTTCTTTTTCGCTCATTTTAAATTTATGAGGAATTACTACATCGAAAATAAGATTCGAATGGTTCTCGCCGTGCACCATTCTGAAATCGTGCAGGTTAAGACGTTCGTCGATTTTATGGAGAATGCTTGTAACCATTACTTTTGCTTCATAAAGGCTTTCGTCGTTGGTATCGACAGGATCCATGTGAATGGATACTTCGCATTTTAATTCTTTTTTGATTTCTCCTTCGATGTCATCGATGATTTCATGAAGATAAAGAATATCCTTGTCGCAGGGGACTTCTGCGTGAAGAGATACGAAAATTCGGGTGGGACCGTAATCGTGAACGATAAGATCATGGATTCCGATCACGCATTCTTTTGATTTTACGATTTCTTCGATTTTTTTAACGAACTCGGGATCAGGTTTCTGACCGAGGAGAGGAGATACCGTTTCAGAGAGAGTCTTTATTCCGGCATACGCGATAAAAAGACCAACACCGATTCCGGCATAAGCATCGATTTTGATACCGAAAGCGGACTGTAAGATATAGCAGATCAATACAACGCTTGTTGCGAGCGTATCGCTTATTGAATCCACTGCTGTGGCTTTCATCGAGGTAGAAGAAATCTTTTTGGATATAATGATGTTGTATGTAAACATATAGAGTTTGATAATTATGGAAAGAACAAGGAAAACAAACGTAAATACGTTTGCTGTGACTTCTTCGGGTTTGAATATTTTTATAACACCAGATTTAATAAGCTCGAAAGCTACTATTAATATAATGACGGAAACGAAAAGCCCCGAAATGTATTCAATCCTTCCGTGACCGAACGGATGCTCGTTATCGGGTTTCTGACCTGACAGTTTGAAACCGAGAAGTGTGATTATGCTGCTTCCCGCGTCGGAAAGGTTGTTAAAAGCATCGGCTGTTACCGAAATGGAAGAAGTGATGATTCCGGCAGTGAATTTCGTGGCAAAAAGAAAAAGATTGAGGAAAATGCCGACCATTCCCGTAAGGATTCCGTATTTCCTTCTGACATTTTCATCATTATATGAAGTTCTGTCTTTAATAAAAATATGAGATAAAAGTGTGATCATGTCTAACCTTCCAAAGCCTTGTCAGTCTGAACATATATGGCTTTAAAAATCGAAAAGTGCATTTACAACACATCATATAGTATTTATTATAGTACCGGGATAAGGAAAATACTATATGATTTTGGATATAAGGAACTGCGGGGAGGTTTGCAAAATGAGCGAAATACCCGTTTCATAGTAAAAATTTACTTGACGAATACTATTTTTTTGATATAATTTCATTTGTGCGAATTATTCTTTAGACCGTGCACGTATATTTGGTCTTAAAGGAGGGTTGAGAAGTGTCCAGAGTCGAAGTTAAAGAAAACGAATCCTTAGACAGCGCACTTAGACGATTTAAAAGAAATTGCGCTAAGGCAGGCATCCAGCAGGAAATTCGTAAGAGAGAACATTACGAAAAGCCCAGCGTTAAGCGTAAGAAAAAATCTGAGGCTGCAAGAAAACGTAAATATAACTAATGACAATAACTGCCGTGATAATTTTCATGGCAGTATTTTTTTG
>JAIKXN010000105.1 GCA_024684055.1 Lachnospiraceae bacterium | reverse complement strand
AGTCCTTTATCGCGGGATGCGAAACTTGGATTGTAATATGCGCTGAATGAAATTTCTATTTCCTTGCAGTCTGCGGTGTCGACAAGTACGTTTACGGGTTCGCTTGTAATTGTCATTTCGGGTGAAGTATATGCGAGCACGCCGTCTTTGTAAACGTAAGCCTGATAAAAGCCTGTGTACTGAGAATTCTTTATGGGGCAGACAACGCAGGTGAATTTTGAATACTTCTGATCGAGATTGTATTTTATATGAATTCTTCCGGACTGATCGCGGCCGTTATTGAATATTCCGAGGCAGTAATCATTTCCTTTGACATCGCTGAATCCGACGTATCCCACGGAGTAATTGTAACCCGATGTGTTCTTTAATTTGATCAAAGGAACGGGAAGAGTTTTTCTGTCGGTTTTCTCGCTCTTTTCAACAGTATAGAAATAACAGTCGCCGAGACAGCATTTAAGATCCGAAATCGCACGGCTTGCGCTGTTTGCACCCCATTCGATAGAAACCGTATTGAAGCCTGTAATGTTGACATCGAATTTAACGGGTGCGGAATCGCGGTTCATCTGAGGAGAATTGTAGACAAGGAAAATGTTTCCGTCCTTATCTTCACCGTAAATTTTTAAGTTTGTTCGAAGCGTTGTAGTTTCGCCTTCGGGAATGTAAATCGTTCCTTTGAGATTCTGGTATTTTTCGTTTACCGAATACTTGTAACCGAATCTGTCGCTGCTGCTTGATGATTTGTTCTGGTTAAGGTATGCAAATTCAAATTTGTTTCCAAACTTATCCGAGAGTTTGTTTGTTGAAAGAGGCTCACCGGTAAGAGAGGTCAGCTGATCCGGTCTTTTGAATTCTGAAACGAAAGGTTTGTAGGTGCCGGTCTTAGTTGCTTTGTAGGTACCTGTGGTGATGCCGTATTTTTTACAGATTTTGTCAAATTCGGGAGAGAGTACGAAGCCTTCAAAGACCTCATCTCTTGTCATGCCGGACTGAAGCTTGTTAATCCAGTCTTTATATCCGGGCTCGTCAAATTCCCTGTTCATAAGTGCTTTGTAGAGATTTTTGACGTATTTGGCTTTGCTTAATTTTTTGTCTGTATATTCTTTGCTGAATATGAAATCATGAGCAATCTGACAGCCGGTGATCTTGTTCTTCAGAAGTTTGCTTACCCAGTCTTTCTGACCGCTCTGTTCGGGCATTCTGCCGAGGCAGACGTTATATAATCTTGCTACAAAAAGATTTACGCTGTTTAACTTTGAAGGATCGTAACCTTTAGCCCAGTAACCTGCCGTGATTCCGTTTTTCTCGCAGAGTGTATAGAATTCCGATGAATTTGCGAAGCCTGCGAAAACGTCTTCTCTGGAAATACCGTTTTTAAGTTTCTTCGTCCAGTTTGCTTTTCCCGAAGAATCGGAAGCTCTTCCGAAAAACATCTGATAAAGGTCTTCGACGAAAGCAGCGTCGCTTTTATTTTTCTGGGTATATTCGGTACTGAAAATAAATGCATATGCCACATATGTACCGCACACCTCATTATTTGAAAGTTTCTTTTTCCAGTCATTGAAACCCTTTTTCTCAGGTTTTCTGTTGAATGCGACTTTGTAACATCTGGTAACAAATTCCTCGATTTTTTTGGAGTTGTCCGCAGAAGAATAAGATACCGTTTTTTCCTCGTCTTCGCCATACGCCCTGACTTTAAAAAAGGGTATGTTTATTAAGGAAAAAACAATTAAAACAGCAAGTGTTATGCTTAATATTCCGTGTATATTTTTCTGCTTCATCATTGTCGGGGACTCCTCTCGATAATCTTCGCTCAAACAATATCTATTTTACCACATATTACTGTCAATAAAGAGAGAAGCTGCAACATTTTTCCATGTTCTTTTTTGAAAAAGATTATGTTATTATTATTTGGTAGACATAAAACAGTTTGACTGATGGTATTTTTGTGATATCATAAAGTGATTTGGTTTGTGTTTTTTTAGTATGCATTCCGATTATTTTAACGATGATCGAAGATTTTCTTCGAAAAATATATCAAGGAGCTAAATTCTATGAGCAAGGAACTCGCTAAGACTTACGATCCCAAAGGAATAGAGGATCGCCTTTATCAGAAATGGCTTGACAAAAAGTATTTTCATGCCGAAGTAGATGAAACAAAGAAACCTTTCACAATAGTTATTCCGCCGCCCAATATTACAGGTCAGCTGCATATGGGCCACGCGCTTGACAATACAATGCAGGATATCCTTATCAGATTCAAGAGAATGCAGGGATATAATGCACTCTGGCAGCCCGGTACCGATCATGCATCGATCGCTACCGAAGTAAGGATTATCAATACTCTCAAAGAACAGGGTATCGACAAGCATGATCTCGGAAGGGAAAAATTTCTCGAGAGAGCATGGGAGTGGAAAAAAGAATACGGCGGAAGAATCATTTCGCAGCTTAAAAAACTCGGTTCCTCATGTGACTGGGACAGAGAAAGATTCACCATGGATGAAGGCTGCAACAAGGCCGTAACCGAAGTTTTCTGCAAGATGCATGAAAAAGGATGGATTTACAAGGGTGCCAGAATTATCAACTGGTGTCCTGTTTGCAATACTTCCATTTCAGATGCAGAGGTTGAATACGAGGAACAGGCAGGACATTTCTGGCATATCAAATATCCTTTGACAGACGAGAATGGCAAGCCTTCGACAACTGAATTCCTTGAGTTCGCTACAACACGTCCCGAAACAATGCTCGGCGATACGGCTGTTGCCATCAACCCAGATGATGAAAGATATCATCACTTAAGAGGAAAGAGTGTTTGGCTTCCTCTCGTTGACAAGGCTATTCCCATCGTGGAAGATTCCTATGTTGACATGGAATTCGGTACAGGTGTTGTTAAGATCACACCCGCTCATGACCCTAACGACTTCATGGTTGGACAGAGACACAACCTCGAAGTTATCAATATAATGAACGATGATGCAACCATTAACGAAAACGGAGGCAAATATGCAGGCATGGACAGATATGC
>JAIKXN010000063.1 GCA_024684055.1 Lachnospiraceae bacterium | reverse complement strand
TATTCCCTGTTTTTCCAATATTCTTTTGTCTCTTCATCAGTTAAGATCTTCTCATCAACCAGTCTCCAGACTGCCGTAAAAATACCTCTGGGCTGCCCGGTCAGATATGCTTTTTCAGCTGTGTGAATTCGAAAGTATTTCATTTATTTTCCTCATATATTCTTTTCCATGTATCCGCAGGTAAACGGGAAGAAATCAAATTTCTTTGTGCCTGTATGAATGAATCCGAGTTTTTCGTACCATTTTCTTAACCTGACATTTTCTTCAACTATTCCAATTTCAATTTTCTTTTTTTCCAGATCCCCGGCTTTTTTTACTGCATCTTTAACAAGTTTTTCTCCGATCCCCAAATGTCGGAATTCCGGAAGAACCGAGAGGTTGTTTAATTCAATGTTTCCGTTCTCGAGTAAAGCCAACGAATAATAACCTGCAATCTTACCTTCATGCACATATACAAACATTGGTTTCTTTTCCTCGAAAAACTGATATTTGAGTCTGCTCTCATCCGTTGCAAATGCTGTGAATCTCGGAGCGTTTTCCTCTGTGAATCCAAGTTCGTCCGCAACAGTTTTAAAAGCTGTTCTTATGACATTTACACATTCGTGAATCTCTTCCGCTGACATTCGTCTGATCACATCATGAAGTTCTTCCCTGTTCTCCGGCATATCCATAATCCGGCTCTCGGAGTTTTCTGAATTTTTGATCGATTTAAGATTCATTTTTCCCCTCCTTTTCTTTTAACGGGTTGGTTGTTTAAGTTCAGACTGCATTCTTTTTGATCAGGAAATATTCCTTTCTCCTGAAAAAAAACATCTGTCGAAAAAGACAGATGTTTTTCTCATAAGTAAAATTATAATCTATCCTTCTCACCAAGCAGCATTTTTACATACAACAACATAACCATACCCATTAGAAACGGTCATGGTCTCATGTCTTGTGTATGAATGTACGTATCTGCTTTCAAACATAAGAAGGATTCCTTTCGTAAAATATTGTGTTTAGATTACTCCCCACATAAAACGTTGTCAACAACTTTTTTATAAAAAGTAAAGATTGTGAGTGTGATAGTTCCACCGGAGCTTTCTAAACTGCTCCGCAGTTTACCTCGCGTTCGAATCCCTCTTGCAAGCCGAGGCAGACGGAGGGATTCGCTCCGGTGCTTCGCACCTTTCACGCCAAGCTACTAAAAACGATCCACCGGATCGTTTTTCCGGCTTTGCCGTCGTAGCCGTTCGAACCCCTCTTGCAAGCCGGCGCAGACGGAGGGATTCCCGCCGGCGGCTTCGCCGCCTTTCAGGCCGGTCTTCGGCGCAGGCGCTCCACAGGAGCCCCTGCTTCCGGTCGCTTCGCTCCCTCCCTTGACGTTCGAATCTCCTCCGTCTGTGCGCACAAAAAAAGGAATGCCTCTGCATTCCTTTTTTGCGCGCAGACGGAGGGATTCGATCCCTCGTGACCCGGAGGTCAAACGCATTTCGAGTGCGCCCCGTTATGACCGCTTCGATACGTCTGCATGTATTGTGCCGGACACCGTTTCAGTGCCGGCACTTTTTATTTTGTCTTGTGACGACTTACCTATTTTACCAAACTTGCTGTCTGTCTTGCAATAGCCAATTCTTCGTTTGTAGGAACAACCATTACAGTTACTTTGTCGCCGTCATTTGAGATGATTGCTTCTTCGCCGTGAACATTGTTCTTTGCGTCATTGATGCTTGCACCAAGGTATCCGAGATACTTGCCTGTCATTGCACGAACTCTTGCATCGTTCTCGCCGATACCTGCGGTAAATGCGATAACGTCAACGCCGTTCATTGCAGCTGCGTAAGCACCGATGTATTTTGCAACTCTGTAAGTATAAGTCTCGAGAGCCATTTTTGCAAGTGCATTTCCCTGATCCATTGCAGCGGAAAGATCTCTGAAGTCGGATGATACTCTTGACATACCTTCAACACCTGATTTCTTGTTCATGATGGTGTTGATCTCAGAAATGGAAAGGTTCTCTTTCTTTGCGATAAACTCGATGATAGCGGGATCGATGTCACCGCATCTTGTACCCATGATAAGACCTTCAAGAGGAGTAAGACCCATTGATGTGTCTACGCACTTGCCATGGTCAACTGCAGAAATACTTGCACCGTTTCCGAGGTGGCAAACGATGATCTTAAGATCGTCTCTTGTCTTTCCGAGGATTTCAGCTGCTCTTGCAGATACGAAATCGTGGCTTGTTCCGTGGAATCCGTAACGACGAACTTTGTATTTCTCATAATATTCATAAGGAAGACCATACATATAAGCCTTCTCGGGCATTGTCTGATGGAAAGCTGTATCGAATACTGCTACCATGGGAACGCCGGGCATGATCTTCTTGCATGCGTTGATACCGATAAGGTTTGCGGGGTTGTGAAGAGGAGCAAGGTCGTTGCATTCAGCGATAGCATCCAGAACTTCGTCTGTGATAACTACGGACTTTGCAAACTTCTCGCCGCCGTGTACGATACGATGTCCTACTGCATCGATCTCAGCGAGTGACTTAACTACACCGTGATCTGCATCTGTAAGTGCATCAATAACTGCCTGAATTGCATTTGTATGATCGGGCATGGGAATTTCTTTTGTTACTTTGTCCTTGCCGGCAGGTGTGTGCTTAATGCATGATCCCTCTCCGCCGATTCTTTCGCAAAGACCTTTTGCAAGAACTTCTTCGCTTTCGGAATTGATAAGCTGATACTTGAGTGATGAACTGCCGCAGTTAATAACTAAAATATTCATGAAATACCTCCGTAATATATTATTTGCCGTCCGAGATATCTCTTACCAGGCGGCGGTTTTTTATATGAACCGGGTGTTTTTATCTGAAAATCAAGTCTGTAAAAAACATCCCACAAACTAAAATTGTAGGCGAATATTCCCTTTTTGTCAATAAATCAAAGACTCTGAGCGCTTTGTTCTTTTGAAGGCTTTTTCCTCTTTTTGATGCAAGCGTTAAATACGATGCAGGAAGCAAGAAGAATAAAGACGGGGATGTAATTGTAAAAGTATCTCGCCCTGGCTTCAAAGAGCATGATAAAAAGCGTTATTCCCACAATCGACAGTGCTGCGGAAAAGCTTTTAAAATCAACCTTTTTCTCCGTAAATATTCTGTACGAGACTGCTGCCATATTCGCCAAAGCTGCCAGAAGTATTAATATCCAGACGCACTGACTGTACGTATTGAAAGCAAGTTCATGCTCGCCGCCGTTCCATAAAAACGATCTTAATTCCTCGGTGAATCTCGGGGATGAAATATCGGGATATTCCCCTAATATCATTCCTCCCTCACCGCGCCATGTAAACGTGCCGTCGTTATAGGACATAACCAGTTTTTTGAGGTAAAAAAACGCGCTCCCGAAAAACTTTCTTTCCTTTAATATTTCACCCGCAAGTTCAAGTTCCTTCCTGTTACGCTCCGCCTTCGGTTCAAACTGATATTTTCCGATAAGCGAAAATGCGCCGGAATTATATGCACCGGTAGTCTCTTCGATAAGACCCATGTAAAAGTAATGCTGCCAGGATACCGCAACGTTTTCCGTAAGTTCCGCGCCGGTATCTTTGTACATAAAATTCTTCGCTCCGAAATACAGCGGGATCGTCAAAAAAAGCGGAAGCAGGACCACGAAAATCCTTTTCCTGTTTTCTTCGTTAAAAATCAGAATCCGAAACAGCTCGGAAATGATAATACTGATAAGCACTATGATAACCGTTATCTTGATAAGACTTCCCATGACCAAAAGAATATATGCCGCAAAAAGAAGTATGTATCTTGCATTCTTTTTCATCTCAAGATAAATGAAGTAAAAACATAAAGCCATTATTGGAAAAAGAATCGAAAAAGTATCCGTATAAGGAATCAGACTCCACGGAGAAATTCCTGCAAGTGCGATAAAAAGAACTGCAGAAAAAACTACGGGCATTATTTTTTTCGTCCAGACGTAAGAAGCAATTCCAAGAAAAATTCCCGTCAGGGATTCCATGGCACAAAGGAGCTGAATCCAGAAAAATTCCGGATAGTACCGATAACTTTTTACACCTTTTATAAAATCAAACGTCCTGTATAAAATCCATGCCATGGGAACATTGTTTGGATACGTTGAGTAATATGATTCGGCACCGATCTTCTCTCCGTTAAAAAGTTTATAAGCCGTTCCCTGTACACACGAAGGATCCCATCCGGTGAAAAAAGCAGTTTTTTTGCTTATCTTGATATTCACGAAATACCATAATGCATAGATAAGAACCAGGGAAATGCTTACGATAAGGAATTTTTTCTTATCGATTCCCGTTTCCGCAATTGTATTGTCAGCCTTCTTTTTCGTTACAAGGAAGTTCAGTGCAACATACAGAGAAAAAAGAATTAACGCAATCGGAAAAAGCAGTATATTCGGGATTGCCAGGGACAGTTTGCAGTAGGGATTAACATCCCAGTTGTTTCCGCCGATTATCATGCTTAAAAAAATAATCAGTCCCAAAACAACAACTGCTGCCGAAGCTCCCCCGGTCAGATTCAGTATTATTTTTTTAAGTTCTGCTTTCTTGCTCATTTATTCTCCGTCAAAAAACTAATTTTTCTATATGAATTTTAATTCATTCCCCGACAAAACCCTTTTTTACTTTATGAGTTTCAATTCATTCCCCGTCAAAAAACCTTTTTTTACTTTATGGTTTTTTATTCATTCCCTGCAATAAACCCTTCTGCCATATGGGCTTTAATTCATTCACCGGTCGACGCGGATCACGCTTCCGAGCGAGAATGAATAAATGTATATTTCCGAAACTTCCTTCTGCTCAAGGCGGGAAAGTGCTTCTGAATAATAATCAAGCTGTGTCTTGTATCTGGCGATAAGTTCGTCCGCGGAGTCAACACGGTCCGTCTTGTAATCCATCAGAACAAGTTTGCCGTTTTCCTCGAAATAAACGTCGATGACTCCCTGAACAAGAATCTTCTCATCCTCGGGGAATTCGCTGTTAACCTCATTTGCTGCCACCGAAAGTACGAAGGGCTGCTCCAGATAAAGACTTCCGCGCTTTGAAGCCTCGCTCATTCTTTTCGAAAGATCGGTTTCAAGGAATTTTAAGATCTTCTTTTCATCGACAAGAGCATCGTCCTCTTCATACATGAAAAGACTGTCTGTCATTTTTTTGCGGTGTGCCCTCAGATTCTCTGCAATATCGCCCATATAGATATTTGCAAAATCCATAAGTTCCATTACTCGATGGTAAGCGGTACCTCTTTCGGCGCCGCCGCTTTCTTTTTCCTTGTCCGAAATGATCTTCGGGACTCTCTTTTCTGCCTCATGATAAAGAGAATTGTCACCGTCTTCGCGTTCAAGATATGCAGCTTTTTTGAGTTCCGAAACCGTGGTTTTTACGAAAAGCGCATCAAGAGACGTTCTGTGATATCTGTATTCTTTGAACTTTTCAAAGCCTTCAATGTTCAAAAGCATTTCTTTTCTCGAAAGCCTGTCTGTGCTCGTGATCGTATCCGCAATGTTAAGGTCCTCGGGACTTATCTTTCTAATATCGAAAAGACTGCTTTCTTCCTTAATGACCGGATACACGAGATTCATGAATGACTTCGCTTCCATAAGGTCAACGAAACTCATGCTTTCTTTGCTTTCCGGATCGGAGGCAAGTTCGCCGGTCATGATGAGTTTCTCCCTTGCTCTTGTCAGAGCAACGTACAAAACTCTTATTTCTTCGCCTCTTTCGGCTATGCCCTTTTTTGTCGCGATTATGTTTCTTATCGGGGAATTGTTCTTTGTTCTTTTCGAAAGATCGAAAGAGTCTCCGCCGATGCCGAATTCATCATCAAAAAGAATCTTGTCGCCGCCTGTTTTAAAGGTCGTATGAAGACTTGAAACAAAGCAGACCGGATACTCGAGCCCCTTTGACTTGTGAATGGTCATGATGCGGACGACATTTGCGTTCTCGTCAAGAATATTTGCCTCGCCCATGTCGATCTCACGGGCACGAAGCTTCTCGATGCTCTTGATAAAATCGCTGATGCTTATCAACCCCTGTGCTTCATATTCATCCGCCGTATCGATAAGAAGTTTTACGTTTGCAAGGCGCTGCTCGCCGCCGGGCAGGGATGACACCATTGTCGTATATTCGTATTTGTCGTAAATTTCCCTGATGATATCCGAAGCCGTCAGGTACATGGCTTTTTTTCTGAATTCATCAATCTCGTCGGTAAAGACTCTGATCTTTTCTTTCAGTTCTTCGTCCTCGCCCGTGAGGAGATATAAATACAGACTGTCGATAAGTCTTTTTTCTTTGCTGTTAATCCTTATTCTCGCAATGCTTTCCTCGTCGAAACCTCCGATAAAGGAATGCATTACGCCAAGAAGCGGAACATCCTGTCTCGGATTGTCGATGATCGAGAGGTAACTCAGAATAAGCTGAACTTCGGTTGTTGAATAATATCCGTTCTTGCTTATTACATATGCGGGAATTCCTGCGTTCTTTAACGCCTTCTGGAATGTTATCTCGCGTCCGCCCGTTGAACGAAGCAATATCGCTATATCCGAATACCGGATTTTTCGCGGAGAATCCGTCTTCTTGTCGTAAACCTGTTTTTCGGAAGCAATGAGTTCCTTTATTCTCTGCGCAACCATCAAAGCTTCGTAGCCTGTCGCACCGAGATTCTTTGTTTTCTCGTTTTCCGTTCTTTCGGATTTGACGAAATACAAAAACTCCGCTTTGTTTCCGTCCGCCTCGAAATAATCCGTTTTGCCGAGGTTAAGTCTCTGATCGGTATCGTATTCGACTCCGCCGACTTCTTCTTTCATTATCCGTTCGAAAATGAAATTGACGGCATCAATTACTTCTTTACGGCTTCTGAAATTTTTTGAAAGAATGATCTTAACATCCTTCTTGTTTTCATCCGTAGTATATGTCTCGCATTTTTCCCTGAAAATCTCGGGCTTTGCCATTCTGAAACCGTAAATGCTCTGCTTGATGTCGCCGACCATAAAGCGGTTTCCGATCGGATCGTTTTTATCCTTTGAAATGATGCCGAGGATTGCTTCCTGAACATCATTTGAATCCTGATATTCGTCGATCATGACTTCCTCAAAAAAATCCCTGTAGCTTTCTGCGGTCTTGGTGGGTTTATATTCTCCGTTCTCATTTTTGATAAGAATATCAAGCGCCATATGCTCCAGATCCGAAAAATCGATAACGCCCGCTTCTCTCTTTAAAGCATCGAATTTCTTCATGAAGTCAAGCATGAATCTTATGACTGCATTCGTGCATTCGTAGCCTTTTTTTATCAGCATTTCGTAGTTTTCGACGTCAGTGCCGTGGAAATTTTTAACAAGACGACCAATCATATCCTGGCCATTCTTTATGCGTGCGGTCGCCTCCTCTTTTACGTTAAGGCTCTCATCGTCAAACTTTTTGCCGCCGTATTTTAAATCCACTTTCGGAATATCATTAAAATATCTTATCCTTGCCTTAAAATCGGCGTCCAGAACTTTTTCAATAAATGAAATCTTGCCTGTTGCTTCATCAAGGTGTTTTGCAAGCTGTGTACCTTCAACAAGCTCTGCGACGGTTTTAAATTCCTTAAGCGCTTCTTCAAGAAAAATGTTTTCATAGTCTGCCAAATATTTTATGACAGGCATTTCCCAGACATTCACATCCTCTTTTACAAGGAATCCCTCGAGAACGTCATACGGAAATACCGTACTCGAAACGGCACCGTAAACCTTGAAGATTATTTCTTTCAAAACATCGAACTTGCCCTTGGGAGCGTACATTTCGATAAGATTTCTGAAACCTTCGTCGCCTGATAGAAAACTTTCTTCGACCGTGTCAAAAAAAGCATCGTTTAAAATCTTGCTTCTCTCCGCTTCGTTGCAGACTCTGAATGCCGGATCCACGCCTATTTCCTCGAAATGATTCTTAAGAATAAAAAGGCAGAAACTGTCTATGGTCGTGATCTGCGCGGTGTGAATAAGCGCGATCTGTTTTCTGATATACGTATTCTCCGGGTCTTTTGCGAGTTCTTCCCTGAGTCTCTTGGCGATTCTCTCTCTCATCTCGCCGGCCGCAGCTTTGGTAAATGTAACGATAAGCATTTTGTCGATATGACCGGGATTGTTCTCATCGCAGATCTTCTTTGCGATACGCTCGGTGAGGACCGCTGTTTTTCCGCTTCCTGCGGCAGCCGAAACTATTATGTTTTTGTTTCTTAAATCTATGACTTTTTCCTGATCGGGAGTGAATTTCATATTTATCATTCCTCTTTTTTACTTAATCATTTTCCTGACTGTCTTCGCCCGTTATGTCGGATTCTTCCGGCTCGTCGCCGTTTTCGGTCCTGTATTTATATCCTTCTATCTTCGCATCGAATCCGCATACACCTTTCAGATCGCAGTATTTGCATGAGGTATCATTGCCTTTTTTGATCGGATTAATTTCTATCTGTCCGAGCATTATCATCAAAGCCATGTTCATCGCGGTTTCTTCAGCCAGATTGAGAATTCCGTTGAATTCTTCCTCTGTATAAAGATTCGATGATTTTCCGAATGAACCGTCCTTGATCGTTTTGACCGGAATAACTTCCGATTTGACGCTGCCTTCCGAAAGACTGCTGTCCAGACCTTCTATTATCTTTGCATCTTTAACGAGGGCTCCGGTCGGGATGAGCGCATTTCTTATGTCTTTTTCGGTATCCGCACTTATTCCCACGAAAGGATCGTCAACTTCATAATAAAGCATCGCTGCGGGAATAATGTTGTCATTCGGATATTTTTCTTTGAGCATGTCGATGATGCTCTTCATGTAAATTGCAAGCTGAAGCGACGTTCCGTTTTTAAGTGCGTCCTCGCTGAATTTATGTTCCGAGGATTTATAGTCGATTATCTTGACGTATTTGTTTCCGTTGCCGTCATCGTAGATATCCGTTCTGTCGACTCTTCCCTTAAGAAGAATCTTTCCCGCTTCCTCATCGTTTCCGTCCAGTATCGCATAATTGTTTTCGAATTTTTTCTCATACATTTCCGGTTTAAACTTGCCTTTTGAAAGCTGGAATCCGAGTGTCTTTACGGTACGCTTCATTATCCTCGAAAGCTGGGTTGCGTAATATTTCGTCTTTTCGTCGGCTTCAAACAGATCTTTGTCGTACTCATTGATGAGCACTTCAATTGCAGAATCGATTTCCTGTCCGACGAGCTCTTCGGCAGCTGTTGAAAAATCAAAATCCTTTTCTTTCAGTTTGTTTCCGATTTCCTCCAAAACATCGTGAGCAAGATTTCCCATATCGAAACTGTCGAGTTCGAATGTTTCTCTGTTTTTAAGAGAAAGACCGTTGGAAACGAAATGCAGGTACTGGCATTCGGCGAATTTTTCAAGCGTTGAAACGGATACTTTTATGATGTCTCCGTAAAGGGCTTTTGCTGTCTTTATATCAATGCCTTTATGCTCATAAACCCTGAAAGCGTTTTCGATGATCTTTTTACACCATTCCTCGCCGCCGGGGTATCTTTTTATGATCCTTATGTTCCTGAAAAGTTCTTCTTCCTGCTTGGGTTCGAGTGTTCCCGAAACATAGAAACCGATAAGTTTTCCCGTGTCTTCCTTAATATCCGAAAGGAATAATCCGGATCTGTAATCCATCATTTTCTCGACTTCAAGACCTTTATACATGTTCTGAAGAATGTCTATAAGGTATGAAGGTATGAGGCTTTCACCCTTCGGACCGACGCTTGCAAAAGATATGTAAAGCTTGTCCGTCGGCTTCGTGAGGTTAAGATAAATATAGAGCTGTTCGATAAATGCAAGTTCGTCGCTTGTGGGCGCAAGAGCACAGTTTAACTGTTTCATCTCTTCTTTGTCGGGAAGCGAAAGCAGGCCGCTGTTCGTTTCGGAACTCGGAATATTGCCGTCGTTTACTCCGACGATAAAGAGCATTTTTATTTCTTTTAATCTCGTTCTCTGCATGTCTCCGACAAGAAGCGAATCGACTTTCTGCGGAAGGATTCCGACACGTATCTCCGAGAAACCGACTCTGAGGATATCGTTTAAATCCTTAACGGTGAAATCCTCGTCTCCCATAAGGTCGCAGATCGCATCAAAAAGTTCCATAACCTTGTTGTAGACCGATTCATATTCCATGGCCTCTTCAATGAGACCGAGTTCGGTCAATTCTTTGGCTTTTTCGCTTAATTTTTCAGCAATTTTTCCCTCTTCGATTATCCCGTAAATCTGAGCGATCCACTCCGACAGCTTTCTCTTTTTTTTGCCGTCTTTTGTAATGTTTTCAAAAATACCGATGAAACGTTCCCTGCAGGAATCCATGAAATCAAGTGTTTCACCGACTGAAAAAAGTTCTGCGCTCGGTGTCGTAAAGGGCTTTTTCCACTTTGCGATTCCCTTGATTCCGCGCGCGTAAATATAATTTTCAAGCCTGTCGATTTCCTCTTCTTCAAGCGGCGAGAGGCCTGTTCGTAAAAATCTCACAACATCCTCGGCTCTGAAATTATTCTTAAGAATATCCGTAATCCCTATTATGTATTTTACGAAAAGGTTATTAAGTATCGTTCTGTTGGCATCTATATAATGCGGAATGTTGTATCTGGTAAGATATTTTGCGATCGGCTTCTGATACTTCGTCATATCTGCACAGATAAGCGCAACATCCCTGTATCGAAGATCATTTTCGTTTATCTCTTTTAAGATCGCATCGCAGACGGTACGGCATTCGTTGTCTATATCAGAGCATTTAAAAATCCTGACTGCCCCATTAAAATCTTCGCTTGCATTGTCGTTTCTGAAAAGATTCTTCTCAAGATATGCAAGGTCCGGATTGTTTGCGTGTCTTAAGTTTTTCGTAAGACGGACATCGCTTTGTATCTCGATCCTGTTTTCATCGCAGGCTCTTATAAGGTCGCGGATGTTTCGTTTTGTCAGGTCAAAAAGATATTTTTCTTTCGTCTCTACTCTGGGATTTTCGCTTTCGTCATTATCAAAAGGCAGGGTAATATAGACGTCTTTCGAATGGATCAAAAGCGCAGTGATCGCTTTTATCTGAATGGGAGTAAAGCCCGTAAATCCGTCGAAGATCAAAACGCTTTCGGCGACTTTTTTTGAAAGAGGAAGTCTTTCGACAAACATATCGAGCATGACTTCTTTTGTCAGATATTTTTCTTCGCACTCTTTCAAAAATACCTCGTAAAGAAGTTTAAGATCCGTCAGTTTGAGACGAAGCGATTCGCTTTTGCATTCTTTAATGATCCTGTCGACTTCTTCCAAAGAGACGTTGTACTGCATGAATTCGGAAATCACGGATTTGACTTCCGCACTCCAGCCGGGATTGTCCATTCCTTTCGAAAGCACGTGAAGTTCGTCTTTAACTTTCGTTGCGCCTCTTTTTATAAGCAGACTTTTTCCCGTATCATCGAGCATTATCCTCTTTGGAGAACCTACTTCCTCGAACACTTTTCTCGGAAGTCTCGAAAAGCTTAAGACATCGATATTCAGTATGCCGCCGTTTGGATGCGCGTTCGCCATTCTCCACTGCGTCTGCATCGTAAACTGATCGGGAACGATCATAAGCACATTGTTCTTTCTGCTTTCAAGCGCAATCTTTATCGCAAGATTCTGAACATATTCACTTTTTCCGCTGCCTGAGCCGCCCAATATAAACTGAAGAGCCATATATTTTTCCTTTTCGTGATTCTTGAAAATGTCAGTTAATGTTTCCCTTTTTGTGATCCCTGAAAATGTCAGTTAATGTTTCCCTTTTTGTGATCCCTGAAGCTGTTTGCTGTGATTACTCCCGGCAGATGCTTCGGGTTTGTTCCGGTTACTTTCGTATTTTAAAAACTTAACGTTTTATTGTATTTCTGCGCCGCTTTTTTGTCTAAATCAAATTATTGTCTATGATATATGTTGCAAGAGCCCTTCCAAGCTTCTGCTGGTTAGGCGCATCCATGTGGATGCCGTCCGAATTGCTCACTGACGCAACACTTGCAGCATCAAAGAAACTGATATCATACATATCCGCGAGCTGTTTGTACCAGGACGCAAGTTCCGCAGATGTCTTCTTTGAATTCCCGTAACCGAAGCTGTCTCCGAGCCATGAATCCTCTATCGAATCCGAAATTACGGGCGGCGAAACAAGAATAATCTTAAAAGAATCCGCACATTTAAAACGTCTGAATGAAATAACTTTCTCAAGGAAAATCTGCATCTCGCCGGCCACATCCATACCGCAGTATGAGAACTTTCTTTTACAGTCATTGGTGCCCAGCATGACTATAAAAAGATCGAGCGGCTTGTGGCTTTCAAGACAGGGTACTATATATTTAATTCCGTTTTTCTCACCTTCCGCAGGATCGTCGCTTGCTATGGTCCTGCCGTTCTGTCCTTCCTCAATAACCGTCACGTTTCCAAGGTTTTCTTTCAAAACCATCGGCCATCTTTCGCTTTCATCAAAACGATTCCTTGTATCGGGATCAAATCCCCATGTTAACGAATCACCAAAGCATAAAATTCTCTTCATTCCGACCTCCGTAATCGAGTAGTAATTTTTCTGAAAAAACACTCCTTAATTATACCACTTCCAACCACCTCTGTCCCCATGTTTGTCTGATTTGCAAAGTCCCGGTTTTCATATCATTCTTCTTCACATTAATGCCCTGCACAATCGGGCAGGGGTGACGAAATCCCCCTGCCCGACAGAATGTCACATCCGACGCAGACCGGATAATTTCCTTGCGGCTCTTTGCATAAAAAAGAGCCGGACATAAATGTGTGCCGACTCTTAATAGAATGCGTTTTAAAAATCTATTTCAATTACAAGTTTTCCGTCCTCGTATGCGGCTTTTACCTCGCAATCCATTCTATGTGCGAAAAGTCTTACTATCGAAAGCCCGAGTCCCGTCGAATTGTTACGTGCGTTTTCCACGGTAAAAAATCTGTCAAAGAGTTTGTTGACCTCGACATTCGAAAGATCTTTTGCGGAATTTGCTATTCTGAATTTTCCGGACTCCGATAACGAAATCTCCAGATCCCCGTCACTGTATTTAAGTGCATTGCTTAAAAGATTCGTTATGATCCTTTCAACATACGAGGAATAGTAAAGTCCCGTTATCTTCTTTTCCGTGATGTCCAGTACCGGTTCTATTCCTCTTTCGGAAAATGCAGGATAGAAATTCATAATGCAGTTTTCGAGGACCTGATTAATGTTTACTTCCTGCTTTTCTTCCTGAATTTCCTCCGTTGAAAGAACCGAATAATTAAAAAGTTCCTCCGTCAGTTTTTTCATATGAAGCGCTCTTTCCTTAATTATCGAAAGATATCTCTTCATATCATCCGACTGGTCGAGTTCATCACTTAATTCGAGATATCCGAGTATTGCGGTAAGCGGAGTTCTTAAGTCATGAGCAATATTCGTAATTGCCGTTTTCACCTCATTGTCGCCCTGCTCGTACCTGTTATACGAATCCCTCAGTTTAACCAGTGTCTCATTCATGGAAGAAGCCAGACTCTTTATCTCTCTGTCGCGGCTCGACACGCGAAGCAGCGTATTCGTATGTATCCTCGTTCTCTCCTCAAAATCTATCCGCAACTCCTTCACAGACTGTCGCATTGCGATAACTTTTATCAGCAACAGAACATTTATTATCACACTCAGTATCAACAAATATTTCATACTGTAACCTCACCGTAAATCTCAATTATCCGGGCCTGATTCCAGGTCCGGATATCCTATTCAAATTTATATCCATTATACATGATTTTTATCTATATATCTCACACAAGAAGATTTGTCGTGAAGAACTTTCAAAACTTATGCCTTGGCACTTAACGAAAACCTTATATTTCTATTCCGACTCGCCCCTGATTCTTTCTCTCAGCGGATTTGCCGTGCAGAGTTCACAAAATATTGGCCGGGCACTTAATGAGAACTATTGCTCCCCATCCCGACTCGCTCCACATTTTCTGTTTCAGCGGATTTGTCGTGCAGAGCTCTCGAAGCATTAGCCGGGCACTTAATGAGAACGAGTTTCCAATCTCGCCCGAAGCGCATGTTTGAGCGCAGTTTCGCATATAAGCGAAACAAGCGAGTTCGCGAGGGCGAGTCGGTTTCGGGAAACGAAGTTCGAATTTAGTGCAGAGGCGATCAGCGAGGGAGCCTGTGCGCAAATTCGCTGTCCGACAACCCCAGCGAGTCGGTTTCTGGAAATGATGCCCGAATTTAGTGCAAAGGCAACCAGCGAGGGAGCCTGTGCGCAAATCCGCTGTCGGTACATTCCAGCGAGTCGGTTTCTGGAAATGAAGCCCGAATTTAGTGCAGATGCGACCAGCGAGGGAGCCTGTGCGCAAATCCGCTGTCCGACAACCCCAGCGAATCGGTGCCTGCATTTAGTAATGAATCGGATCGATGGGGCTTACTTCGTAGTAGTAGATTACTGCGTCGTATCTGTCGGCGGGAATGAGTTTAACCCTGTGCCCTTTCGAAATTTCATTCAAAAGATTGTAGCCCTCGCCAACCATTCCGGTAAAGACATAGTTGTGAACGAGCTTGTACAGGCGGCTTTTCGGATTGGTGATCTTGGTGAAATCGAGACAGTATCTTCCGCCTTCGAAGTAACGTGCCTGATATGCAAGAATGTCGTCACTGCAGAAGTCGTGGTCGGCTCTTTCGTATGCTGCGTCGTAGGTACCGGCTGTGTGAATGTTTACCGTGGCATTGTAGAATTCGGTTCCTATGCAGAAGTAACTGCCGTCGAAAAGCTGATTGATTCTTTCACCCATTGCGAGAGATTCGTCACCGGCTCCGAAAGCTTCTGATTTTCCTTTCATTACGTGGCCGTTGTGAGCGGTAACGATTATCTGGGTGTTGCCTCTGCTTTGCTCGATTTCGTAGTAGTTTTTTAAGTTTGTTGCCATGCTTAAATCTCTGTGATTGTTATATTTGGAAGGCTCGCTGTCAAAATTCGGAGCGTTTATGCTCTGTACAACGATCTGAGCGTGAACCGCAAGGAGCCTTTCTTCGATAGAGTCTTCGGCAGAAAGTCTCGCATTAAGGCCTTCAAAGAACTCTTTGGCAAGAGCGATCTCTTCGCCGGATTCTGTGTTGATTGAATTTATTTTTTCTTTTTCTTCTTCAGTTAAGATATCTGTCCCTTTCGCTATAAGACTCTGAAGATACTCAACCGATCTGTATGCACCCTGCATGTCGATTCCGTAGATCATAAGAGATTCTTCGTAAGGAACAGTCTGATTGTATTCTCTCATCCACTCGAGCAGGTCCACTATTTCGGCTGTGTCGTATAAGGGGTAATCCGTTAATGCGATAAGGTCCGTCAGGTTCATTTCGGTTTCATGCACCGCGTCATTGTAACCGCTTGCTTCTGCTGCGGTCATTTCAAAACAGATTGCACGTGCATCGCATTCTTCAACCATTTTCTGAAATACTTCTTTTTTTACGGTCTGAAATTCCCTGTTTCCGTGAGAAGCTTCGCCGATGCCGACTACTTTTACATCTGTCGGAATTTTAAAATCTTCAAAGCTTACACCCGCTTCTTCGATTCCGTTTATTTTTCTTTCCGCGGAAAACACTTTTCCAAGTCTTAAGAAAAGAAGCGTTCCCACGAATAAAATTGTCAGTGCCAGGCAGATAAAGCCCGTCATTCTGAATCTTTTCATTTTAGTATTCCTTCCATGCAAAATTTGCATGATCCTTTCTTTATGCCAGATCTCTTTTATTGATTTTTAATGTTCCAAGGAACGTCGTTCCCAAAACAATGATAAGAGAAATAAGTATCTGAACGGGCATTCCGGGATTTGCTTCGTCCGCGCAGAATCCCGTGTAAACAAACCACTGTCCCAAAGCCGAAATGTTGTAAAGGGAGCTTACAAGCAGAGGCATTCTTCCTTCTGCAAGCATAACTATCAGATTTCCGAAAAGAATGCTGTTAAAGCATATGTTCAATATAAGAATTGAACCTGCTGCCGCAAAGATTATTTTCTTAAAACGAAATGCTATAAACATCATTGTCGCAATATAGTTGAAGATCGCGAAAAGCATTATTATATTTGTCATTATGAAATGAACGGAAGGTTTTGCACCGCCGAGAAAACCGGCTGCCATGTATACGCCCCACATGATCAGAGCCTGTGTAAAATATGCCAGAAGATAACTTAAATATATGTTCTTCTGGGAGTGTCCTGCGATGATCTTGTTTCTTATAGTCCCGTCGCTGTATTCCATGTTAGTAAAGATCGGGACTATCAAGGTAAAAAAAACTATCATTGCCGAACTTACAAAATACATTCTCGCTTCTGCACTCCTGCCGCCCAGGAATTCCATCGAGAGTATGTTTTTTGAAAAACAAAACGTTACCGCCAAGGCTATCGCGCATCCGCCGATAAAAAATATATTTCCTGTTAATCTTCTTAAATTGGCTTTGTATAAGTTAAACATGTCTGCTCCTCTTATTACTGTAATTCTTTTTTGTTAAATACAAGCAATCCGATAATTGTCGAAATCGCCATAAGTCCGACGCATCCCAAAATGTAACTTCCCGTATCCCAGTGGGGCCTTATCGAAAAATATGCATACGGTACGAATCTGTCGTAGAATGTGTAGATTGCCAGTTTGAATCCCGTGAGCGTTACGTTTCCGGAATCGGGATAAAGTTTATCCGTTACCTCCATGCTGATGATCTTAAAAGCAAACGCGATCAGGAGTCCTACGAAATATGCTATTTTCTTTCCGCCTATCATCATGATCATCGAGGTGGAAAAAACAGCAACCGAAACGGATGCCAGAGTAAGGATTATCCAGAAATCCGCAAGTTCGGGAATCGTGTAGCTTATAAGCTCTCCTCCTAAAAAGAATCTTAAGATCGATTCGGTCACGAAAGCCGTTGCAGCCTGAGCCATACCCATAAATGACGAGGTAAAGATCGTCGAAATAAACACATCCGATCTTTTTGCTCCCGATATAAGTTTGTTTCTCATGGTTCCCTCAGAGAAATCGCTTACGATAATAAGTGTACTTACCGTAACAAGAAAGATTCCTATCGATGAATATACAAAAGATATATCCTCTCCCGTAATATTATCTTTAAATGCAAACCACATGATCATTTTGAGAAGAACTGCCGTACCGACCTGGTATGCGATATTGGTGCTCAGACATCCGATAAACAGCCTGTTCACCAGTGTTCTTCTTAAATCCGAGTATAATATTCTAAGCATTGGTGCTTCCTCCGAGAAGTGAAAGATAAAACGCTTCAAGACTTTCTTCGTGTTCTTCCATTGAAATGATCGTGCATCCGACTTTTTCACATTCTTTTGCAAGTTCCGAGAAAGTGATCTCGGCGAACATATCAACGGACGAATCATCAATTACCTTGTATTCAAGCTCTTTTTCTTCAAGTACTTTGACAAGAAGCGAAGTATCGTTAACTTTGATGCGAACCGACTTGCGACACTCTTTCCTGAGTTCTTCTGCGCTCATCTGTCGAACGATCTTTCCTTTGTCTATGAATCCGTAGTGAGTAGCCATTCTTGCAAGTTCATCAAGGATGTGGCTGGAAATCAGGAATGTTATTCCTTTTTCTCTGTTAAGCTTTATGATAAGTTCTCTTATTTCGATGATTCCCTGAGGGTCAAGGCCGTTGGTCGGCTCATCAAGAATGATGAAATCGGGGTCGCCGCAAAGTGCAACCGCAAGACCGAGGCGCTGACGCATGCCAAGCGAAAACTTTCTTGCTTTTTTGTTTCCGGTGTTTGAAAGACCGACAAGTTCAAGAAGTTCATCCACCCTGCTGTAATCGGGAAGCCCGAGCATCAGGCACTGCTGAATGAGATTCGATCTTGCCGAAAGTTCTTTGTATATGGCAGGTGCTTCAACAACTGCACCAAGTCTTCTTCTGACCTTTGAGATGTTCTTACTGTCATTCGCAACACCCATGAGTTCGAAAGAACCCGAGGTCGGTGACTGAAGACCGCAGAGAAGTCGGATAAGCGTTGTTTTTCCGGCGCCGTTCTTTCCGACAAATCCGTAGATAGCCCCCTTGGGAATCTCCATGTTAAGATCTGTCAGCGCGCTGAAGCTTCCGTATTTCTTACATAAGTCATTGGTTTTAAATACATATTCCATAGTCTTTAACTTCGTAACCTTTACGGTTACCTGCCTTTCTTTGGTAAGTTTTTGTTTTCTTTACGAAAAAGATAATACCACCATCCTGTCAAGAAAGCGGTCAGCAAAACGTCAAGATATCGTCAAGATTTTAACATATTAAAAAATAATCTAAACGTTCCAAAAAAATCTGGTTATATAAAAATATCTTGTTTTGGACATTTTTGTAAAACCAAAATTGAATTATATTTGTTGCTAAATAAAATCGAAGCAGATTACTAGTTTTTTAACACGTGTAAACATTTAAATGCTTAAAAACGCATTATTGCCGCAAAGTAATTACCGTTTTTTTCAAACACGTGAAAACACTTAAATGCAAAAAAGCATTATTACCATAAAGAAAATATGGAAAAAAATCAGGAGGCATACCATGGCACAGACTACAACAAAATCAGCAGGAACATCTGCTGTAAAAATCAAAGATTTGAGAAAAATGAACCCGACCCGCTGGATTACTTTTACCGCACTTTTCATGGCACTTAATATCGCGGTTTCAAGTTTCGGAATTCCCGTTCCCGGCGGACATTTATATTTAAGCGACCTGGTTATATGTACCGCAGCGCTTTTGCTTGATCCCGTTGCCGCTTTCATCGTAGGCGGTCTCGGCTCATTCTTAGGCGACCTGATCTTTTATCCCGCACCCATGTTTGTATCTCTTGCCGTACACGGATTACAGGCTGTCATTATCGCACTGATCACTCTTCGTGCCGCTGAGCTTGGCAAAAAGAAACAATTCGTCGTATCTTTGATCGCTCTCCTTATCGGCGCAGTGATCATGGTAGTCGGATATACTCTCGGAAAGACTTTCGTATATTCCACATTTGAATATGCAATGATAAAACTTCCCTACGAGATCGCACAGGCACTCCTTGGCGTGATCGGTTCACTGATCCTTGTTTTTAAAGTCAATCTTAACGGGATCTTTAACAAACTTAATGTTTATTGATTTTTTCTTCTTTCTCTCTTTATAAATCGGGCAGGGAAATGTAAGTTTCTCTGCTCAGACATTAAAAAAACGACTGCTGCCACGTCTGCTCATTACGTGCTGCGGTCGTTTTTTTGAATTGTTGTCTATTTCAGTTACCTGTCGGGTTTTGTTTTTTACGTTTTTCCCGAAATAAAAACTTCAATCCCGAATGCATTTTATTTGTGTTTACTGATCCTTGAAACGGAATCCTATTCCGTAAATGGTATCAATGTGATCGATTCCGCTTATCGATTCAAGTTTCTTTCTGATGTTGCTGACATGCTGTTTTAAAGATCTTTCCGTACAGTCGGGAGTGTCCTCACTGATCTCATCCAGAATGGTGCTCCTTCCGATCGGACGGCCTGCGTTGGTCATAAGAAGTTTTAAGATCGCTGCCTCGGTTCGCGTAAGCGTTACTTCTTTATCCTCATGGCTGACTGTCAGAAGATTGGGATCAAATATCAGATTGCCGCTTTTTAAAACGCCTTTTTCCGTTTCGGGTTCGTCTTCTTCCTTTTCTTTTATCTGAGAAAGTCTTAAAAGTGCGGCGATCCTGGCCATCATTTCGGATATTACAAAGGGCTTTGTAACGTAATCGCTTGCGCCGCCGTAGAGTAATTTTACCTTATTCTCGATGTCGGTTTTTGCACTCATTACGATAGTAAGAGTTCCCTCGAGTTTAGAAAGCACCTCCTCGCCCGAGAGCCCCGGAAGCATGAGATCGAGAAGGACCAGATCCGGCTTTTCCCTCTCCAGGACCATAAGCGCTTCTGTTCCGGAATATGCGCGAAGTACTCTGTATGAAGCCTTTTCAAGCGCCTCATTTAACATATTTCCGATATTTATATCATCATCCACAATTAAGATCGTATGCTGTTTCATTTTTTACTTCCGTAGTTTTGTTCGTTTTCTAAAGCATTATAGCAAATTAATCTTTTTTATTCCACAAAATTGCTAAACCGCTTTCGCTGAATATCCTTTGTCCGGTATTCTTTTTCTCATTTTTTCCCAAACATCCTGTTTCTTTTTTCTCTTTTTTTCCCAAACATCCTGTTTCTTTTTTCTCTTTTTTTCCAAAACATCCTGTTTCTTTTTTCTCATTTTTTCTAAAACATCCTGTTTCTTTTTTCTATTTTGACGTCCGTTCAATTTTTGTTATTTCCGATAATCGTATTTTGACTATTTAGGCAAGAGGAAACCTATTCCGTTGACATGAATAATGCTATATAATAATATAGAAAACGATTACTTTTCGTATTCTATTTGCATGAATAAATGACTGTCATACAAAGGATTTCGAAAAAATTTTTGTATAGCATTTTGGGGAAAAAATGAAATTCAATTATCGGATTATCGAAGACTTCAAAGATTATACTTCGCTTGAATCAGATATTCTTTACCTGACATCAAGCAAAACCGTGGCCGATTATCTTAAGAAAAATAACGAGGCGGTCTGCATCAATCTTCCGGATGAAGAGGATATTTCCGAATTTAACGAATACAAATACATTACGATAAACGGCGAAGAAGATGTCGAACATCTCAAAAAAATCTACTGCCACATAAAGGGTATCCCCTATGTGATCGTATCAAACGATTCCATAACGATCCGTGAAGAAGCTCCCGAAGATCTTAAAAAAATATACGCAATGTACTCGGATGAGGAATGTGCCAAATATCTCTCACCCCTGCCTCCTTTTTATACATTCGATGCCGAAAGAAGATTTGCCTCGGTTAAAAACGGATACATGCTCTTCGGTTACGGAATGTGGATCATCGAAAAGACCGACACAAAGGAAGTTATCGGAAGAGTCGGTTTCGAGTATTCCGATTCATCAAGCGTTTCTCTGGGCTTCATGATCAAAGAAAGCGAAAGAAAAAAGGGCTATGCCAACGCGGCCGCCCATTTGTGTGTCAATTATTTAAGAAAAAATCTTCCCGATCTGAAGATAGTCGCCAACTGCAGCAGGGAAAACATCGCATCAATACGAATTCTCGAATCCCTCGACATCGATTATATTACCATAGAAGCTTAAAAATCCGTCCGATTTTATTTAATCAGACGGATTTTTCTGTTTTTATCTGCCATCAATTCTATGAATTTCCGGGTTCATTCTGTTATGAATCTATATCACATCAAAAGAGTTCATCAAGAAGTATATAGTAGTCGATTTTTTCCATATCAGGCTCTATACCAAGCTCTTTGAACAGAAGGTCAGGATTGATGCCCGAATACACCTTACCGTAAGTCCCGTCGAAGTTATGTTTGAGACTCCTGTAGCACATGGCGATATCCTCCCACTTATCAGCAATACCGCAGTTATCCGTTACTTTTTATTAAATCCATTGAACCAGGCTCTCTCGACAAATGCCTTTTTCTTAGGAATCGTTGGTTCATCTTCAGCAATACCAACCGGCAGGAAACATACCAACTCATAATCAACAGGTACATTTAGTATAGCTGCCATTTTTTCATTAATCTTATCATCATCAGTAATATGTCCCTCATACCAACAACTTTGATAACCAAGTTCAACAATAGCCAATAACATATTCTGAATAGCCGCTGAATAATCCTGCACAGCAAAGCATCTGTCACGATATGCGTTTATCCTTTGTGTAATCACACATATTGCCGCAGGTGCTGTTTCTCCAACAGGCGGATCAATCACCGCATGTATCCTTTGTAAAACATCGGGATCATCAATTGCGATAAAGCTCGTTGTCTGCTTATTACAACCGGAAGGTGCATCCAGTCCCGCCTGAACAATCTTAATAAGGGCCTCCCTTGGAATCGAATCCGATTTGAATTTTCCTCTGTAACTATGTCGTTTACTGATCGCTTCTAATACATTCATTATATTTGTCATCCTCAATAAAATTAAAATATAATTCACTTTCGTTAGTAAGGAAAACCAAAATTAACATTTCAAAAATTACTTCATGTAAAATTCTTTACTTACAGGGTACAATTCAAGTTCCCATGATTCAAAAGAAGGTTCAACTGTGTACTCCCTGTCAAAAAAACTACGTATATACTGTGCAGCCCTTTTTTCACTATATTTATAATTTATGACATTTCCTGTAGAATCTAATTCAAGATTATTCATAAATATAGCAAATGCCTGTTCTGCAAAACTGCTTTCTTCTTTCAGTACTTCGCCCGTGTAATCAATATCTTTAAGTAAAGGATTTCCTAAATCTCCTCTGACAAAAGACATAGCGAATTGCCTTACAGCACCCGACACATAATTACTAAGCTTAATTTTCTCATCTAATGCTTCTTTTTTCTTATTAAAAATCCCCATTTAATATCCTCAGTCTATCTTCAATTATCGAAAACCAGATCAAATTAATCAATTATTTCCAATGTACAGAAATGCCCGGTATCATCACTATCCAAAATAATACTTACAAAAATATCAAACAACGTCTGCCCTACATGATTTCGTGCATCCTTTATTAGACTTTCAACATGTTCTATATTTGTAGGATGACATCTTTTCAGTGTATTCTCCCAATGTTCGATGGTCGCATCATATCCCAGGTCTATCTTGCTTTTAGAAGCATTAATCCACGTAATAAAAAGTTGCTCTCCGTATTCGTGAAAACCAAAGCCTCCACGAAGCAAATCATTGAAGGCATCCATATTGTGTCCTGTCTTCCAATTAAGATTTCTCGTTAGAAGTTTATCAATTTCTGTATAGAATTCTTCTTCCTTATTAAAGTTTTTTCCATCTATAATGATTTTTTTCACTGTAAAAAACCTCTACATTAGTAAGTAAAAAATACAATTTTATCACCAAGTTAGTTTTACAGTCAAATCCACTCTTTATTGTGGAATGATGATTCCTCCAAAATAATCAGGATTACCCTCGCTATCGCTCAAAATAAAAGCTCTTATTGTAAGCATCACATATGTTCCGTCAGCCATACGGGCACGGTAATAGATCGGTGTAACCTGCGCATTTCCGCATATGGCCGTATCAACCGCTTTCCTATATACCTGCAGATCCTCAGGGTGGACGTAATTCTGCCAAATACGATCCGCATGATACATGTATTATGACTCAAGGTTAAAATCATCAACGAGAGAAATCGACCATCGCGAAAAATCATATCGCATATCATTCAGGTAAACATACCCCTCCCCCGCGACAGTATATAATACTCCGAACATACCATCCAACAATCGCCTTCTTTCATCAGGAATAAGTTTTTCAACCCTATCCATGTTCGCATATCCATCTATCAAGTGAACAGACTTCATCTCTTTCTTTACTATATAAAACCAAAAGTTAACGTTGCATATTAAAAACAATAGTCTGCATTTACATTCCTCTTAATATGCTTAAATAATCCTGTCTCTGATCAACCACAGCATAAATAGTCACAATCTTTTTATCTTCATCTACCTTGTAGAACACAATGTCTTTTTCTAAAATTAAAATTTTATATCCTTGCCTACGCAAAACAGGATATCTGGGTTCTTCACCAAGATAAGGGTTGCTTTCAAGTGAATTTATGGATTTCTCAAGTTCTTCCAGTTTTTTTAACGCAATTTCAGAGCCAAAGTTTTGCGCAACATAAAGAACTATCTTGCGAATCAATGTGTCTGCAGTATCAGTTCGAATTACTTTATATTTCAAAACTGACCCTCCTTTAACATTGTCCTTAAATCATCAAACGTATCTTGAACAGGAGCAACTCTGCCATTTCTCACATCCTCATCCGCTTCCGCTAGAATCTCAAGCAATTCAAGTCTTGATTTCATCCTTCCATATTCTTCATACGATAACGATACGGTATCACCCCTACCATTTACGGTTATAATAACAGCCGAATTAGATTCATGGCATTGTTTTGATATTTCATTATATCGATTTCTTAAATCGGCCGACGGCCTTATTGTTTCATGTAATGCAAACATAACAACACCTCCCTTACGCTTATAGTCATATTGTATCATAATTTGCCTATGCTGTGAAGTGGCTTCAGTAATCGTTTTTCATATCATCCAATATACTTTTTATGTGCTATTTTTACATTACTCTGCTTCACCATTGCATACTGCAACGTAGTGTCTATTTTTTCATGTCCCAGAAGCTTCTGCACTTGTTCAATTGGCATCCCCCTGTCAATTGCAGTAGTTGCCATCGTCCTTCGAAACTTATGCGGATGAACATGTTTTACATCGCTGGATTCTCCGGCCTTTTTAAGCATTGTTTCTATCCCACCCGCATGCAGCCTTCGATGTGGCCTTCGGGAAGAAACAAAAAGTGCCGGATTACTGTCCGTTCTCGAATTCAGATATTTCATCAAATGAAGTTTAGTTCTAGCCTCAAAGTAAACAATTCTTTCTTTGTCACCTTTTCCAAGAACAACGCATTCCCGCTCTTCAAAATCTATATCCGATATATCGAGATTAACAAGTTCTCCGACACGCATTCCGGTAGAATTGAGTATATCTATTATTGCAAGATTTCTCAGCTCTTTGCATTCGTCTCTTAACTTTTAAGTTATATTGCGAGATAAAAGGCTATGTCTCATCCCGACAAACTGGAATTTACTCGTCTGCCTGTGATATATACTTCTCGACGACGGAACGTATTGGTGGAGATATTTCGGAAAGAACTATTTCACCGACAGATAAAAATCGTAAATCTTCCATTTCACCATCTTTAGATTTCGGTTCGCCATGCCATTTTCTGCAAATATAGACGATTTCAAAATTCGAAACTTCGTCTCCATTTGGATAGATATAATGAGCTTCCGGTCCCGAATTCACGCAAAAGAATTCAAGTTCTTCTGCGACCAGCCCCATCTCTTCAAACAATTCTCTTTT
>JAIKXN010000152.1 GCA_024684055.1 Lachnospiraceae bacterium | reverse complement strand
TACCTGTGTATCTGCTGCAACATTTGTTTTTTCCATGTGCCTGATTAACTGCGGAGCCATAACGCCTGTCAGAATTGCCATGATCGCTATGACAATGATCAACTCAACCAACGAAAAACCCTTGTTCTCTTTCATATTTTTCTCCTCTTTCTTAATCCCCTTTGAATATGACACCAATGAAAAATGTCAATTCAGAACCCTTATTATCTATTAGTATAGATTCAGGAACGAAAGAGAAAAATTCCAATTACGGCAGATTAGTGTTGTATAATCCTCAGTTTTGAAAAAATAAAAGGACCGCTTCAAACAATCCTTTTATCTTTTTCGTTACCCTTTCTATTCTGCTATATAACTTGCGCTAAATGCCGCATTGCACTCTGCTATCTCTTTTGTACCGTTTATATAATCTGCGTACATATCCCAAAGATCCGGCACATCATCGCCTTCCATAGCTTCATCGTCGGGTATCCACGATTTGATTAACGCTATTCTTTCTTCCTTTGTGGTATCTGCGATTAAGTAAGAAGATTTGTTATCCATTTATTTAAGCTCCTTTTTCATCCAAGTACATTCAAAAACACCATTTGATTCCACTGAATCATTCAGGCGTTTGTAACCAAGTTTTTCGTAAAATTCAACCACTTCTATACGGCTGTCGATGATTACTTCTTTGTAGCCGGATTCCTTGATCCAGGCTTCAGCTTCCTCGATTACAATTCTGCCGAGTCCCTGTTTTCTGTATTCCGGAAGAACCACTACACGTCCGATTGTGGCTTTGCCCGATTCTGCTTCAAAGAAACGACAGGTAGCAACGGGGTAACCGTCATCCAGCAAAATAATATATTTCGTTCCGTCACAGTCATGTTCATCAAACTCTTCACGCAAACTTATATGATGCTGTCTGTTCATTCCTTCTATTCGAACGGAATACGCTCCGGCACGCTGCCATTCTTCCTCGGCTCTCATTACTTCGTATTTATTCATCTTCGTTTGGTCTTTCTGTTTCTTTTTTGTTTAGCAGGAGTTTATGCCTTCCTGACAAAAATCATTATATCAAAACTGCCGTAAATATCCTATACATCATTCAAATCAAATTGCGATACAAATTTTCGGTGCAGCAATCTTTTACACGTTTTATGTATAATATTCCTTTTGCATCTCCATGTACAACATGTCAAACTGTTTTCAGCCGATTCAACAAATCTACAACTACCACCGGATCATCTATCAGTGAAATACCAAAGCACTTCTTTCCTGCATCCTTTATTGATGCCCCTATATGATATGCTGTCTTCCCATCAAGAATAATAAACCTATCATGGAATACCTGCGTCTTCTTCATTGTCAATGTCGGATACTGTGCATTGAAATTCGCCGAATCTCTGTTCGTAAGCCGTGCGTTCGCATATGTATAAATCTTCACATCAACACCGACATTCTTCTTTGCTAAGATATTCAGCGTATCCACATCTACATATCCGTCAATCAAGATTATTTCATTCTGTGCTTTCTGAATGATAGATGTAATCAGGCTGAACGCATCATATATCTGACCATCAAAGAATATCTTCTGCTCCGATTCTGCATGATCCTCAATGTACTGAAACACCTTGTCAAACTTCTCATCCGTGCTTTTCTGATATTCTAGTTGTTTAACTTCCAAATCATCAATGCGGTTCAATATCAGAGAGTTTGTAGCCAGGAATTTACGCATTTCCACAAATGCTCTCATAATCCCTATACTGACATTTATTGCCACATCGCTCCGAAGTATAGCAGAAAGCATCGATATACCCTGCTCCGTAAAGGCGTAGGGCATATATCGTCTGCCGCCACGTCCTTCTGCTCCCTCATCCTTTGAGATGCCATTTTGGCATCTCAAAAATTCTTCCTCTTTCAACTGGAAGCAAAAGTCCTCAGGGAATCGTTTCTTGTTGCGCTTTACAGCACGGTTCAAAGCTCCTGTTTCCACCTGATACAACATCGCAAGATCACTATCCAGCATAACCTGTTGCCCACGAACAACATATATCAGGCTCTTAATATATTTAGTTTCAACTATCCCATTTATAACATCCGTTGTCTGCTCCTGTTCCTTCTTTGCCATTTGCACCTCCATCTTTGAGGTTCCAAATTGGACCCTCAAACTGTCTCGACATTTATCGGAATAATTTATTTAATCCTACCACTCTGCATTTCAATATATCTCTTCAAATCATCAATTATGCCCTGATTACCTGTAGAATTAAATTTTTCACGTTTATTTCATTTCTTCACCGTTAACTTTTGTAATGATATTCTTAATTAACCTTCTTTGCATCATAAATAATATATCATCTTTGTACGTTACTTTTGCAAAGCCGTCTTCAACCAGAAATTTCAAATCCGATTTGTAAAAAACCAACGCGTTCGGGCACTCTGTCAAAGGAATACCCAGACGGGCACATTCATCAAACGAATATATGAATACCACTTCCGCCGCAGGCCCTTTCTCAATTTTAAATGTATCGACAAAATTCCATTTTCCTTCATCTGTTTCAATCGTCCATTCAAGGATATCTCTCTTTTCTGTAACTTCTGTTGCATTCTCTGAAATCTTCATTATCATATTCCTCCATAAACTAAATATTTGGATAAAAAAAACCATATTAAACAATTTTTGCGCAAAAAATAGCAAACCAACAACATAAAATGCTCTCGTAAAATACCTGAATTCCATATTCAATTGTTTATGAGGGTTGGATCCGAATTGGTCCAAAGATTTTGAAGTTATTGCAGAAACAAATTCATACAATAACTGTAAGATTCAGGGAACGTTCCTTTACTTTGCTTCGTCATGAAACGGGAACGCCGAACCCTTACATTATATTATTCTGATAATGCCTTTAAAATCCTTTTTTATATGAAAGAAATTTTTTAAATTCCTACTTTCTTCGTGAAACAAAACTAAAGTTTAGGGATCGTACTCACTGCACGAGGCTCGCCTAAGAGCGAAACTTTCGGCAAATTCACAAATCCATTAAAACTCAATTTGATGTATTATTTTTGAATATATTTTTACAATCTAATTCGCTTCTACAACTTCCAGCTTCTCGTTCAGAAAATACTTTCCTGCTATGGATTGCTTTTCACAGGTTGTAATTGCTGTTTTAAGTATTTCAAGATACTCGTCTCTGGTAATGAGTTCACCGCCCATGCTCTCAAGATGATCTGTGTGAAACTGGCAGTCGATTACGGAAAATCCTTTTTGATAAAGAAGATCGGAGAGCATGATAAGTGCGGCTTTTGATCCGTTGCTTATGTCGGTAAACATACTTTCGCCGAAGAAGCATTTATCAATCACAACGCCGTACAACCCGCCTGCAAGAAATCCGTCAAAGAAAGCTTCCACGCCCACGGCATAACCCTGCTTGCTTAGATTACTATATGCTTCTTCCATATCATCGGTTATCCAGGTTTCATTCTTTCTTTTCATTCTGCATCTGTGCATTGTATAAAGAAAATTTCTCCCGATTTCCATACTGACTTCATGTTTCTTAAAAAACTTTTTCATGGAATGCGAGATGTGAACCTTTCCCGGTCTAATGATGTAGCGTTCGGGCGGAGTCCACCAGAGAATAGGCTCGTTGTCAGTAAACCAGGGGAAAATACTGCTTTGGTAAGCAAGCAAAAGACGCTCGACGCTCAAATCGCCGCCCAAAGCAAGAAGTCCTTCTTCATCGGCGCATGACACATCAGGAAATTTGATTTTTTGATCCAGCCATATGTACATTCACTATTCTCCGACTGCATTTAGTTTCTTTCAAATCCGAACATTTACTGATTCACGTTCGGATTGAATTATTTCTTATTCCTCGTTTGAACTGATCTTAAACTCACCTTTTACGGCTGATATTTTCAGCTTACCGCCGTTCTTCAGCGCTCCGAATAAAATATCATCTACCAGAAGAGGTTTGATATCGTTTCTTATAACCCTGTCAACTTCTCTGGCACCGAATTCTGTGCTGATACCTTTTTTCTCTATGAGTTTTCTGGCTGTTTTATCAACTGTCAGATTAATATTCTTCTTTTTGAGCGCGTCAGCAAGTTCCGAAATCTTTTTGCCGACAACTCTCGCTCCCATTTTTTCATCCATACCGTGAAACATTACTATCTTGTTTAAACGGTTTCTGAATTCCGGCTGGAATGTTCTTTTTACTTCTTCCTCAAGCACATTTAAGTCCGCATTCCCGCCCATAAATCCGATCGAAGGTTTTCCGAGCCTGTTCGCGCCGGCATTGGAAGTCATGATAATTATAACGTTTCTGAAATCAGCTTTTCGTCCCTGGTTGTCGGTAAGCGTTGCATAATCCATGACCTGAAGAAGTACATTGAAAATATCCGAATGCGCTTTTTCTATTTCATCCAGAAGTAAAACTGCCGAAGGATTCTTTCGGATTTCTTCCGTCAAAAGACCGCCTTCTTCATATCCGACATAACCCGCTGGAGCACCAATTAACTTGGCTACCGTATGTTTCTCTGTATACTCACTCATGTCAAAACGGATGAGTTTAATTCCCAGTTCTTTTGAAAGAGTTCTGGCTATCTCCGTCTTTCCGACACCGGTCGGTCCAACGAACAAAAGACTCGCAAGGGGCTTGTCTTCATCAGTTAATCCTGCTTTTGAAAACTTAATTGCATTCACTACCTGCGAGACTGCTTCATCCTGTCCGAATATCTGTTTTTTTATGCGGCCTTCAAGTGTTGCAAGTCCAGTAATCTCGTCGGTATTAACGGTTTCAACGGGTACTCTGCAAATCTTTGTAAGCACTTCATTTATGACATCTTTTCCGACTTTCTGAATTTTGCCCTTTGTCGGATTAAGCTTCCTGTATGAACCTGCCTCATCAACAAGATCAATCGCCTTATCGGGCAAAAATCTCTCATTAATAAGTTTTGCACTCATTCTTGTCGCGTATTCAAAAACACCATCTTCATACTTCACGTTATGAAAACTTTCATATTTTTCCCTGAGTCCTTCAAGGATTTCAACAGTCTCCTCTTCACTCGGCTCTTTGATCTCCACATTCTGAAACCTTCTTACAAGGCTTTTGTTCTTTTCAAAATACTTTTTGTATTCTTCAAAAGTAGTCGCTCCGATAAAACGAATATGCCCGTCCGAAAGATATGCTTTTAACATATTACCGGCATCAAAAGAGCTTTCACCCACTGCCCCCGCGCCTGCGAGATTATGAATCTCATCAAGATAAATAATCGGCTTTTCTTCTTTTGAAATTTCGTTCAGAACGTTCTTGAATCTTTTTTCAAAATCGCCTCGATACTGCGTTCCGGCAAGCATTCCTCCAAGATCAAGTGCGAAAACTCTGCTTCCTTTTATCGGTTCCGGAACATTACCTTCGCAGATCATTTTGACAAGACCGTATGTTATGGCCGTCTTTCCGACACCCGGTTCTCCGATGTGGAGCGGATTGTTTTTGTCTTTCCTGCAAAGAATCTGAATCGTTCTGTCGATTTCATCTTTTCTTCCGATAAGAGGATTTACATCTTTTAACGTATCATTAAGACATGGCGCATACATCTTCCGGTTTTCGGAGTTTTTTCTTTCATACCTTTCCTCGCCATCCGCAAAACTTAAAATATCGTCCTCGAAATCTTCTTCAAAATCCTCTTCGATTTCTGCAATCTGTCGAAGCAGATCAACTTCTTCAACGCCCTGTAATTCCATGTAGTAGACCGCATAACTGTCCTTAAGATGAAAAATACCGCTTACAACATGCGCGATCGTAACAAGACTTTCCTCGCTGTTTTCGGCATGACTTTGCGCATACGCAAGCACCCACATCGCACCTTCGGAAAATGAATAAGATTCGTTATTCGTCCTGTCAACATTCGTCTCCAGATACTCCATAAGGTTCTTTGCAAGCGCATTAATATCACCGTCACAGAGTTCATACGCTTCCTTGAATTTCTCGTTAAAAAGAAGTTCCATCAGGAAACTCTCGGGAGTGATCAATTCAAATTTATTTTTCAGCGCACTTGATACTGCGCCCTCCAGCATATCCGAAACATCTTTTGAAAGTTTCATAATCAAGCCTCCTCAACCAGCATTCGAAAAGGGAAACCCTCAATCTTTGCTCTTTCCATGGCCGCATTGGTTTTAGTCACGGCAATGTCATACGGATAAACGCCCACAACAGCTTTTCCGTTTCTGTGAACCGTCAGCATGATCTGTTCGGCTTTTACCGGATCTATCTTAAAAATATCCACCAGAACAGACACTACAAAATCCATGGTTGTAAAGTCATCATTCAACATCACAACCTGATATTTTTTCGGTTCCTTAATCCTTATATTTGTTTTCTCTTTAAATGAGCCCTGTAAAGACATTGTCTCCTCCGAATATTAGTTCTTTAACACATTTGATCAAAAATATTTCTGCTGTTTGGAAAACATTATAAATCCGGACAAAATCATTTATGATAATAATTCCTTCAGTGTATAAATTCTTCTGAGAATTCTTGTTACCTCTGTTTGAATTATTTATCCGATTCTCTGTGCAATATGGCTTCCATTCCCCTGTCTTTCAACAATAAGCTTGGAAGGAATTCTGTCCTGAAGAATCTGCACGTGAGAAATGATTCCGACCAGTCCGTTTGCTTCCTGAATGCTGTTTAAAATATCCATTGCGTCACTGATTGAATCTTCATCAAGCGATCCAAATCCTTCATCGATAAACAAAGCTTCGATTTTGATCCCGCTCTTTTGAGCAATCGTTGACATTCCGATGGAAAGCGCAAGTGAAGCCAGGAATTTCTCACCGCCCGAAAGTGTGCTTACGAAACGCCCTTCGCTTTCAGCACTGTGGCTGTCGTAAACCTTAAGATCGAGTCCTCTCTTGTTGCTTCCCGCTACTTTGTCATCAGATCTGAAAAGCCTGTAACGTCCGCCATGAACCATTTCAAGCATTTTGTTTGCCGATGCAATAACCTGTGAGAACATAATTCCGAGAACATATCTCTGAAGTCCCGTTCCGGAATCTCCTC
>JAIKXN010000049.1 GCA_024684055.1 Lachnospiraceae bacterium | reverse complement strand
GTACATATCTGCCTGTTCTTCTGAGGAGACGATCGCATTTTACAGAGCAATGGGAAGTGACCTGGCAAGTAATCCCATAAAAGAAATTGCTGAAGAAGAACCATTTGACCTTCAGATGATTTGTCCTGTGAGATAGTATATAAGCTTAAGTTTGAGAAAATAAGTGGTTAATCAACGAAAACAACGTCGAGACGGTAGTGCTTTTATTGAAAATACAGGGAGAATCGATATAAAGATGATATATGAATTAAGAGATACATCAAAAGCTGTGCATCTTTTTGAAGGCTGGCAGGAAACTTTGATTTATTCCTGCCTGCAGAAAGTAATGGGAAAAATCTTTGTTACGGATTTAGAGTGTCCAAAATCTGCGATGGCATTTGTAGGATGCTTTGCTTTTTATGCCGGAGAAGTAAATAAGGAGCTTGTGATCAACAAACCGGAAGGCTTTATTATCATGGTTCCGCAGAACAAAGCGTGGGAAGCATGCATCGAAGAGTGCTTCACTACAGCGAAGAAGGCGGTCAGATATGCCATCAAAAAAGATACGAAGTTTGATAAGGAAAGGCTTCGAGACATGGTAGCCAAACTGCCGGATGGATACGAACTTAAAGAGATTGATGAAAAGATTTATGACATGTGTTTGCCCGATCCCGTGACAAGAGATTTTGTTTCGTCTTTCGGAAGCAAAGAAAAGTATCTTGAAATGGGCAGGGGAATGGTTATTCTGAAATCCGGACGCATTGCAGCAGGAGCCTCTTCTTATACAAGGTATAAAGAAGGTATAGAGATAGAGGTTGATACAGTAGAGGAAGAGCGCAGAAAAGGTCTTGCAACAATCGTATGTGCTGCTTTGATCTTACGCTGTCTTGATGAAGGATTGTATCCGAGCTGGGATGCACAGAATATGAATTCGGTTCATCTGGCAGAAAAACTGGGATATGAATTTGACCATGAATATACTGCTTATGAAGTGTCGGGTGAAGAAAGGACACATTGATTCTACATGAAAGGAATGATCATTATGGGAAATATCAAAATGAATTCGCCTGCGAATGAGAGATACCGCAATATAGAAAATATGAGATTGAAAGAGAGCAGACGGGCTAATAAAAAGATGAGATTGACCTTGATCTGTGATGCAGCAATAGCGATCGTTATTATGATCGGTATCATGACCGGATGCCGGAGTACTGATGCAGAGTTTCAATCCGAAGCGGTTCAGAACACCCAGTCTGTTACTGCAGAAAGTGCTGAGCCTGCAGAAGTTGAAAAAAACGCCGAAACCGTTGAGCCTTCGGAAGATGAAAATGCCACCGAAACTGCTGAGCCTTCAGAAGTTGAAAATAGTGCGGAAAACAATGATACTGCGTCAGGATCCACTGCTGAACCTGAATATACAGAACTTCACGAGATGACTGCGGATACAGGTTCCTGGCACGATTCTACCAAGTCTCACGACATTACGGTAAATTCTATCTTGAATTATGATGACAACGCTATCTTTAACTTCAATGATACTGTTGCTGTTGGTGTTTGCGGACAAAATGGTATTATTTCCACTACCGAAACAGAAAGTGGTTTCATTCTTTCTGTTATCGATAATGATTCCGTCAAGGTTAGGTTCTATAACAACGGAACTGAAAACATCGTACCTACACAGGTTTTGGCTGAGATGTCTAACGAAGATTATCTCGATGAAACAGGTGCAACAGAGTATATTATCGACGGTTATGAAGATTGTACCGATGGGTTTGGATTGATTCAGATGACATTGTCAAATGGACGAATTGTTCGTGCAGGTGTCCTTCGCGAGAACGACCGGCTTTATGCTGCGAATTTTACGAAAAAACCTGAAATCGCTGAAAACAATGTCGACTTTCGTCTTAAGATGGAGCCGATTCTTGAAGCAAACAACATTACACCCGATAACCAGACATACACAGATCCGATCTACTATCCTATCGTTCCCGTTGCTTCGAGCGAAAGAATGGATGTAGACTTCTGGGTAAATCAGGCAAACGAGCTTGTACAGGATGATTGGACAGATGCCCACAAGTTAGATGTCTTTTACGAGTACATTATCGACAATTATGCTTATGATTACTGGGTTATCGGCAATACTGATTCAAACAGCCGTGCGTTCTATCATAAGGATTATACCGGTGAATATTACACCAGTAACACCCATGTCGGTATCTGCGAAGATTTTGCCAACATTCTTGCCATTATGTGCCGTGCCCAGAATATCCCGGCCACAAAGATATACACAGATGAGCATGCTTGGACATATGTTTACATCGCTGATTACGGCAGATGGATGTCTGTCGATGTTACAAAAAATTTGATATATGGTTGCTACTCTGAAGATACCACTGACTGGACAACACTTTCCAATAAGCGCTTCGCGGACCTGGATAACGTCTCCGGAAAAAAGTTATCATCTACCTGCGGCGTAGCTATCGGTAACCAGGTTGATATGGAAAGATATGGTAAGATCCCTGTAGAGAAGCAGTAAACTGTATCCTCCTCCGAGAAATCGTGTTTGGAAGTTTCAGTAAGATACAGAAGACAGGCGAGTACATGGAAATGACGAAAATTACCCTCTTTGCAATAATTTGCATGGAGAGTAATTTTTTTGCTTGACAGGCTAATTCGAATTAGCCTACAATATGGCTAATCGGAATTAGCCAATTAAAAGACAAAGGGGAAAAAATGGATACAAAGCACAGAATATTGGATGAAGCACTTACTTTATTTTCCGAAAAAGGATACGCAAACGTATACGTAAGTGATATTGCCGAGCGTGTCGGGATCAAAGCGCCGTCGCTCTATAAGCATTACAAAAACAAGAGAGCAATATTTGAGGCGATCATCGAAGAGATGAATGAAAGATTTTTAAAACAGGCTGAGGCTTTAAATATTTCGGGTTTTTCCGCCGAAGCGGATGCCGGGATCTATAAGAATATGTCTGAGAAGGAATTGCTCAAACTCGGAAGAGAACTGTTTTTGTTTTATCTTCACGATAATTACAACAGAAGATTTCGTAAGATGCTTACCATCGAGCAGTTTGCGGATAAAGAACTCGCAAAAGTCTATATGAATCTTTATGTTGATGCGCCGCTTTCCTATCAGACCATGCTCCTTGGAATGGTTGCATCCGGAGGTATGCTTCATACGGATAATGTGGAGATCATGACGCTGCATTTTTATGCTCCGATCTACATGCTTTTGACAATATGCGATC
This sequence comes from Lachnospiraceae bacterium, assembly GCA_024684055.1. Classification (GTDB taxonomy): domain Bacteria; phylum Bacillota; class Clostridia; order Lachnospirales; family Lachnospiraceae; genus UBA3766. The sequence continues at coordinate 6,605 of JAIKXN010000049.1, read as the reverse complement.
GCGATCCCGAAAGAGAGGAAGAATCGCTTAAGATGCTGGATGAGCATATCAGACAGTTTGACAGGATATATGGGAGGAAAGAATGATGAAAATTGCGGTTTTTAACGCTACGGAAAAACATGGTGTTACATACAGGTTAAAAGAGATTTTTTTGGAGTCGTTCCGCGATGAGGCAGAAATTACGGAATTTTATTTTCCGAAAGACTGTCCTTCGTTTTGCGCAGGATGTACGATTTGTTTTCGCGGAGATGAAAAAAAATGCAAAGATGCACAGTATACTCAAAAGATCCAAAAAGCTCTTTTGGAGGCGGATCTTCTGGTGTTCGCATCGCCGGCTTATGTTTTTCATACAACAGGTGCCATGAAAACAATGCTTGATCATTTCGGATATCGTTGGATGCCTCATCGCCCGGCGAAAGAGATGTTTTCGAAACGTGCGGTGATAATTACCCAATGCCTCGGTGCAGGAGACAGATCAACTGCCAAAGATATAAAAGACAGTCTTTCCTGGTGGGGAGTCAGCTTCATAAAAGAATACAGATTTAAACTGATGAGTGAGATTGAATGGGATAAAATAGACGAAAAAAAGAGAAACAAAATGTCTTCAAAACTTACGGCTGCAGCAAATAAGTTTAAAAACACTGACTACAATAAACGTCCGCATACCAAGACAGTTACAAAGATAAAGTTTTATATGGTCCGCATGCTTCAGACCGATCTTGGAAAAAAGAATCCCGAATATACAGACTTTAAATATTGGAAAGAAAACGGGTGGCTTGGCAAGACAAGACCGTGGAAAGGATAGAAAGGTGTTTGTATGGTTTTATATTTCAGCGCTACGGGAAATACGGAATATGTCGCAAAAGAACTGGCGAAACTTCTGGAAGATGAAAGTCTTGATCTTTTAAATCGTATCCGTGACAAAGACTATACCGGGATTCACTCGGACAAGACATTTGTTATATGTGCTCCCGTATACGTATGCGAGATGCCGAAATTCATGGCGGAGTATCTTAAAAAAGTCGAATTGACGGGAAACAGGGAAGTATATTTTATCTTCACAAGCGGAGGATATACCGGAATCGGCGGAGTACTTGCCAAAGGGATCATCAGGAAAAAAGGCATGATCTTTAAAGGCTACACAGAATTTAAGATGCCCAGAAATTATATCGCCAACAATACTTATCCCGAATTGCCGATCGAAGAGATCGAGAATCGTATTGTAAACGTATCCCAAAAGATTCCGCAGATCGCAGAGTATATTAAAAACGGAGAGCGGATTAAGTACAGATATGTCTGGCTTTTTGAAAAGATAATTACGATTCCCTTTAACCCGGTCTGGATAAAAATACGTCAGCAGGTCAAACCGTTTTACGTTAATGACAAATGCATGTCCTGCGGAAAGTGCGAAAAGGTATGTCCGCTGAAAGCAATAAGCTTTGAAGACGGAAAGCCCGTGTGGAACGGAACAAATTGCGCGCATTGCATGTCGTGTATCCAAAACTGTCCGGTTGAGGCAATCGAGTACGGCAATATCACTCAGGAAAAGAGAAGGTACCTTTTGAAAAAATACATGTATGTCTTAAAGTAAAGAAGAATGAACTCTGCAGTTTTACCGGGAAAAAGTTGTTGGAGCCGATCGTCACGTTATGTATAGAATGATTCAGAATTATTTAAAAAAGTTTTTAAAATTTTTATAAGATCATAAGTGAACACAGTTGAAATTTGTTGATCTCAAATGCCAAATTGCTTGAACGACCTTCCCAAAATGGGGCATCGTTCAACAATATATGTTTTGATATATTATAATTCACTCACTACAATAAGCTGAGCTTAGTTCTAAGCTTAGTTTTTCCCAGTTGAAACTCATATATAATACGTAATGCTTTGATACTACGGGGATACTACGGGCTAAAGTGAAGCAAAGCGGGAAAAGCCCGTAAAATCAAGCTTCGCTTGCCGAAAAACTACGGGCTAGAGCGAAGCGAGTCAAGAAAGGCCTGTAAAAGCAGACGCCGCCAGCCGAAAAACTACGGGCTAAAGCGAAGCGAGTCAAGAAAGGCCCGTAAAAGCAAGCCTCGCCAGCCGAAAAACTACGGGCTAGAGCGAAGCGAGTCAAGAAAGGCCCGTAAAAGCAGACACCGCCCACCGAGAATCTACGAGGCTAAAAAGAAAAATTCAATTTAATTAGTGCCCAAAAGGTAATCTGATACACGGAAACTGACGATAAAAAATATGGAATCGACCCGGTGGTCTTTTTTGGGCTGTCGTGCTGTTCCCGAATAATGGGTGAAATTAAAAACCCGAATATGTTAAGATAACAAAAGAAATTTGTAATGAACAAGCCGAAGTCGAAATGATTCGATTCCGCGGCTTGTGTTGTAATAGTGAGAAAAAATGAGTGATTCTTCTTCTAAAAAAGGAATATCGCATCGAGTGGTACATTTGTGGCTTGTCGTAATAATCCTGACTTTTTCGGGAACGGTTGTCTTTGCAACATTAAGACTCACAAGTACGTTCCTGGACATTACTGCCGCATCGAAGCAGAACTCGGAACTTAAGAAAGCCGCGCATGAACTTATGAACGCATCGGATTTTCTGACTGAGCAGGTGCAGCGTTTTACCGTCAACGGAGATATCCGTTTTATGGAACAGTATTTTACCGAAGCTTTCGAATCCAAAAGACGTGAGGATGCAATTTCAAAGATGGCTTTGGACAAAAGGACGGATTTGGCATTAAAGAGTCTTCAGAATGCAATGGACAGTTCCGTTAAACTTATGGATCAGGAATACTATGCCATGCGTCTGGTCGTTGCGGCAAAGGGTTATACCGATTATCCCGAAGTTCTGGATGATGTGATCATTAAAGAGGAGGACAGCGCATTAACATCTTCGGAAAAAATGAGACTGGCGACCGAACTTGTGCATAACGATGAGTATTATCGTCAGAAAGATCTTATCAGAAATTCAATGCAGGAAAGCCTGAATGAAGTCGAAAAACTGACCGAGGATATTGAGGACGAAGAGTATGAGTCTTTAAAACGTCAGATAGGCGTTGTTCGTATAGCCATCATAATTCAGGCGGCCTTAATCTTTTTTCTTTTATGGTTAACGACAAAACTTTCCATAACACCGGTTCTCAGGGCGGTGGAAGAAATAAAAGAAGATCGCCCCATTTCAGAGACTGTCGGCTCCAATGAATTCAAATATCTTGCAAGCGCATACAATAAAATGTATGAAAAGAACAAATCCAGCCTTGAAAACTTAAGTTTCAAAGCTTCTCATGATGAGCTTACCGGAGCATATAACAGGGCGGGATATGATATTTTGTTGTCGAATATCAAACCCGAGAGCACATATTTGCTGCTTTTTGATCTGGACAATTTCAAGACCGTCAACGATTCATTCGGTCATGAGACCGGCGATAAAGTGTTGATAAAACTTGTAAATGTGTTAAAAAATGCTTTTCGTGAAGATGACTGCATATGCCGTGTCGGAGGAGATGAGTTTGTGGTACTCATGAGGTCTTCCGGAAATATCCATCGTCGTCTGATCGAATCAAAGTTAGAGCAGATCATCGCTGCTTTAGGGGACACCAATGACGGACTGCCGCCGATTTCGGTCAGTGTTGGAATTATTGACGGAAAAGATGCGGACGAGTCGTCCAGACTATTTGAAATGGCGGATAAAGCCATGTATGAATCGAAAAAGCATGGCAAAAAGACATATACATTTTATAAAACAGGTAATGAGGGATAAAGTTACCCAAGATAATTACGGTATTAACGGAAAGCGATACGGCATATTTCGGACCTGAGGAATTCGGGTATGAAGAATAAATGATTTTTGGAGAAAATTTATGATGAATAAAGGGAACAACAGAAAAAGGGATGTGCTGATTTTTGCCGGTTCGTTTCTTATTGTTGGGATACTTATGCTCGGTGTCATTATTAGAACAGATATTAAAGAATGATAAGTTTTGACCGACCGTTGTTGGGCACGTCGTCGATCAATTAAATTCATGGGTAATTAATGAAAAATTATGATCTGAATGAAAAACTTAAAGAGATAGAAAAAGTAATTGATGAAGGCCCTTTTTCGGACACATGGGAATCGCTGTCTTCCTACCGCGTTCCCGAGTGGTATGAGAAAATGCGGTTCGGAATATTTATTCATTACGGTGTTTTTTCGGTGCCTGCATTCGGCTGCGAATGGTATCCGAGACTTATGTATGAAAAAGAAATGGTTGACTGTTACGAGCATCATTTAAAGACATACGGAAAGCAGTCTGAATTCGGATACAAGGATTTTATTCCGATGTTTAAAGCCGAGAATTTTGATGCGGACAGATGGATAAAAACATTCAAAGAAGCAGGCGCTCAGTATGTGATACCGGTAGCGGAACATCATGACGGATTTCAGATGTATGAGAGCGAACTTTCGTCTTTCAATGCCGTTGATATGGGACCGCACAAAAATATTCTCGGTGAACTGAAGGAAGCCTGCAAAAAAGAAAACCTGATCTTCGGTGCTTCCTCACACAGAATAGAACATTTCTTTTTCATGGGAACGGGAAGAAGTATCGAAAGCGATATCAACAGAGAATTTGAAAGAGGAGATCTTTACTGGCCCTCAGTTTATGCAAAAGTCGACTTTGATGCGGTTGAAGGAGAGGGTTCTTTAAGCGAGGAATTCATGCAGGACTGGCTTGTTCGAACCTGCGAGATAACAGATAAATACAGACCTGAAATCCTTTATTTTGACTGGTGGATCCAAAGGATCGAATTAAAACCTTATTTACGTAAAATGCTTGCGTATTTTTACAATAAAGCGTCAAAAGAAGGCAGGGGAGTTGTCGTTAATTACAAGCATGATGCGATCCCCTTCGCCATAGCGGTTCCCGATATAGAGCGCGGACAGCTTGCTTCGGCAAAGCCCTTCAAATGGCAGTCTGATACTGCAATGTGTTTTAATTCATGGTGTCATACCGAAGGAAACAGATACAAGGAAGCCGGGGATATTCTTTGCGACCTCGTTGATATAATATCTAAAAACGGAACCCTTCTTTTAAACATCGGTCCGAAAGCAGACGGAACGTTTACTGAAGAAGAAACCATGATATTAAAGCAGATCGGCGAATGGATGAAAATTAACCGTGAGGCAGTTTTTGATACAAAGCCGTATAAGATTTTCGGAGAAGGCCCGACAGAGGTGATCGAAGGCGGATTTATGGACGGCACCGTTAAAGGCTTTACATCGTCGGATTTCAGATTCCTTGCGGGAAAAGGCTGCATTTATATTATTGCTTTAAGACCTTCCGAAACATGCGGATACAGTGTTAGATCCTTTGCGAAAAAACAGGGATTTTTTAACAGTGAAATAACAAAGATCACAATGCTCGAAGGAAAGGATCCGATCGAATTTTACCATACTTCCGAATCGCTTGAAATAAAGACATGCAAAACTTCCGATAACGATTTTCCGAAGGTTTTCAAACTGGAAATTGCGTAAGAAACAAATGCACATTTTTCGTTTTTGAAAGAAAACCTGCAAAAATGAAAGAATTACAGATCGGATGCGGATATCCGTGTTCCTTTGGTTTGCTTCCCCAAAAAAGATTATTGCTCCATGGTCTTGCATTATTAAAACTTTTAATCTATAATATGCAAAGTTTAAATATCTTTTTTGCTAGGGGAGCAATTGCTGAGATAGAAAATTTTTTCTAACCCTCATTACTTGAACCGGGTAATTCCGGCGTAAGGAAGCATTTTTATTGTCTCCTCCTAAATAATTTATTACGGAGGTTTTTTTATGTCTAAAGCAAAAGATTCAACAAACGATCAGGCAACGATTTCCAATGCGAGAATTCTTGCGGAATGTGCTTTAATGCTCGCCGTAGGTATCGTACTATCCCTTGTCAAGATCATTGACCTGCCTTACGGCGGTGCTGTTACCGTCGCTTCAATGTTACCGGTGATCATCATTTCCTACAGACACGGTATTAAAACAGGTCTTATTACAGGTCTTGCGTTCGGTATCATTCAGCAGCTTTTGGGATTGAAAAATCTTACTTACGTTACTACATGGGTTTCAATTCTTGCCGTAATCCTTCTGGATTATATTATAGCATTCGCTGTTATCGGACTTGGCGGCTTGTTCAGGAAGATCATCAAATCACAGCCTGCAGCTTTGGTGGCAGGAACGATTCTGGCATGCGTTTTAAGATATGCCTGCCATGTAATCTCCGGTGCAACAGTCTGGGCTGGATTATCAATCCCTACAAACGCCGCATTGATCTACTCATTCGGTTACAATGCAACATACATGATTCCCGAAACGATCGTAACCGCAGTGCTTGCGTATTACCTTGGCTCGCTGATAGATTTCAGAAATCCGACTATCAGACACATGGTTCAGACGGAGAAGACGAAAGTGCCCCTTCTTTATTGGACGGGAGGACTTGCGATTGCAGCAGCAATTATCGTTGACATTTCCTGTATTTTCTCCAATCTTCAGAATGCCGATACAGGAAAATTCGATTTCTCGGGACTCGGCAATGTCAACTGGATGGCTGTGATCATAGCAACCGCAGCGGGCGCGGTCAT
>JAIKXN010000025.1 GCA_024684055.1 Lachnospiraceae bacterium | reverse complement strand
AAACTCGCAGATTATGCGAAAGAAAGAACTGCTCTGGCAAAACAGAATATCAGTGCCGAAGATATCAAAAAGATGGCATTTGCCATTCAAAAGGACGATTTCTCGTTTGAGAGGGCTTTGAAAAAGCCCGGGCTTTCATTCATCTGCGAATGCAAAAAAGCTTCGCCATCAAAAGGCCTCATCGCCGAAGACTTTCCTTATCTTCAGATAGCAAAGGAATATGAAGCAGCGGGCGCTGACTGTATCTCCGTACTTACCGAGCCGAAATGGTTTCTCGGCAAAAACGATTTTCTGCGCGAAATCAGTTCAAACGTTTCGATCCCCTGTCTCAGAAAAGACTTCACGGTTGATGAATACATGATCTACGAAGCCAGAACACTCGGAGCACATGCGATACTTCTTATCTGTTCCATCCTTTCGGAAGAACAGATCAAAGAATATCTCGGGATCTGCGATGAACTCGGTATAAGCGCGATCGTTGAAACGCATGACGAAGAGGAAGTCAGAATGGCCGTTAACGCCAAAGCGAGGATCATCGGTGTCAACAACAGAAACCTTAAAGATTTTACGGTAGATTCCAACAATTCCGCGAATTTAAGAAAGCTCATTCCCGAAGACAGGATATTTATCTCGGAAAGCGGGATAAAAAATGCCGACGATGTTGCAAACGCCGCTGCATCGGGAGCTGATGCGGTTCTTATCGGAGAAACTTTAATGAGAGCTGCCGACAAAAAAGCAGCACTTAACGAATTGAAATCAAAGCTGTAAAACATTTGCAGTTTCATTCGCCCAAACAGAATTGCCTGATCGAAACCCTTTTATATAAAATCGACAGTCATTCTGAACGGAAAACCCCGAAATAAAAAAATAATTTCAGAAAACAAAAAATCATGATAAAGTTAAAATATTGCGGACTTACAAGAGAAGAAGATATTGAAACAGTCAACCGTCTCCGGCCCGATTTCATCGGATTCGTATTTGCAAAAAAGAGCAAAAGATACGTTACAAAAGAACAGGCCCTGAGACTAAAGCAATTCCTTCTCCCCAAAATCAAAGCCGTCGGTGTTTTCGTAAACGAAGATGTCAAAACGGTGGCTGAATACTTAAATGAAGGCATTATAGATATTGCACAGCTTCACGGCGACGAGGACGAAACTTACATCCGGCACTTAAGAAGCCTGACGGAAAAGCATATCATAAAAGCCTTCAGGATAAAGAAAAAGGACGACCTTATTCCCGTCAGACTCTCGAGCGCAGATTACATTCTGCTTGATTCCGGTGCGGGAAGCGGCGACGCTTTTGACTGGGACCTGGTTAAATCAGTTGAAAGACCTTATTTCCTGGCAGGAGGACTTTCCGTAAGGAATGTCGAAACAGCCATTAGAAACTTAAATCCATACGGACTTGATGTCAGTTCCGGTATCGAAACAGACGGAGTCAAAGATCCGGAAAAAATGGAAAAATTTATGGAGCTTGCCCGTAAAACGGAAGCCAAAATAAATATCTGATACAATCATAAACCTGAAACAAACATTTATATCTGAGCGATCTGCTCAGCGGAAAGGATGATAACATGACCAATCCAAACGGACGCTTCGGCATACACGGCGGACAGTACATACCCGAAACACTCATGAACGCCGTTATCGAACTTGAAGAAGCATACAATCATTACAAAAACGATCCCGAATTCAACAGGGAACTTGAAGAACTTTTAAACGATTACGCGGGCAGACCTTCCAGACTTTATTTCGCGGAAAAGATGACGAAGGACCTCGGCGGAGCAAAGATTTATCTTAAAAGAGAAGACTTAAATCACACAGGCGCCCACAAGATTAACAACGTTCTCGGTCAGGCACTTCTTGCAAAGAAAATGGGCAAGACAAGACTTATCGCCGAAACAGGTGCAGGCCAGCACGGTGTTGCAACCGCTACCGCAGCAGCATTAATGGGTATGGAATGCGTGGTATTCATGGGCGAGGAAGACACGATCCGTCAGGCACTCAACGTATACAGAATGAAACTCCTCGGCGCTACCGTTGTTCCCGTAAAATCAGGAACGGCAACACTTAAAGACGCCGTTTCGGAAGCAATGCGCGAATGGACCTCAAGGATCGACGACACACACTACTGCCTCGGCTCCGTAATGGGACCTCATCCCTTCCCCACGATCGTCAGAGATTTCCAGGCAGTTATTTCCAAAGAGATTAAAGAACAGATGCTTGAAAAAGAAGGAAGACTTCCCGATGCAGTCATCGCTTGTGTAGGCGGCGGTTCAAACGCTATCGGAACTTTCTACAATTTCATAGAAGACAAAGATGTAAGACTTATAGGATGCGAAGCAGCCGGCCGAGGAATCGACACATACGAAACCGCTGCAACCATTGCTACAGGAAGTCTCGGTATCTTCCACGGCATGAAATCATACTTCTGCCAGGATAAATACGGTCAGATAGCACCCGTTTATTCAATTTCCGCCGGTCTCGATTATCCCGGTGTCGGACCCGAGCATGCTTATCTTCACGATATCGGCCGCGCCGAATACGTACCCGTAACGGATGAAGAAGCCGTTTGTGCTTTCGAGTATCTAGCAAAGACGGAAGGTATCATCCCCGCAATCGAATCCGCTCATGCGATCGCACACGCCATAAAGATCGCACCCGAAATGGATAAGGATAAAATCATCGTGATCACGGTCTCCGGACGAGGAGACAAAGACTGTGCAGCCATCGCGCGCTACAGAGGGGAGGATATTTATGAGTAATATCAAAAAGGCATTCGAAAACAAAAAAGCATTCATTCCTTTTATCACCTGCGGAGATCCCGACCTTGAAACAACCGCCGAACTCGTAAAAGAGGCCGCAAAAAACGGAGCTGCACTCATCGAACTCGGTATTCCTTTTTCGGATCCCACAGCTGAAGGCCCCGTTATTCAGGGTGCCAATTTAAGAGCGTTAAACGGCGGTGTCACAACCGACAAAATCTTTGATTTCGTAAAAGAAATCCGTAAGGAATTATCCATTCCCATGGTCTTCATGACATACGCAAATGTCGTATTTTCCTACGGCTCAGACAAATTCATCAAAACCTGCAGCGAAATCGGAATCGACGGAATCATTCTTCCCGACCTTCCTTTCGAGGAAAAAGAGGAATTCCTTCCCGAGTGCCATAAGTACGGCGTTGACCTGATTTCCCTTATCGCACCCACATCGGAAAACCGTATCGCAATGATAGCTAAAGAAGCCGAAGGTTTCCTCTACATTGTATCCAGTCTCGGTGTAACCGGTACAAGAAGCGAAATCAAGACGGACCTTGCTTCAATAGTAAAAGTAGTACGTGACAACACCGACATTCCCTGTGCCATCGGCTTCGGTATCTCTACCCCCGAACAGGCAAAGAAAATGGCAGACATATCTGACGGCGCCATCGTAGGTTCAGCCATCATCAAGATCATGGAAAAATACGGCAAAGAGTCACCGAAATACGTTGGTGAGTACGTAAAATCCATGGCTGACGCACTTAATTAATCGGATAGGGAATACACCTGCACCAAAATCTATGCGATCAAAAAGCAGAGATTTTCGCAACATAAAAAGATAAACCGCTGTCTCAATATATGAAAGACATTAAAAAAGCCTGCAAATGCAGGCTTTTTTATATTTCATATTTAAGAAAGATTATAAATGCCGGCCACTGACCTTTTACAGCCACCCGTGAAGTTCCGGTTATATCGGCTGCTTCTTTGACGTTTACAAACTTTTTTATACAACGTACTGTGACAGATCCGAATTGATCTCATCCGAGTACTGGTTAAGGTTCTCGGAAATGTTTGTGATGTTAACGGTCTCTGCGCGAAGTTTATTGCTTTCATTTACGATACGGTCACTCAGTTCAAGAATACTATTGATGTTCTGAGCCTGTTCTCTGGTCGTTGCCGCATTGCCGGATGCAACATCGCTTATCTTGTCAATACCATTAGCAATCTTGACAATTCCGTCTGTAGCCTTGGCAACATCAGTATAAATCTTGTTGAAGGAATTGTTGGCATGATCCACGCCTGCCACGCATTCTTCCATGTCTTTTACACAAATATCCGCTTTGTTGTTGATATCTGCGATGTTCTTTGTAATATCCTCGATAAGGTCGCGAATATTCTTCGTTGCTTCGGTGGACTGATTTGCAAGTGCTCCGACTTCGGAAGCAACTACTTCAAAGCCTCGTCCCATTTCTCCTGCTCTTGCAGCTTCAATTGAAGCATTGAGTGAAAGGAGGTTTGTCTGCTCGGAAATAGCATTGATCGTATCTGTGATACCCGTGATTTCCTCTACGGATTTTGCAGTGCTTCGTATCAGCGCCGTCAGCTCGTTGATCGTTGCATTCAAAGTTTCCACATTCTGAGTCATGCTCTGCATTTCGTCCCTGCCCTGTGTGGAAGAATTCATGGTCTCCTGACAGAGATTCTTTACGTCACTGGCACTCTGAGTAAGCTGATTGGAAGTATTTGCAAGATCGTCAGCCGCCATGGCGATCTTTTCGATCGAAGAGTTCATTCCGTTAAGTGTGGAGTTGAGCTGCTCAATGGATTCGCCCTGGTTATTGTTTGCGTTTGCAAGAGTATGAGAAATATCAAAACATTCTCCGGCTCTTGTATTCATATTTCCTGAAATACTCGAAAGACTCTGAAGTGTGACTCTCATCTTTTCAATGTATTCATTCAAAGATTCGCTTAATGTCGTAATTTCATTGTTTCCTTCAGGTACCAGTTTAACGGTAAAGTCGCCCTTGCTGATATCTGCGATCCTTTCGGTTACTCTGTTAACAGGGTTGATCGCCTTGCTTAAAATGAGGTAAACGATGATCGAGAAAATACCTAAAAGAATGATCGCACTTACAAAAGTGATGATCATAACCTTTAAAATGATCGCTCCAAGAACTTCTGCGGGAACCGCACTTACTACAGCCCATGAAGTTCCGGTTATATCGGTTGCGGTATACATATAACTTCCGCCGCCCTTCGACTTGGATGTAACAACCTTCTTTGAATTGGCAACCGCAGATTTGTCGAGCTGATCAAATACGGAAGCAAGTCCCATGAGTCTGTCGTCGCTTGTTTCGCTTAATTTTTCTCCGTTGTTGGTTCCGTTGGAGCTTACAAGAACCTCTTTGGTGCTTTTATTTACGATATAGAAAGTGGCATCATCCGCATAAGATTCGAACTTTTGTAACTTTTCGGAAACCTTGTCAAAGTTGATATCGCTGCTTAAAACGACTCCGTCTTTTATAAGAACCGAACAAGCAAGACATGTCTTTCCCGTTGATGCATCAAGATAGGGATCGGAAGAGAACATTTCGCCTTTTTTCTCCACAGCGCCCTTATACCAGACTCTGTCATTAAATACAAAAGTCTCATCGGGAACCCATCCGGAACCGTCAATAAAAGTGTTATCCTTTTCAAATCCCATATAGACATCCTGTGAATCGGGATCGTCTGCTGTCAGTTTTTCGAGCAGCGTTCTGGTCTCGTCATAAGACATTTCCGGTGAATTGCGGTACACGTTTGCCGTCTGGGATACACGCTGTTCTATGCCGTTCCACCATCCGCTTACTTCGTTTGAATAAGCGATGTTTTCACGCGCAAGAACGATATTCAGGAGTGACTGAATATTATCTACGGCAAGTTTGATACTGATCTGAGTAATGATTACAACGATGATCACTACAAAAACGATAATGCTGCTCAGTAATGATTTTTTTAAAGACTTCCTTTTCTTTCCCATAACACACTCTCCCCATATTATTTTTCATTTACTATCGACAGCACTCCGCTGTCAATACTTTTATATCGGCATTTTCTGCCAATAAATTAACCTGCACTAACCAAAAAAGCATAAATAATTGAAAGAAAAACCAAATTCCGCTTCTTTTACCCTGTCCT
>JAIKXN010000022.1 GCA_024684055.1 Lachnospiraceae bacterium | reverse complement strand
TAATACTTTTGAAATAACCAAACTTGAAAACGGCTATTACAGCATAATTAATACTGCTACCGGAAAAGCATTGGAACTGACAAATGGTTATTCTAATCTGGCAGATCCTGTCTGTCTGTTTAATAAGAACGGTTCAATACCCCAACAGTGGGAGATAAGAAAAACAGACAACGGATATGCTTTGATAGTCAGATGCAGCGGAATGGCGGCAGGAGTTGCCGAAGGTTTGGCTGGTAACGGAAATATAATTACGCAGAATTATTATACCGGCGAAGCATATCAGATTTGGAATATAGTTACTCCTGAATCATTAAGCATGGTTCAGTGTAAAGTTATTCATTATAAAGAAAAACTTGACGGTACATATTCAAAAGCTGATGAAGTGATATATCAGAAAAAGCCCGGAGCAAAGATTACTCCGGCTACAAAGAAATATACTGGATTTACAGCACCTGAAAAGAAAACGGTAAAGGTTAAGGCTGATGGTTCAACTGTTGTAAAATATTACTATACACGAAACAGTTATAAGCTTACCTGGGATTTTGCAGGTGGCAAAGCTAGCGGAACATATACAAAGGGTACAGTTAAATACGGTGCTTCTATAACGGCACCCACGCCTACAAAAGCAGGATATACATTCAAAGGATGGGATATTGAAGTACCCACCAAGATGCCTGCAAATGATGTAACAATTAAGGCGACATGGAAAGCAAAGACCAATACAAAGTATACTGTAGAGCACTACAAACAGAAAACTGACGGAACATACCCTGCAACGGCAAGTGAAAGTGAATCCTTTAAAGGAAAAACCAATGCAAGCGTAACACCTGAAGTAAAGACATACAAAGGATTTACATCTTCTGAAGTACAAACTGTAAAGATTAAAGGTGATGGTTCACTTGTTGTTAAATACTATTACACCAGAAACAGTTACAAACTTACCTGGGATTTTGCGGGTGGAACTGCTAAGGGAAGCTATACAAGCGGAAAAGTAAAATATGGTGCAAAGATTACAGCGCCTGTTCCTACAAGAGACGGTTATGCATTTACCGGTTGGGATAAGACTGTAGCTGAAAAGATGCCAGCAAAGAATGTTACATACAAGGCAACCTGGAGAAAGCTTTCACAGGGAGAACAGGTAGAGGCATTTGTAAAGAGATTCTATGTAATAATTCTAGACAGACCGGCTGAATCAAAAGGACTTAATGATTGGACGAACAGTCTTCTCAGCAAAAAGAAAACGGGTGCGGATGTAGCTGCAGGATTTATTAACAGTCAGGAATTCCAGAGTAAGAAAATGTCAGATGAAGAATACCTGAATAAGTTATATTTGGCATTCTTTGACAGAGAGCCTGACAAGGCAGGATATGACTCCTGGATGAGAGAACTCAAGAACGGAAAGAGCAGAGATTACGTGCTTGGCGGATTTATAAATTCAACTGAATTTAACAATCTTTGCAAGAAGTACGGAATCAGGACCGGTGGTTATTAATTAAATATACAGTATAAGTCAGAAGACGGTTTCGGGATATGCCCGGAGCCGTCTTTTTGCATAAGAGCATACATTAAAACATCTTGTTTTGAGATTTCGGCTGAAAAGAAATATTTTGATAAAAATTGAGAACGATCTTTTGAAAGATTACGGAGTAATAAGTTTTTTTTATAGTTAAAAATGCAGAAATAAGTTTTAATGAATTAAGAATTTATTATAATATATATAGTGAATAAAATATGAAATAATTCCAGCGTTTTTTTGAAAATAAAAAGGCCATGAAGGAGGAGAGATGAAAACTAAGATTAAAAGTAATTTGATGAATTTCCTGATGACATTATTGTTCATAACTTTAATGTCTGTTTTAGGACTGCCCATGACAGTATATGCTGCGGGCGAACATGTTGCGCATACAGGTCATGCCGGTGCTTCCAGTCATTCGGGCTGGAAACCCATAAGCAGTGCAGCGGACTTAATTGAACTTGGCAAAAATGGCGGAAGCGGTTATCTTACCTGTGATATTGAAACGAGTGCGGGTTTCCGTATAGATGATAATACGAAGCTTTGCCTTAACGGATACAGTATCATCGCGACAAATTCTTCGGCAGCTTTATATGTGTTTAAGCAATTATCTCTTTATGATGAAAATGATAATTCAGGAAAGATAACACATGCTGAAGGATATACCGGAAGAGGCATAATATGTAAAAATACAACATTTAATATGTATGGAGGAACTGTTTCCGGAAATCATTCCGGTGGAGTAGCTGTATCAGGGGAAGAGTCCCTGTTTAATTTTTATGGTGGAAACATTGCATATAACAGTTCAGATAAAGAAGGCGGAGGTGTATATTCATCTGATGGTACCGTACGACTTGTTGGAGGAAGTATTTATGAGAATAATGCTACCGGATATGGAGGAGGCGTATTTATTGAATACAGTAACATGGATGTCATCAGCGGTGAGATTTTGAATAATACGTCAGGATTATCCGGCGGAGGAATTTATTGTCGATA
>JAIKXN010000008.1 GCA_024684055.1 Lachnospiraceae bacterium | reverse complement strand
CGTCCCCAAATGGCTTTTTTTTATTGCTTCTTGAAGGTGTAGAGGCCTTCCTTCGCAGCATAAAAGACACTTCCGCCTACATAAACCGTGTTGTCGCCGTCGACAACCCACTTGCCTTCGGGAATAGTGAATTTTTCGCCTGCTTCAAGGTAAATTTCACCCTCTTTTATAACACCTTCCTTCTTCCATGAAGGAGCACAAATGACTTCGAAATCCGTTTTGTTTCCGGCTAAATCAAAGGCCGTAAACGAAACGGTTTCTTTTTTGGCGCCGACGGAAATTTTAAACGATTTTCTGCCGTCTCCGAGGTCTGTTAAGTCAACTTTGTTTCCGTTTATAACAACATGCGAGAGGTTTTCGTCTTTTACGATGCAGGTTAAACTGCCGTTTTCGTCGGCGAAATAAACTTCGCCGCTTGTCATATCCTCTACTTTCGGAGACTGACTGTCGATCTTAAAGCCGTTAATTGTAATAACGTCGGTCTGCTCATATGTGGATGCATCTCTGACGTAGATGAATACCTGATTTACACTCTTTTCAATCTTAATGCCGTTATTCGAAAAATGATTTCTGTCGCCGTAGGAAATCTGATATCCTGTTGCGGGAGTAATCACAACATCGGATTTATACCAGCCGTCATCACCCTTTGAACCCGTTACGGAATAAGCATTTGCAGGTGTAGGAAGGTAATTTATTGTAAATTCTGCAGTAGCACTGCAGGCGTTATATTTATCGTTTGAAGGAAGAGTTACTTTTACGGTATATCTGCCTACCTCGGTAGGAACCGAAGGACTGTATGAACCGTCACCGCTTCCTGCTACTTTGTAGGAAACTTTGGCATTTTTAGTATCATTTGTAGAAGATGTAATAACGGGTGAAGTTGCTTTTCCGCCGTAGTAGAAGCCTGCCATGGAAACGCTGACTTTTCCGTCTGCCTTTTTAGAATCCTTCTTTTCTTCCTTTACTTTCTCTTCTTCCTCTTCTTCAACTTCTTCTACTTTCTCAGTAATTGTAAACTGTGTTGTGTTCGCACTCGGAAGAGCATAGTTCGAGTTTGAAAGAGCCGTTGCGGTTGCGGTATAAGTACCTGCCTCAGTCTGTGCGCCTGAAATCGTCACATTGCACGAATCACCTTCGCAAAGTCCTGTAACTGTAGCACTCGGACAATGCGAGGCTTCATCGTATTCATAAGATGAACCTGACCAAACCAGACCTACTGTTTTAGGAGCAATAGTAACGTCAATGCTAGCAGGTGAAATATCAGCTTTACCATCTGAACTTTTTACCATGTACCAGACTGTATACTTGCCCGCATTCTTTGCCGAAGGTACTGTGGTTGTGTATTCACCGTCTTCTGAAAGACTGTAACGAAGTTCGCCTATCGAAGCTGTGCCTGCAGATACAAGTTCCTGCGAAGAGCCGTTGTATGTGAGTGATTTTGCTGCAGGTTTGGCTGAAAGAACAGCATCCGAACTTATTGAAAATTCGTCACTGTCTGATATTTCCGTATAGCCTCTCTGTTTAATCTCCATACCGTATTCACCCTCTGCCAAAAGTGAATCGGTTTCGGGATAAATAACGGTTACGCGGTAATCTCCGGCAATTGTCGGAGCAGCACTTATTTCGGTAAATGTTCCGTCTTCGTTTTTCTTTTCAAATTTCAATGAATAATCATCTGTTCGATTTGTATCTATTGATAATGAAAGCTCCTCACCTTCTTTAAAATTTTCTGCCGAAACGCTAAGTGTTGAGGTCGTCAGGTTAAATACCGGATAAAGATTTAATATCGCATTCTGCGTATTATTCATGCATGCTGCAAATAAATTATCTTCATACAGCATAGCGGGGCCTTCTTCCGCACCTATAAATAAAACTCCCGAACTTTCCGTACTGTCAAAATAATCGGTCGATACGGACCAGCCAATCTGGTCGCCGAATGTTTCATCGTAAGCTCTTTCCACATCAAAATCCGAAGTCATATTGGCGTTGACACCCACTTCACCGTCACTGTTATAATCAAGAAAATAAAAATGACTTCCCCATGAATTTAACGCATTTCCGGCTGCATCATGATAGATTATCTGAAAACCGGGGAACGCATCAATATATATATCCCATTGAGTTTGACCGGGATTGGGATGATCCATAGCGCCCCAAGCAGAATCGGGAACTAAATATATATAAGAACCGTACGCCCATCCGCCTTCAAATTTATCAGAAACAGTAAAAGAGTTTCCATTAGTATTGTATTGTTTATAACCAGTCGCAGGTACCCTGGTCTTACCAAAAATTCTAATAATATTGTTTCCCGATCCGCTAATAACATCTCCGGAGAAAATGTAATTACCTCCGGTAAAAGGATATGGCGGATTGTCACTATATGTATAAGTTTTGGGCGTCGGTTCGCCTGCTGCTTTTACATTAAAAGGAAAGCCTATAACTCCTAAAAGAAGCGATAAGCAAAGCAGTACCGATATGTTTTCTCTTATTCTTTTTCTTAAAACTTTTTGAGACTTCTTCATAATTTTTACCAATCCATTTCATGAAGTTCGCAAACAGCGCTTCCGTCTTCTTTAAGTTCAAGTATTCCGTATGTGGGTTTTCCCGAAGACTGTCGGGGAAGCGAAATGCTTCCGGG
>JAIKXN010000155.1 GCA_024684055.1 Lachnospiraceae bacterium | reverse complement strand
CGGACCTCCTTCTTCAAATTGATCTTGTCCACGCGGATGTCATCGGCCATCAAGATAACGATATTGTCAAGATTGGCTTTGATGTCATCGTTTACATGACGGATCAGGAAGAGAAGTTTCAGAACATTGACATCCACAGGTTCAATTCCGTCTCCATTTGTTGCTGCTTTGTCACAGCGTTCAATGACACGGCGAATTGCACTGTCGAGGAAAGAATTGACCGTATCATAGAAACGCCAGAACGGGACCAAAGCATATTCGTTCCTCTCCTGAATCTTCTGCGCTGCCTCCTGGAATCCGGACAACATGGATCGTTCTCCCCCGGCAAGATGAATGCCGGCATTACCATGTTTGCGTATTTCAGAAAAAGCCTTTTGCATCAGGATGAACTGATAGGGGATGAAGGGGAAATTATCCGCGAAACTCTGTGGGCCAGTATATCCCTTGATATCTAATACGGCACTTGCTTCAGAGAAACTGAAAAGATTCCTCAATACTGCAGAATTTTCAGAATAGAGTTTTTCCAAAACAGGACGTACAGAGTCTTTCTTTTTCAAAATACGCTTCTGGATGACTTCATCCACGGAGGAGGAAGAAAGCGAGAGGCGAGTTTTGAATCGGGCTTGAATGCGAGAGAATTCATTAATTCTAACTCGTATAATCTCATCAATGGCTTCCTGTCCAGTACAGATTACCCATACTTTTTCACGGCACTGTGTTCCGATTTCTTCAACGAGCGACTGAAGGTTGAGGAGGAGATTCAAATCTGCACCCACATACTGCCCCACTTCGTCAACCATGAACAGCAAACGGAATCCGGCAGGCTTGGATTTGACATAATCCTTAATCTCGGAAACAAGCTGGGCGATGCTTGTTTGAATGGATTCTGAACCATCGAACCATGTGTTTGCTGATTTTTCGCTCATTCCGAGGACACGCTTCAGTGCCTCCACTACCGAATCCTGTTTGAATGCATAAGAAGCCCTTGTTTCCAGCCAGTCAGATCCATCAATTTCGGCAAATGCTTTTCGGAATTCCTCTGTTTTTCCTTGCTGGTCTATGTACTGTTCCAACTTGGCGAGCTTCAAGTCTTCCCCATAGAAACCGAGGTGATTATAAAACATTTTTGCAAAAACACGAAGTACAGCTGTCGCATCCTTTTCAATCGGCCCTTCAATGTCAATATTGAACAGAATCGTTTCGGTTTGATGCTTGGTCGATTTATCAACCTGCATGAAAGCGCCAGGATCATCCGAAAACTTTTCTCTGAAATACTCAATCGTTGAAGAGTTGCCGATCTTTTTGTTGCTCAGAAGATACGAAAGCATCTTTAAGAAATGCGATTTGCCGGACCCAAAGAAACCGGATATCCATACGCCGATATTATCCGTGGGCTGATCAAACGCATCTCCGTAGAAATTGAAAAAAGATATAAAATGCTTTCTCAGTTCACTGGTGATGACATACTCTTCGACTTCCTGCTTGATGGCAGCCTCGTCACTCTGATTGACCTTGATAACGCCATTGATTTGGCGATTGATGTCTTTTTCAAACAAATCTCGGATAATCATGGTTCGGCTCCTTAGATGAGGTTGAACGCCCGGTAATAATCATTTGGCTGTAAAAGATTGAATAATTTCAGGTAATGCCCGTCAAACACGCCCGGATACATTACGAGAATGGGGATGTCGGAAAAGTGTGGCTGAAGCGATTCAAGCAGGACGTGTACACGCATAAACGGAAACACATCTCCAACACCAGTTAAGAGCAGGATGTCTTTTCCAAACTGGTGTGGTGAATACTGAATCTTTTCTATGAAATCTTTTTCGTTTGCCGTGTTCCGAAGCTGTTTTAGAAGAAACTCCTTCCCTTTGCGTTCTTCTAATTTCGGAATGCTGGCAGTAATCTTTTTTTGATCGCAAATGGATAAAAAGATTTTATAAAGATCACACTCGATAAGATTGCACGTCAGAGTGTGGTCTTCCTTTGTCTGTTTGACAAAATGACGTACAACCATTTCATCCTTCGGATCATAGCAGAATATCCGGATATTAACCTCGTTGCTTAGTCCTTTCCCCTCCAGAAAGTCGACGGTTTGAATGATTTCTTTTAATCTGTCCAAGCGTTCTTTTATATTATCCATTTCGGGTGTCCCTCAAAAACAGTTAAATGCTGGCAGCACGGCGAAATCATTTTGAATCTCGATTGATTTTCTCAAAGCCGAATTCAAAAAGACTAAGTTCAATGATGTTGATTTTGTCGAAGAAAGATAACCTGTTTGAACCAAAATCTTGACAAGCACCTGTTTTAACTTGTTAATCGTTGTTTCACTCCAAGTCGCCACAACACTATCCTGCTCTTGAAGCCGGAAAAAGAAGGAATTGATGTCAATTCTGTCAAAAGAAAAGTCCTGCTGGCGATACTTTTCTCCAATTACCCCGACCATAAAGTCATACACCAATCTGCTTTGCTTCATCATGGCATAGAGGCAAATCTGTTTTGCCTCTTCCAAGGGACCTTCAGCTACAGCTTTAATCAATGGGGCATCTATCGCTCGAAGTTGTTGAATGCAGTATGCGGATAAATCCCTGAGAGACTTTTCGGTCGGATACTGAAACAGGTTATTCTCTAATATCTGCTTCGTGATTTCCTGGTCAGAGAGTCCTGATGCCATCAGACGTGCCGTGATCCTCATCTCGGGAAAGAGGAACTGTCTCCTTGTCAGGGATGCCTTATAAGGACTTGTTTCTTTGGAAGCAGGCATTTTTGAGCTTATTCTCTGTATTGGGATCGTGGTTATGAGGACAGGTGTCTTTAATATAGTATAGATCGAAGCAGATTTCAACAGGGGAAAACGATTATTTTTGAAGATTTTTGAGGTGAATTCCGGAAAAAGGGACAAAAAAGATGTCTTGAGAGAACAATTCCCCTGTACTTTCCTTCTTCTCCCTTGTCATCATTCTCATGATCGACATAGAGTTAATCTTCCTCATTTTTTACAATATGTTAATTGCTTCTTAACTTGCGTGTTGGTGGGTCTTTCCAAAAGGCGAGATTATGGGGGAGGGTACTGAACTTGTTTTAAAATCACGTTCGGAATTAATTATTTCAAGGAGAAATGTCTATTGATATAAAAGTCAAAACAAAAATCATCTGTTTTGTCCTTTGAGTTCAATTTTCCCCTTTATTGTTTGGAATTTTCTATTCGGGATACTGTTCAAAATGCCATCCTGAATATGTGAGCAGGATGTGATAATCTTCGAGATAAAAACGATTTTTGAAAAAAGTTCTGTCTATAAAAAATGATAAGAAGATTTTTCTTCAAGTGAAAACACTGAACCGAAAACGATATAAAAAACCAAAGAAAAGGGGAGAAAATAGCCTTCCAGAAAACTACACTGTATAAAAAGAAAATCAACATATCAAAAAAGCTTTATATACAGGACTTGAATACCATTGTGTTCCAGTACCAAAAGTAAGATGAGGGAATAAGGATTGAAAGTGCATCGTGATATCTTCTTCTCCAAGAGGAATAATCTGGACCTTTGAGTAAAAGAATGTTTTTCCTGTGACATCCTGTTTCTGATCTTTCTTTGCCACATAGCTTATTTGAAATAGGACTTCACACAAGTCGTTATATGGTGTCATATTCCGTTCCAGCATGATACCATTTCTATGTCCGTCATTACATTCGTTGATGCAGCCATAGGAACCACAGATGTTTCCGAGAACAATCCTGGCATTCTGAAAATGCTGATAAGGATTGTTCGTTTTGTTTCCATCAAGGAAGAGTACCATGTGATAGTGGATATTCTTCTCTGAGCTAAGTTCTCTGACCATAATGTAAAGAGGATCATATCCAGCAATCTTTTCTTTTTCAATGAAACGACGATTAAAGTCAGTGATGACTCTTTGAGCAATCTCCTGAGGAAGATGGATGTCTATCCTCATGACAAAGACTCTACAATGCTTCCGAAGAGAGTGAATCAACAGATTGTAATAGACGTTTTGTATCTTTCTTAACATTGGGATGTTTTGAAATACACGATTAGAAAAAGAACTTGATAAAATCATAGTCTGTCCTTTGCTTTTGATTGTTTATAAACAGATTGTGTGAGAAGTTCTGTAATTATACGTTGCATATATAAGTAATATATATTATCCGAGTTTGGAGCAACAGGAAAAGCCTCCTGAATCAACGTGTCTTTCAAAGGTTGTTGTCGTAATCAGGACCATATAATGTATCGGGACATAATTCTTCCTTGTGAACAAAATTCTGTCATAATATACGCTCTTTTATCAGTCATACTATAACAACGAACCAAGGAGGTTATATGACAAATGAAACCGTGCAATTAGAAAGAATCGGAAGTCTCTTAGACAAGTATTTGGTCAGTTTTGGAAAAGCAAGAGCAGGATTTTATGTTTTTCCTGCTTTGGAGAATTACTATGCTTTTACCCGGTATATGAATGCCTTGACATCTGCATTGAAGAGAGCAAACTTCCGTCCGGTCTATTCATGGTCTTTCGATGGGAGTCGAGGATGTTACAACATGATTCTGATTGTGCAAGGATACTTCAGAAACGATATGAACGATGTCACAAATGCAATCCAGCGTATTTGGAAGTTGTACTCACCTTATCCTGTTCAGTTCGTTGCTGAGACACCTATTAGTCAAGAATCATGTTGTAACATCCTCGACTCCCATCGAAAGACCATGAATAGACCGGACGGAAGTTTGCTCTCTTCAATG
>JAIKXN010000144.1 GCA_024684055.1 Lachnospiraceae bacterium | reverse complement strand
TCACGACCTGGCTAAAAAAGAAGATTTTATAGCTTACAGACGAAGCACAATAGAAGATTACGACAAGAAATATGCCGGAATTAACCATATGTTTTATTCCAAAGCTTTCTTTGCCGAAATCGCAGAAAAAAATAACTGCAGCGTTAAATTCTCAAAAACGCCCATTAAGAATTACTGGAATTCACCGTACACTTACGATGTTTATTTCTTTAAAAATACCTACTAGAAGGATTTATAAGAAGAATTATCAAAATCAAACCAGTCTGTATTTCCTCAGTTTTTGTTCGCCTGCCTGCGGATAGTTTCTGGTTTCATACTCTTCCGTTTTGATAAATCCGCACTTCAAGGCAACACCCTGCGATGCAATGTTATCGTCGCGAATTTGAACATATATTCTCTCATCAAGCAATCGAGCCAGATCGATTGCTTGTTTTAATGCTTCCGTTGCATAGCCTCTTCTTTGAAATGATTCCGAGATAGTATATCCTATATCTATGCCATCATCCCTCTTAATCAGTTGAATGAATCCGATACTGTACGCTCCTTCTTCATCATTCAGCCTGACAATATAGATTCTTCGGTCCTCCGTCTTTTCAAATCTGGCGTTTCCGAGTCTGTTGAGAAACAGTTCTCTAAAACTTTCCTTTTGCGGTTTTTCAGTATACCCATTCCAGTAAATATCTCCCTTACCGGATCTTATTTCATAATAATCCTCAAAATCACTTTCTGTAGCCGGTTTTAAATTCAAATCCATATTATTGCACCTACTCAATCAATATCTCAATTTTATCAATTGCCTTTTGACAATTATCCAATGCACATTGTGCATTTTCTCCCTTAGCCACTACGTATCCAATCAAATCATTATTACTCTTTCCGTCCGATAATTTATCACCGATATTCACCGTTACAAAAACCTGTACAACATCCGGAAGTTTCTTTGCTTCATCAATTCCGCTTAAATTTTTTACCACTCCGGCTTTTGACAGTATGCATTGTACCGCACAACCCTCCGGTGACTTCGTACTCTGACTCAGTTCTATTCCATCTCCTAAAGCAAATCGGATAACAGCCTTCTGCAAATCATATCCCGTTGATTCTTCAAGCAAATACGAATCGATAAAATGACCTCCCATTCTGCCTGCAAGTTCAACCATTTTGGGGCCTTTCGATGTCATTTTAATCTCAGCATGAACCGCACAGTTTTCAAGTCCGACCGCAACTGCAGCTTCCATGGCACATTTTGCCAGGCTTTTTTTACAGTCTTCACTCAGCATAGATGGCTGAACCTGGCCCAATTCAATATAATACGGAGAACCGCTTGTAATTTTGTCGGTAATCTGTAAAACCTTTGGTTCTGCCCCCATCATCAGCAGTTCAACGCTGACTTCAGGTCCGTCAAGATATTCTTCAATCAGGACTTCTTTTTCATCACTTGAAGCCATACTTATTTCAACTGCTTTATTTAATTCTTCGCTATTCTCGACATAGTATAATCCGCGACTGGCAGATTTATCAGAAGGTTTTGTAATTACAGGGTATTCTCCGTTCCAGACAACTTTATCTTCCTGTTTTATTACTGCATATTCAGGCGATGGTACATTGCATTTTTTAAATGCTTCCAGCATTAAAATCTTATTCGTAGCTCTGTTAACAATTTCTTCCTTTAAAAAAGGATATCCAAATTCATCAGCTACGCGGGTTGCCGTATGCATAGCCGTTTCACATGTGCCTACAGAAATTCCATCGGGTTTGAATGACTGAACTATTTGTCTTACTGCATCTATATCCAGAATACTTTCATTGAAGAATTCATCAGAATAAAGTTTAGCCGGCGAATTTTTGTTTATATCCACCAACCCAACATATACTCCCATTTCTTTGGCTTTTAGAACAAAAGGTATCTGAAAAACCCCACCGCCAAGAACCAACAACTTTTTCATGAATCCAACTCCTTTTTTATATCAATCAACGAAAATTTACAGCCTATATTACTTTATTGCACTCTCAATCGTCAGGAAAAACAATCTTTGAAGCAGGATTATGACTCTCCCGATCATCCTCCGGCGGCAATTTCATGTAATCACCATATGCCATTCCCAGCACTTCATCATAGCCACTCATCGCCGACAGTTTTTTTCCTTCAAATTCCAACTCCGTATTCTCTTCCAGACATCTTCTGGGAATACCGTATTTACAGCTTTTGGCATTCGGAATATACATTAAATTTACCAGTTCGGACGGTTTTCTGTATATTATCCGATTGGCATATTTAAAAACTTTTTCTTTGGAAATTTTAGATAATAGTGAATACACCGCTCTCTTAAAAGCATTTTTTTCGGACAACCTTCCAACCTCCGAATAAAGTGTTTTTCTGATAAGGAAAAATTTTAAATAATATATTTCTCTTGCGAGCTTATTATCCGGAACACTGAATAAACAGAATAAATCAATACAAATTCCGTTATGATACTTCATATGCTCCTGACCTTCACGCACAAATTCCGAGTTATTCCTTCTCAACTTAGCATAACCCCATCTGTAATGCGGATCTGTTCTATAATCCTGGAGAAAAAACTTTTCACCCAAATCATTTTTGCAAGCTTCATAAAATTTCTCATACTCTTCCGGGAAAAAGCAAATATCAGCATCATCATCCCAGGGGATAAATCCCTTATGGCGTACTGCTCCCAATAATGTACCTGCATACAAAGAATACTTTATATTATTTTTTTTACATATACGATCAACTTCGCATATCAGTTCATTTTCAACCAGCTGAAGTTTTCTCAACTGCTCCGGCGTCAAGTACATAACAAAAATCCTTTATAATGAATTTACCTTTGAAAACGGTTCTGTCAGCAAATCTCTGTCATTCCCTGTCGAAGATCGAAATCACCTATAACCTCGGAAATTGCTTCAGATATATTTCTGGAAACATAACTGATGTTTTTCCCGGATTCGACAGCCTTACAAAAAGCAACTATCTCATATCTGATTCCTTCACCATCCAGCTGATAAAAATACCTTTTATTATCTTCAGGGTTTTCATATCTGACTTCGAAATAATCTGTTTTCCACCACGGTGCAGGAACATAAATATATCCCTTTGTTCCTGTAATTACCAATTCACCTTCTGATTTTGCGCCTTTTGCAACTTTAACCGAAGCCACACCTGACGGAAAAACAAAATCGATCTTTGTAAAAGCATCTATATTCTTCTCTTTATCCAGATATTTCGTATAAAAAAACTTATTGCTGTAATTAGTTCCAAAAAGCTGAAACACCGGAAGCATGGCCGCAGGTCCCCAGCCGTTCATACTGTTCCATTTTCTGGAAAGATCCACGCCTTCCTTTTGAAGTCCGTCACGAAGACTGGTACAAACGGAATCCACCGATATTAATTCTCCGATTTTTCCGCCTTTAGCCATTAACAGCAATCTCTCATAAGCCGTGGAATATGCCGTTTTTATAGCATCCATAAGAATCAGATTCTTTGAATCGGCAAGTTCAAACAGTTCTTCACATTGCGCTTTTGTAATAGCTATCGGCGACTCGCAAAGAACATGTTTGCCGGCTAAAAGGGCTTTCTTTGTATCGGCATAATGTTTCTCCGGTCTGGATACCACATAAACGGCATCAACATTTTTTAAAAGTTCATCATAATGACTGATATACTGTAATCCGTCATCCTTCCTGTCATTCTCATGATGAGCGGCACATACTCCTACTATTTCAACGCCATTTACATACTTGGATTCTTTAATAAACTTTGATCTGTATGCAGCAGATCCCACTATACCGATTTTTATTTTTCTTTTTTCCGCCCTTACTTCAGAACTTGATACTCCCTCTGTTCTGGGAAGGTACACTACTTCGCAATAATCCTGCAAATAGTCGAACTTTCCGATCCAGTCCGATCCGACGGTAAAAATATTTACATCATGACGTCTAATATCGTCTATCTTCTGACCTTCATATTCTTCGACAATGATTTCATCGGCAATTCCTGTTTCTTTTATGGCCGCAATACGCTCCATCAAAGACTGCTGATTATTTATCTTTCCTCTGGATTTATCATAATCATCTGAGGTTACCCCGACTATAAGATAATCACCAAGTGCTTTAGCTCTTGTCAAAAGATTAATATGCCCCCTGTGTAACATGTCATACGTTCCATACGTAATAACTTTAACCATTTTGCTTCCCTCACTTTTACATCCAAATCCTTCACTTAACTCTTCGATGCCCCTACAATAATCCCCTTTTCTGTAAATCCTTAAAGGCATTAATCAGAGTATCATTATCTTCAATACATAAATATCCTATATGACCTACACGAAAAACTTTGCTCTTTAACTCTCCGCCATTCGGACATATCCATATTCCGTATTCATCCTTAAGAATCTCAAAAATCTTATAGGCATCAGCATTAATCGGATGAATGGGAGTTACCCCGTTAGCCGGCGATTCGGAAACGAATTCAAACGGAAGTTCTTTAATCTTGGCTCTGAAATCGGCGGCCTGTTTTGCCACGCGTGCAATTTCCACCTCTGCCCCGCCCGCTTCATCTATTTCTTTCAGTCTCCTGTTGATTTGTCTTAAAATACCTACCGCAGGAGTAAACGGTGTCTGCCCGCGTTCCATATTTTTAAGAGCATCTGCAAGATTAAAGTACATGGATTTAACATTTGCGTTTTTTACTCTTTCAACCGCTTCCGGATTTAAAACTATAACGGATATTCCGGGCGGACACGCAAGTACTTTCTGTGACCCTGTTATCATTACATGCGCACCGCACTTAGCCATATCAAAAGGATCGGCCAAAAAAGCCGAAACACAGTCGCATACGTAAAACAGTCCGTTTTTCTTACAAAAATCACCTATCATTTCAGAGTCATATAAGACTCCTGTGGATGTTTCATCTATATTTACAAGTAAACCCGTATAATCACGGTTATCGTATTCATACAGTTTTTCTTTGGATAACGCCTGTCCGCATTTAAGTTCAAGACGTGTGTGGGGAATATCATGAATTTCACACAACTGTGCAAAACGGTGCCCAAAACTTCCTCCGTCTATAACAAGAACCTTATCTTTTTGTGTAAAACAATTCATAACAACCGCTTCCATTGAACCGGTAGATGAATTTGTCATAAATACCGCTTTTGAACCCTCGGGTGCCCCTGAAAAATCCAATATATATTTTTCATTCTCTAACATCGTTTCCGAGAACTCTGCAGTTCTGAAATACGGAACCTGCTCACCGCCAACAGCCAAAACATCATCGCTGCACATGACCGGACCGACAGTAAAATTCAGCATACTCCAATTTCCTTTCTCAAAAAAAGTTTCAAAAAATATTTATCAGTTTCCGCCATTCATTAGGTGCCAGTTTCTGCAAAAATCATCAACAGGCGTATTGACATTGGATTCTCTCAACAACTTAATAAATGCTTCTTCCTGATTTTTATAAAACGGATATTCATGTTCCGCTGCAAACATCTTCGGAGTCATGTAATCATCTCCGAATTCCACTCTTAAAACATCAGTATAATTCAGAGGTGCACAAATTTGCGTATTCTCATACTCAAGCTTTACACCGCTCCCAAACCAGTCGAGTTTATAACCCTTGTATCCCTTAAACCCTTTGGGTTCTTTCGGAGTCCTTAAATACAATGTATTAAAAACATAATCAGCATCTTCCGCTTCAACCAGGGATGCAATTGTATCCGATGCCAGTCTCAAATTCTTTGCTAAAACATCATCATTCGAATCGAATATTTTCTCTCCCAGTATTTTTTCATACTTGTCTATTCTTTTGGACAATTCTCCTTTTTTTCTGAAATGGTCCAAAAAACCTGCGGTAACCTGCATGTCATTTATCAGTGTTACCAGTTCTATCTGTTTATCGACATCCCTCGGAAGATAATACAACGGAAAAATATCAATTCCGACTCTCATATACGGGAAAGAATGAAAACGGTTCATGTATTTGGGAAGAGGAAACATAGTTTCATCCGCTATTACTCTTGCCTGTGGCTCTTTATTCGCATCCTGAAGTCGGGGTTCGTCCGAAAAAATACCGGAAATAACAAACCCTTCCGGCAGATATTCAGGGGCTTTTTCTATAAAGAGTCTGTAATCCTCTTTTTTCATACATATATCCAGATCGTCATCCCATGGAATAAATCCTTTGTGCCTTACCGCTCCAAGCAGGGTTCCTCCATATGCGTAATAATTTATTCCAAGATCCGCACATGTCTTTTCTATAACCTCAAGTACTTCAAGTTCGGCTGCCCAAGCTCTTTTCATCATTTCGGCGACCGTAAAGCCTTCTCTTATCTCTTCTTTAAAAAATTCGGTTTTGAAAATCATTTTTCCCCCTGTTTTGAAAACAATTCTTCATTCTCTTTTTCTTTAATTCATAAAGAAACAAACCGAGAAAATCTCGGCTTGTCTCCTATGATTCACATATTTTTAAAATAGTTTTGACTGTCTCTGTATCATCTGAACAATACAAAACTTTCTCATCCCAATTTACAGATTCCGAAACTTCCTTCAAAAGCTCAATGTATGTATTTGTATTAATTTTGGAATTTAACAAAACATAATCCGAATATATTACACTCGGTGTCTTTACAAAACAATCCGACATTTCTACCATCTGAACGTCTTCTTTATCAAATTCAAATATATCCAGAGTCGGAACATGGATAATGTTTTTACAATACTTATGCATATTTTCCGAGAAGAAGAACGGCGGAATTATATCTGCCACACTGCTTCCGTCATACGGATTAGCCTTTATAATGCAGTCAATGCTTTCGTATTCAAAAGTTTTATAATCTATAAACTCGACATCGGTTTCAATATCGTTGCCTTCAAATCTGAGGCTGTCATCTTCTACCTGCAGTTTCGAATTCATCATATAATACGGAATCGGTATTGCATAACATCTTACATCCTGTTTTGATGAAAGCATTTTATAAAGCTGTTCGTATTTTGCCCATTCCTCTGCATTTTCAAACACGAATACTATCTTTTTATTGGGATTTGTACTAATATTTTCAATCTTTTTCTGGATTATCTGAGCCAGTTTGATTACCTTCTCAAGGGATTCTATAAATAAATCCGAATCTTCCGACATTCCGACCGATACGTTATAAAGATGTTCGCAATACTTTTCAAGATCGGCTATTATATCATTAGCAACGTCCGCTTCATAGCGCTCTTCCAGGACATTTCCCATTTTAATTGCGACATCCTGTGAATCCGCCAGGAATTTAAGTATCTGTTCGGCATCTCCGGATTCAACCAGTTTAATAATTAAATCGTTAATTCTGATTAATACACTGATTTTAGACAGCAAAGACTGTTTAACGGAAGTATACTGGTTTGAACTGTGATACTGAGCAACTTCATCCTGATTATATTCTCTTGAAGCAATACGCTTATTCACGGTTTCAAAGAAGAATTCATCCTGTTTCTTATAAAAAGGATAATCGTGAAGATCCTCAAAAGCTCTTACAGCTACCATGTGGTTGGGGTACTGTACTTCCAGTACTTCATGATATTTATAGGGAACCGGAATCTTATAATTTTCAAACGGAATATAATCTATTTCATCAAACCATTCGGATTTTATCAAACCGTATTCTTTAAATCCTTTTGCAGCCCATCCGTAAACACGCGCAAGATTTTCTTCTCTTTTCGAGCAGTACTTTCTTATACAGTTCTCTAAAATTCGAACTATCTGGTTAGCTTCGTTTTTGTTTTTATTAATTGAATATCCATACTTTACTTTAATTATTTCGCGCATTCGTTTGGATAATTTTTCATCTTCATTTTCCTGTAATGCGCTGTAAATCTGCACCAGAGTTGTTACATCTTCTTTAAAGGCAGCAAATTTTCCTCCGGTAGGAACATAATCCATCGGAAAAATATCCAATCCGACACAAAACGGAAATCCATGATATTTTTCCAGTCTTTCTTCATTAAATCCGATACTGTAAGAATTTATGATTCTGTCAAATGTCGCATCATAATCGTCGCTGTCATATACAGACTTTAAAACATATTCATCCGGTAATTTTCCTTCTTTGGCAACTACTCGAAGTTTTTCGTAGTCCTCTCTTAACATACAGATATCTATATCATCATCCCAGGGAATAAATCCGCCATGTCTTGCTGCGCCAAGTGTGGTACCGTATGCAGCAAAATACCTTATATTGTTTTCTTTGCATAAATTATCGAAAACTTCAAGAACTTCAATCTGCGCTGCCCAGGCTCTTTTCATCATTGAAGATACAAAAAAGCCATCTCTCACTTCGTTTTTAAAGAAATCTTC
Source organism: Lachnospiraceae bacterium (assembly GCA_024684055.1). Taxonomy (GTDB): domain Bacteria; phylum Bacillota; class Clostridia; order Lachnospirales; family Lachnospiraceae; genus UBA3766. The sequence goes on along the minus strand of JAIKXN010000144.1, from coordinate 3,041 downwards.
CTCAAAATGCATGTTTTTCCCCTTTCAGAATCGGAATAAGTCTGAATTTACATTATAATAATATTTTACACAAAAACCTAAAAAAAGGGAACCAAAATGGTTCCCTTTTTGGTAGTCAAAACAATGATTATACCGGATACGATTATCCAAGTAATGATAATACGTTCTGGTTAGCCTGGTTAGACTGAGCCAACATTGCTGTACCTGCTTGCGCAAGTATGTTGTTGTTCGAGTACTTAACCATTTCAGTAGCCATATCAGTATCACGAATCTGGCTCTCAGCAGCTGCTGTATTTTCAACAACATTGTTAAGGTTATTAACAGTGTGCTCGAGACGGTTCTGAATAGCACCGAGATTTGATCTCATTTCAGAAACTGAATTGATTGCTCCACTGATCGATGTGAGTGCACTAACTGCACCTGATGCAGAACTAATGTCTATTGTACCGATACCGATAGAAGCTGCAGTAATTGCAGAAATGCTGATTTCAATCTGATCATCATCTGTAAATCCAACCTGAAGAGCTTTCCCTGTAAAGCTACCATCTAATAACTTCTGGTCATTAAATGTAACTGTACTGGAAATACGATCGATTTCTGTTGATAATGCTTCAACTTCTGACTGAAGATATCCTCTGTCAGTATCAGAGTTTGTTCCGTTAGCGGACTGCATTGCAAGTTCGTTCATTCTCTGAAGCATATCATGAACTTCTGATAAAGCACCTTCAGCTGTCTGTACGCAGGAAATACCATCCTGTGCATTTGCAACAGCCTTTGTAAGACCACGAACCTGTTTTCTCATCTTTTCGGAAATAGCTAAACCAGCTGCATCATCTGCTGCACGGTTAATCTTAAATCCTGAAGATAATTTCTCAGTTGACTTTGACTGCTGTGCTGTTGTTACGCCCAACATTCTGTTGGAATTCATTGCTCTTAAATTGTGCTGTACTACCATATCTTATCCTCCTTGAATATTCTGTGACATCCATGCCACTTACAAAGTTAAAAGTTTACTTTGCAAGCAGACATTACTGCTTACAATAACTATATCGGATATTATTTATATGACTTAACCCTTTTATCAAAAATTTTTTTAAAAACAGCAAAGTGTTTTTCAGGTTTTCAGAATAATAAAAATAGTAATATGAATTATTGCTTACTATTTTATATCCGCATATTTTTTATTGTTTGCCTCCGCATTGTCAAAAAAAGGAACCGGTTTCCCGGTTCCTTTCGGTAGTTGTGGCAATAAATTAACCAAGTAACGATAATACGTTCTGGTTAGCCTGGTTAGCCTGTGCCAACATTGCTGTACCTGCCTGAGCAAGTATGTTGTTGTTGGAGTACTTAACCATTTCAGTAGCCATATCAGTATCACGAATCTGGCTTTCAGCAGATGATGTATTTTCAACAACGTTGTTAAGGTTGTTAACAGTGTGCTCGAGACGGTTCTGGATTGCACCAAGATTTGATCTCATTTCTGAAACAGTATTGATTGCTCCACTGATCGATGTGAGTGCACTAACTGCACCTGTAGCAGAACTAATGTCTACTGAACCGATACCGATAGAAGCTGCAGTAATTGCAGAAATACTGATTTCGATCTGATCATCATCGGTAAATCCAACCTGAAGAGCTTTACCTGTAAAGCTACCATCTAATAACTTCTGGTCGTTAAATGTAACTGTACTGGAGATACGATCGATCTCTGTTGACAATGCTTCAACTTCAGACTGAAGATATCCTCTGTCAGAATCTGAGTTTGTTCCGTTAGCGGACTGCATTGCGAGTTCATTCATTCTCTGAAGCATATCGTGAACTTCTGTCAAAGCACCTTCAGCTGTCTGTACGCAGGAAATACCATCCTGTGCATTTGCAACAGCCTTTGTAAGGCCACGAACCTGTTTTCTCATCTTTTCGGAAATAGCCAAACCTGCTGCATCATCTGCTGCACGGTTGATCTTAAAACCTGAAGATAATTTCTCAGTCGACTTTGACTGCTGTGCTGTTGTTACGCCCAACATTCTGTTGGAATTCATTGCTCTTAAATTGTGCTGTACTACCATATTTTTTTCCTCCATGAATTTTCCGGTGACATCCTTGCCACTCTGTTCCGCAATTAATCCTCAGGCCGTACGCTCCGTCCGACTAATCACTTAAGTTAACAGTAACTTTATTACTTGTACCTTTTATATCGGAGCGCTTTCAGCAAACTTAACCCCTTTTTTAAAGTTTTTTAAGAAATTTTTTAAAGTTTTTTTTCGCTTCATATATATTGTGTATTTGCCCATCCGATAGCGGATTATATTGATTAAATGTGTATTATTTTTTTTGATAAAACATTAAATTTATACCCGATAGGGTATAAATCCTGCCTCAGAATATTAAAAAATACCCGACAGGATATAAAAACTGTATGTTTTAATCCTTATCGGGTATACCCATAATATTATTCTTTTTTACTCTAATTTACGTCCATCATACATATTAATAATTTATGTTTGATTTGTACGTTTTTCCGTATCAACAGTTTCTGTCTAACAACTGCGGATCGATAGTATTGATTTTATTCATCTTATTGTAATAATCCGCTGCAGCTTTCTGGCCGAGTTTAGACTGACGTATCTCTTTTCTGGTACTTGAGAATGCAGCTTCGATAGCGGTTTTGTTCCTGCGTTCCAGAGCTTCCAGATCTGCGCCCTTTTCCGTCACGGATTTAATAAGTGCTTTTATCTCAATAATAGCGCTGCTGTATTTTTCCCTGTTATCCTCAAGTCCTTCTTTGATATGGTCATATAGCATTTCAAAGCCTTCATCGAGTTTAAGGATTTCTTCTATAAGGACACCTTTCTCATCTGCGACTTTGGTAAATTCTTCCCAGTCGACGTTATTTTCTTCTTTAACTATGGCGCCCTGTTTTTCACTTAAAGCTATAAGCGAAGATAAATTTTTTTCTTTTTTGACAAGGCTGTCTTTTAACATATTGAGATAATTATCCATCAAGTCTCCATTCCGTCGTAAATACGATCTTCGTTTTTTTC